>JBEOKA010000026.1:0-19145 GCA_040275325.1 Myxococcaceae bacterium | reverse complement strand
CTCTTCTGCGCGACGCGAGGTCTGAGCGAAGGCGGAATCGAACTGAGAACCCGTGAGATGCAGCCGAGCGCGAAGACGGGAGCGGCGCGCGCCTTGCGAATCTCTTCTGCGCGACGCGAGGTCTGAGCGAAGGCGGAATCGAACTGAGAACCCGTGCTGATGGCGGCGACGGTGAAAAACACCTGACATGCCGCGTTGGCCCATGGTACGGCGCGCGCGTCTCCACTCACCTTCAGGAAGCCTCGACACCATGCAGATCCGAGCCGACGAAATCAGCCGCATCCTCAAGGAGCAGATCCAGGACTACGGCAAGCAGATGACGGTCGCCGAGACCGGCACCATTCTCGCGGTCGGTGACGGCATCGCGCGCGTTCACGGCCTCGACTCCGCGCAGTCGGGTGAGCTCGTCGAGTTCCCCAACGGCACCCGCGGCCTCGTGATGAACCTCGAGGAAGACAACGTCGGCGTCGCCATCATGGGTGACTTCAAGACGATTCGTGAAGGCGACATCGTCAAGCGCACGGGCCAGATCGCCCAGGTGCCCGTCGGCAAGGGCCTGCTCGGCCGCGTCGTCGACGCCCTCGGCAATGCCATCGACGGCAAGGGCCCGATTCAGTCGACCGAGATGCGCCGCATCGAGCTGAAGGCGCCCGGCATCGTCAAGCGCAAGGGCGTGCACGAGCCCATGCAGACCGGCATCAAGGCCCTCGACGCGCTCGTGCCCGTCGGCCGCGGCCAGCGCGAGCTGATCATCGGCGACCGTCAGACGGGCAAGACCGCCGTCGCCATCGACGCGATCATCAACCAGAAGGGCCAGAACGTCTTCTGCATCTACGTCGCCATCGGCCAGAAGCAGTCGACGGTCGCGCAGGTCGTCGACAAGCTCGCCCGCTACGGCGCGCTCGAGTACACGGTCGTCGTCGCCGCCAGCGCGGCTGACCCGGCTCCGATGCAGTTCTTCGCGCCGTACACCGGCTGCGCCATCGGCGAGTACTTCCGCGACAACAAGATGCACGCGGTCATCATCTACGACGACCTCTCGAAGCAGGCCGTCGCGTACCGCCAGCTCTCGCTGCTGCTGCGCCGCCCGCCTGGTCGTGAGGCGTACCCGGGCGACGTCTTCTACATCCACTCCCGCCTGCTCGAGCGCGCCGCCAAGCTGTCTGACGCCGAGGGTGCCGGCTCGCTCACCGCCCTGCCCATCATCGAGACGCAGGCCGGCGACGTGTCCGCGTACATTCCCACCAACGTCATCAGCATCACCGACGGCCAGATCTTCCTCGAGACCGACCTGTTCTTCGCCGGCGTTCGCCCGGCCATCAACGTCGGCCTCTCGGTGTCTCGCGTCGGTGGCGCCGCGCAGATCAAGGCCATGAAGCAGGTCGCAGGCTCGCTGAAGCTCGACCTCGCGCAGTACCGCGAGCTCGCCGCCTTCGCGCAGTTCGGCTCCGACCTCGACAAGGCCACCCAGGAAGTGCTCGCCCGTGGCGCGCGCCTCACCGAGCTGCTCAAGCAGCCCCAGTACGAGCCCCTCACGGTCTCGAAGCAGGTCATGCAGCTGTACGCCGGCACCAACAAGGACGACGCGGCGAAGCGCGGCTGGCTGCGTGACATCCCCGTCTCGGACGTCACCCGCTGGGCGAAGGAGTACCTCGAGTTCGCCGCCGCGAAGTACCCGCAGATCGAGCAGAACATCGCTTCTGAGAAGCAGCTCACCGACGCCATCAAGGCCGACCTGAACAAGTCGATGACCGAGTTCAACGCGGGCTTCCAGAAGACGCCGGGCGCGAAGATCTAAACCGCCTGCTGAAGGGCCGAAGTCGCAACGGGTCGTCCGGGCAACCGGGCGGCCCGTTTGCTTTCGCGCGCAGGTGGCCGACCGTTTGCTCTTCGTGGAGTCCGTCGATTGGCGGCAGGCCGCAACGCCGCGAGAGGTGGGTCTATGGAGCTCGGAGACATGCTGGCAGAGGCGGTCCGAAAGGACTCGATCCGGGTTCCGCCGTACCCGATGACCGCCATGAAGCTGCAACAGGTGCTCGCGCGGCCCGACTACCTGCAGAGCGAGCTCGTGAACGCGATGCGCACCGACGCGGTGTTCACCGGCAACCTGCTGCGCCTGGCGAACTCACCCTTCTATCGACGGGGCGAGGCCGTCACCTCGTTGCAGGTCGCGGTTGGACGCATCGGCGCGAAGGAACTCACCCGGCTCGCCATGGCCGCCACCGTCACCCAGGCCTCGACCGGCGCCGGCCCGCCAGCTGCGCCGCGGCCTGTGGCGACAGTCGTTGAGCGCGGCGCTCGTCACCGAGGCCCTCTCGAAGGTCGACGGCGCCGATGGCGGAGAGGGCTTCGTGGCGGGGCTGCTCCATGACGTCGGCAAGCTGCTCGCCGTGGGCAGCATCGAAGACGTCATGGCGAAGCAGAGCCTCTCGCCCGACGCAGTGGCCATCGCGCACGCGCTCGAGACACAACACGTGCCCATGGGCCGGGTGCTCGCGACGCGCTGGCAGCTGCCCGAGGCACTCGTCACCGTCATCACGCGGCACCATGAAGACCCGCTGCCCGATGCGTTGACGAGGCGGGTCGCGCTCGCCGATCGCATCGTCGCCGCGCTCGAGCAGCAGTCGACGCTGACATCGAGCGACCTCGAGACCCTCACGGGGCTGAAGAGCGCGGCGTGCGAGACGCTGGCCGACATGCTCCCCGGCATTCCTGCCACCATCACGGCGTTCGAGGCCGAGTCGAGCGAGCCCGAGCCCAGCTCGACGGGCGCCTTCACCACGCCGCTGCCCTCGATGGCACCGAAGGCCGCGCTGCGACCGGTCGCGTTCATCGTCGAGACGAGGCGGGCCGGCGGCACCGCGATGCGCATCGACGTGTGCCGCGCCGACGCGACGACGTTCTCGGGCCTGTCGAAGCACTCGCTCGACGCCAACCGCCTGCTCGAGTTCGAGGTCGTGGGCGAAGCGACGAAGGTGTGGGCCGTGGTGCAGCGCGCGCGGAAGGTCGGAGAGCTGTTCGACCTCGAGTGCTCGCTCTACGCGGCCTCACCAGAGATCGCGCGCGCGTGGCAGCAGCTGCTCGAGCGGTCGACGGTGCGGCCCGCTGCGTGAGCCGTCACTCTTCGCCGAGCTCGGCGATGAACTCTTCGCGGGTCAGCAGACCCTTCTTCTGCAGCACGCGCAGCAAAGCCCAGAAGCGCCGCTCCATCGTCTCGACGTCTTCTTCGCCCTTGAGGCCGAAGAGAAAGTCGAGGTCCTTCGAGACGGCGGCGTCGAGCCGCTTCTTCGGCGCGGGCTGCGCGGGCACCTGCACGTCGGGCGGCAGCTGGTTGTGAACCGAGATGATCTCTTCGCCCATCACCACCGGCTCGTCGTCTTCGATGGGAGAAGGAATGAGCCGCACGGTCGCTGCGCCGGGCTTCCCCCCGGGAAGCGGCGACGCCGCGCTCGCGGTGACCTTGTGGTAGTAGCGCAAGATCGCCTCGCGAACCTGCGAGTGCGTCGCCACGCACGGCGACGGCTTGAGGCCCGTGGTGAACTCCACCTCGTCGAGCGCGGCCTGGTTCAGCGGGTCGCTCATCGCGAGCACGATGCGCTTCGTCGTGGTGCCCTTGCCGTCGATGCCGAAGGGAAACACCTCGTGGTTCTCGCAGAAGCGCGCGCGCAGCATGTGCACGGCGCTCCAGTCGACCTGCACCTTCGACAAGTCGACCGCGGGCAGGCCGAGTGAGACCGCCAGCGCACCCGCGAGCTGCGACTCGGTGAGCACGCCCTGCTGAATGAGCGTGATGCCCAGGCGCTGCCGCGTGCGCTTCTGGGCGAGCAGCCCAGACTCGAGCTGCTCTTTGCTGATCACTTTTCTTTCGAGGAGCAGTTCGCCGATTCGCTTGCGCGACATGCGCCAACGTCTCGCATTTCCGAGCGGGCTGATCCACCCCGGGCCGTTTTTCTCTCTCAGCTTTCGCGAAAACCGATGCGGGCGGCAGGTGGGTGAAGGCCAGCTTTCATCGGCATTTATCCTGCCTTGACACCCTTTTCCGCAGGCGCTTATGGTGCGCGCGCTTTTCGGACAGGTCCTGATCCGAAGACAGTCAATCAACAGGGGACACTGGACACTGGTTGGAGGCTTTCCCGCAATGACTCTCGCATCGCTGATTCCGCTCGCAAATGAGGCCGCTGGTGAAGGAGACGCCAGCCTTTTCGCCCGTATCGCTGACGCATGGGTTGAAGGTGGCTGGGGTATGTACCCCATCGCTTTCTTCTTCGTGATCGGCATGGCCATCACGGTGGAGCGCACCATCGTGTTGTTCTTCGGCGCTGCCATCAACAAGGACGGCTTCCTGCGCGGCCTCAAGAAGCACATCTACGCAGGCGACCTCGACAAGGCGATCAACTACGTCGCCGGTCAGAAGCCCACGCCCCTCACGAACGTCGTGAAGTCGGGCCTGATGAATGTTCCGAAGGGTGAAGAGGAAGTTCAGGCGGCGCTCGACGAAGCGGCGCTTCGTGAGAACCCGAAGCTCGAGGCTCGCTCGGGCTACCTCGCCATGCTCGGCAACGCGGCCATGCTCGCCGGTCTGCTCGGCACGGTCGATGGTCTGATCGGCTCGTTCAAGGCCGTCGCCCACGCGGCTCCTGCCGACCGCGCGACCATTCTCGCCGGCTCGATCGGTGAAGCGATGAACTGCACGCGCTTCGGCCTCATCGCCGCCATTCCGCTCCTCATCTTCTTCTCGGTCCTCAACGGCCGCACCCAGTCGTTGATCAACGACATCAACGAGACGTCGGTGGCGGTGCTGAACCTGATCGTTCAGAACAAGGACAAGTTCAAGAACCTGACGGTGCCGGCCCAGGCCGAAGAGTAACCCCTGCCCCTGAAGGCAGTGTCCCCTCGACGGCCGGGAGGAACCATTCCCGGCCGTCACTGTCTTGAAGCCCGTTCTGATTTCTCAGCAGTCGACGTCACCGCGAAGCCGGTGACCTGAAGGAGTAGCCCATGGCCGGCGGTATGGACCTTGGCGGTGGTGGAAAAGGCGGCAAGAAGCCCCTCGACACCAACATCAACCTCGTCCCGTTCATCGACCTGATGGCCGTGACGATCGTGTTCCTCATCATGACGGCCGTGTGGACGCAGCTTGGGCGTCTGCAGGTGTCGCAGTCGGGGCAGTCGGCGCAGGAAGAGCAGCCGCAAGAGAACAAGCCGCCCCCGCCGTCGCTGCTCATCACCGAGAAAGAGCTGAAGCTCTCTGTTGGTGGTCTTCAGTACGACCCGATTCCAGTCACCAAAGACGACAAGGGCCGCATCGAGCTGAAGAAGCTCGTCGAGAACCTGGGCAAGGTGAAGACGGAGCAGCCCGATCAGGTCTCCATCACGCTCCAGACCGAAGACGGCGTGTTGTACGAAGACCTGGTGCGCATCATCGACACCGTCATCGGCGCGCAGTTTCCCAGCGTGTCGGTCTCGCCGGCTTCCAGCTGAAGAAAGACAACGACCATGGCCATCGAAGCTCCTGGTAAGCGGTACGGTAAGCGCCTTCAGCACTCGAAGATCTTCGGTCACGGCCTGCACGGGCCGAAGGCGGTCAACGCCGACCTGAACGTGACGCCCCTCGTCGACATGTTCGTCATTCTGGTGCTCTTCCTCATCGCCAACTTCTCGGCGACGGGAGAGATCCTCTCGATGTCGAAGGACATCGAGCTTCCCGAGGCGTCGAACACCGACGAGCTGCAGCTCGCGCCGGTGGTTCAGGTCTCGAAAGACCAGGTCATCGTCTCTGGCACCTCAGTGGGCCGCGTCGACGACCTGACCCGCGAGGACTACCTCAACATTCCCGCGCTCGAAGAGAAGCTGCGCGACATGAAGAAGCAGTTCGAAGATCTGCACAACGCGGCGAATGACTCCGGCTCGTTCAAGGGCGACGTGAACATTCAGGCCGACCGAAAGGTTCAGTTCCGCATCATCAAGCGCGTGATGTTCTCATGCGCTGCCGCTGGCTACGGCAACATCGCGTTCGCCACCATGGCGGCCAGTCAGCAGGGTGAAGGGGCGAAGACGGCTTCTCGCGAGTAGGCGACGAACCCTGTTGATGAATTGGCGGGCGCTCCTGGAAACGGGGGCGCCTGTTTCGTTTCAGGGTGCCTCGGTGCTATGCGCGCGCTCGCACATGGACTCCATCGTCGACCTCGTTCACACCATGCTGGGCTGGCTGCGCGACCCCGGCACCCTCATCGAGGGGCACTCGACCCTCTACGCGTACGGCATTCTCTCGCTGGTGGTGTTCCTCGAGACGGGCGCGCTGGTGGCGTTCCTGCCCGGTGACTCGTTGCTCGTCGTCGCCGGCACCTACGCCGCGGCCGCCGCGAACAACCCCGACGCCAAGCTGCAGCTGAGCCTGCTGCTGCTGAACGTGTGCCTGGTGCCCGCAGCCATCATCGGAGACGCCACCTCGTACTTCATCGGCTCGCGGCTGGGCTCGGCGCTCTACAACCGGCCCGACTCGCGCTTCTTCAAGAAGGCGCACCTCGAGGCGGCGCGCGCGTTCTACGAGAAGCACGGTGGCAAGGCGATCATCATCGCCCGCTTCATGCCGCTGGTTCGCACCTTCGTGCCCGTCGTCGCCGGCGCCGCGAAGATGCCCTACCGCCGCTTCGCGACCTTCAACATCGTCGGCGGGGCGGCGTGGGTCATCTCGATGACGGTGATGGGCTACGTGCTCGGCCAGCTCGTGCCGAACATCGGCAAGCACGTCGAGAAGGTCATCATCGTGGTGGTGTTCCTCTCGATTCTGCCCGGCATCATCAGCTACCTGCGCCGCGACAAGACGCCCAAGGCCACCCCACCCGCTGAAGCGCCCAAGGCGGCCTGACCGGTCGATTGTCGGCTGATGGGCTGGCACCGCCGCCCCTTCCGCAGTTACGGAGCACCTCGTGCGAGACGCGCTCGAGCGGGTGAAGGCAGCGGCGCAACGGCTGAAGGTCTTCCCGCTCCCGTCGGCGGTGCTGCTGCCCGGCGGCATCATGCCGCTCCACATCTTCGAGCCCCGCTACAAGGCGATGCTCAAAGACGCGATGGAGACCGACAGCGTCTTCGCCATGGCGCAGGTGGTGCCGGGCCAGGAAGACCACCTCGCTGGCAAGCCCGAGCTCGACCCGATGCTCTGCGTGGGCGTGGTGTCGGTGCATGAGCACCTCGAAGATGGGCGCTCGAACATGGTGCTGACGGGCGTGTGCCGCGCGCGCATCATCAGAGAGCTCTCGCAGACGAAGGCCTATCGCGAGGTCGAGGCCGAGGTGTTGATCGACGCTCCCTATGAGGGTGACGAAGAGACGGCGCTGCGCTCGGCCATCTTCGACCTGATGGCGCGCGTACCCAACGAGGTCGGGCAGCGGATCGCGCAGGTGACGACGGGAGCACGTGGTGGAGCGCTCGCCGACATCATCGTCGGCAGCCTCGTGTCGGACCCCGAGCGGCGCTTCGAGGTGCTCTCACAGCTCGACGTGCCGGCGCGGCTGACCGCCGTGACGAGCGACCTGATCGAGCTGGCCAGCCGCATCAAGCCGCCGCGCAAGCCCGAGGGTCTGCTGAACTGAGCGAAGCGCTCCGAACGAGTGCTCAGGCGAAACGGCCGAACAGCTGCAGCCTTCTTCTCGAGGAGGGCGACCAGCAGTTGGTGAAGATTCATGGCGGCGAACCATGCGGCGCGCTCGCGATGGGCCTTCAGACGCGGCGGCGTGGAGCAGCGCCGACCTGGAGGCCACGCTCGTGTGGAGCGACCGGCGCGTCCTCGCTCCGGCCGGTGCCAGACCGACGCTGAAGGCACTGCCGTGGGGGTACGAAGGCGCGAGCTGCATCCTCGTTCGTCACGACATCGTGGATGGACGCCCTGCTCAACGTCGCGAGGGCTACCGCGAAGGAACGTGCTCCGTCGCTGCGAACGCGCAGTTCCGCCGTCGACCGCCGAGGTCACCTCCACCGGCCCGTTGGCCGGCTGACCTTCAGCAGACGTTGCCGGTCGTCAGCTCGCGGGCGTAGGCGACGCGAGTTGGTCGGTGGCGGCTCTCGTCGCGAGCGTCGGTGTGCTCGACGTCGTGCTGGTGGCTGGCTGCTCTTGCCACGCCTTGGACCGCACGTGCGTGCGCTCGAGTTCGTCGGACGCCAGCGCGCTCCTCAACGCGCTCTTCCGTCGCACGGGCGTTCTCGCTGGCGTCGTCGCGCTGTGCGCAGTCAGGCCTGTCGCGGAACGCGATGACTCGGCATCGTCAGTCGTTGGGCCCACTGTCGAGCGGCGGGGCCACGGACTTCGTCGTCGGTCGCGGCGGCGGCGTGGTCTGGAGAGGAGGCAATCGGCCGGTCATTGGAGGGAACTTCTTGAGCCGCTCGCCGGGCGTGTAGCGAAGGGTCAACGGCTGAGTCGACCGGACGTGCTGCTCGATCACACGCTCGAGGCAGCGCGCGACCTCGCGGCTGTCGTTTGGTGCAGTGGCCTTCACGCGGTCGCCTGTCGTCGGCACGAGTTCGACGATGATGGGCTGTTTGTCTCTGGGCGCGCGCTCGAGAGCGCGGTCGAGGCAGAGCTGCTGGGGCGGAAGGTCGCTGGGGAGTGGTTGCGCGACGCAGCGGTGCTTCACGCACACTGCTCCGGTCCAGCCCTGTACCTCGGGAACACACATCTCGAGGCCACTGCAGCGGCTGCTCAGCTCGCGCGCCCGCCCGCGGTCGGCTGGCCCGAAAGCGACTTCTTCGCACCCGACGGTCACCAGCTCGCAGTCGAGGTCTCGCGCGCAGCGACTCTTCAGCGCGCGCAGTTGTTCACACGTGCTTTGCGCGGCCCGGAGTTCTTCGACATCGAACGCAAAGCGGCCAACTCCGAGAGCCGAGACCGGCGCTCCCGCGTCGATGGAGAAGGGCTTGCTTCCTCCGGCACCAGGAGGCCCAGCAAGCGCAGACCGTGCCCAGCCGACGAGCGCGAGCAGAATCACCGAGGCCCAGCGACGACACACAGCGCTTCGCCGTCGATGAGCGCGGACCAACGGGAACCGCAGACCCACACTCGATGAACGGATCATGAGGAGGCACCAGGAGAGTGAGCCTGATTCATAGTCCACGTTGCCGTGTGCATCACAGGCGAGGGCGACAGAGACTTCGCGCCCAGCCGGCGTCGTCGCAAACAACCGAGCGCAACAGGGCGAAGCAACCGGGTTCGCTTGCTGATGACTCGAGCAGCGTCGGCTGGTGTCCGCGTCGTCGAGCCGCCTGTCGCTCGATGACGCCGAAGACTCCGCGCCGAGCCGGCGTCGTCGCGACCAACCGAGCGCAATGGGGCGAAGCAACCAGGGGCTGGGGCTCGCTTGCCGATGACCCGAGCAGCGTCGGCTGGTCTCCGCGTCGCTGAGCCGCCGCTCGATGACGCCGAAGACTCCGCACCCAACAGGTGCGCTCACCCGGTCTTCGCGACGCGGGGCTGAATCGGCAGCGCCTTCGGGGTGCGGCGCGTCTCGACGGGAATCTCGACGGTGAAGCAGGCGCCCTGCTCTGACGGCGTGAGCGAGAGCTCTCCGCCCATGGCCCGCACCATCTCTCGCGACATCGCCAGCCCAAGGCCCGTGCCCTTGCCCGGCGGCTTCGTCGTGAAGAACGGCTCGAACAGGTGCGCCTTCACCTCACTGCTGACGCCCGGGCCGTTGTCGGCAATGTCGATGGCGACGCCCTTCGGCGTGCGGCGAAGCGTGACGACCAGCCGCGGCTCCTTCACCCGCGCCTGCTGGAGCGCGTCGGACGCGTTGACCAGCAGGTTGAGCACCACCTGCACGAGCTTGCGATGGCTCGCCTTCACCAGCGGCACCGTCGACAGCCCCTTGCAGTCGACGAAGACGCCCGGAGGCATGCTCACCGAGGCCAGGCGCAGCGCCTCTTGAACGACGTCGGCCAGATGCACCTGCTTGCCCCCATCGGCTTCGTCGCGGGCGAAGGCCTTCAAGTCAGAGACGATCTGCCTGATGCGCTCGATGCCCAGCTGCGCTTCGGCCAACACCGCGGCAGGCGGCTCGTCGCCCAGCACCCCGCCGTGCTCGAGGTGCTCGCGAACGAGGCCGACGTTCGAGCTCACGAAGGCGAGCGGGTTGTTGATCTCGTGCGCGACGCCCGCAGCCAGCTGGCCCACCAACGCCATGCGCTCGGCCTGCGCCTGACGCCGTTCGGCCGTCTGCAGCTGTTCGCTGCGCGAGGTCTCGCGCTCGACGTCGGCGCGGCGCTGCAGCGAGTAGCCGAACGAACACAGCGCCGAGAGGCCGTTCACCACGACGCCCGAGACGACGAACTCGAGGAACTCTCCCTCGCCCAGAGGCAGGTCCGGCCGGGAGAGCAGCGCCGACACCGCGCCCGCCAGCGCCGCGGCCACCACCACGCGCACCTCGTCGAAGAAGATGATGCTCACGACCAGGGGCACCGACGAGATGGTGAGCAGCAGCGTGTACGGTCGCGTGTCGGTCATCAGCGACGGCACGAGCACGATGAAGGCCGAGGTGACGGCCACCGGGCTCCACCGCCGAAGCAGCGCGGGCCCCTTGCGATCGACGAGCACGAGGACGATCAACATGGCCGCCGCGCCCAGTTGCCAGGCGGCGCGTGGCGGCAGCAGCGAGCCCAGCACGAACTGGAACACCGACAACGCGCACCCGGCGACGGCGCCGAGCGTCAGCACCAGCTCGCGCATCGAGCGAAGGGGTATGGCGCGCATCACGCCACCAACCTTCCTGGCACGGGCGTCTCTCCCGTCACCACGGCAACCCTGAGCGTCACCAGGAAGCGGGCACCTCCACCTGGAGCACTCGCCGCCCGAATCGACGCTCCGAACCCGGCGAGGTACTCGCGCGACAACGCGAGCCCAAGGCCCGTGCCCTTGCCCGGCCCCTTCGTCGTGAAGAAGGGCTCGAACAGGCGCTGCTGCACCTCGTCTGACATGCCCGGCCCGTTGTCTTCGATCGAGAGCACCATGCCCTCGTCGGTGTGCTCCGTTCGCACCGTGATGAACGGCCGCTGCGTGCGCGCCTCTTCGAGCGCTTCGCCCGCGTTGACGAGCAGGTTCAAGACGACCTGCGAGAGCTTTCGACGGTTGGCGCGAACGATGGCGCCGCGGTGAATCTCGACGACCGGCTTCACGCCGATCGGCAAGCGCACCGAGGCCAGCCGCACCGCGCCGTCGACGAGGTCGCGCAGGTCGACCGGTTCGATCTCGTCTTTGCCTTCACGCGCGAAGGCCTTCAGGTCGGCGACGATCTGGCAGATGCGCTCGATGCCAGCGGTGGTCTCATCGAGGATCTCGCGAGCCTCGCCCTCGGCCAGCGGCTCGGTGCCGAAGAGGTCGCGCCTGAGCACTCCGACGTTCGCCTTCACGTACGCGAGGGGGTTGTTGATCTCGTGCGCGACGCCCGAGGCCAGGCGCCCGACGATGGCGAGGCGCTCGGCGTGGGCGCGCCGGGTCTCGGACAGGCGCAGCGCCTGGCTTCGCTGCTGCTCGGCCTCGAGCTCGAGCCGGCGAACGGAGCGCAGCCACGCCGAGGTCAGCGCCAGCATCGTGGCCGCGGCGACCTCGCCGAACACGACGCCCGCCAGCTGCAGCGCCGAGAAGCCCGACCACGCGAACCACGCCGTCACCGACACCAGCCCCGCGATCAACACCGAAGAGACGATGACGAACTCCTCGAAGAACAACACGCTCAGCACGACCGGCAGGAGCACCAGCGTCGCCTGCTCCGCGGGGCCGGCCCCCTCGACGAAGAGGGTCGCAGGGCCCGAGAGCGTCAACAGCGCAGGGAGCGCGACCCACCACCCTGCACGCCCCTGCTGAAGAATGCTCCGCGCTACCCATGCCACCAGGACGGGGCTCGAGATCTGCCAGATGGCGCGCCAGAGGCCGATGTGCCCAACGAGCAGCTGCGAGAGGCTCAACGGCGTGGCGACTGCAGCGCCGACCAGCGCCAACAGATAGCGGCGCGAGCTGATCAGCCCCGAAGGCGAGGTGAGCTGGAGGGAGAGGAGCGACACCACCCCGGGTCCAGTGCAACCCGTGATCCGCGTCCAGAGCCGCAACTGATCAGGCGCAGACCTGAGTCATCGCCGACGATCGGGTCAGCGACGACCCTCGATCACCCTCGCGAAAGCACCTGAAACAGGTCTGTGATTCGGGCTTCGGCGCGGAGCGTGGCGCGAAGGTCGACGGCGGCTGAGATGCTCTCACCGTGACGCTCGAAACGAACCCACTGGTCGACCTTCAAGGCCGGCAAGAGCGCCTTCGGCAGGGCGACGGCGCGGCCAGCAAAGTCGAGGGAGACGTGGCTGCTCGAGACTGCCTCGACCCGTCGAAACGCCGCCTTCTGCCACCCGAACAACTCAGCCGAAGTGACGCCCGCGTCGGCCAGAGCAGTCGACAAGGTCTTTGAATCACTCGACTTCTGAGTGGTTCCGGCCGTTCTCGTCACCGGCCGATCTGGTCTCACCGCGGGCATGCCGACATTGTCGTACCCCGTTCCCACGAAGTTGCGCGGTGCGCCATCAACCGTGCTACGCGCGCCGCATGTCGGAGCCGTGGAACGAGTCCGTCGGAGCCGAAGCCGATCGCGAAGCGCTCCACGAAGCCGCCGACCTCAACCGACCCGAACGACCATGACCGAACAGAACGCCGCCGCGCCCGCCCCGAAGAAGCAGAACGACAACCTGAAGCTGCCGACGCGGGCCGAAGATTTCTCTGGCTGGTACAACGACCTCGTCAAGCGGGCGAAGCTCGCCGACAACTCCGACGTGCGTGGCTCCATGGTGATTCGCCCGAACGGCTACGCCATCTGGGAGAACATGCAGCGCGTGCTCGACGGCATGTTCAAGGACACGGGCCACCAGAACGCGTACTTCCCGGTGCTGATCCCCGAGTCGTACCTGGCGAAAGAGAAGAAGCACGTCGCCGACTTCGCGCCGCAGGTGGCCGTCGTCACGCACGCGGGTGGCAAGCCGCTGGCCGAGGGTGAGCGCTACGTCATTCGCCCGACGTCAGAGACCATCATCAACCGCAGCTTCACCAACTGGGTGCAGAGCTACCGAGACCTGCCGATTCTCATCAACCAGTGGGCGAACGTGATGCGCTGGGAGATGCGCCCGCGCCTGTTCCTCCGCACCACCGAGTTCCTCTGGCAGGAGGGCCACACCTGTCACGCGACCGAAGCCGAGGCGACCGAAGAGACGCTCAAGATGCTCGACGTCTACGAGCGCTTCGCCGAGGACTACATGGCGATGCCGGTCATCAAGGGCCAGAAGACCGAGAGCGAGAAGTTCCCCGGCGCGGTGAACACGTACAGCATCGAAGCGATGATGCAGGACAAGAAGGCCCTGCAGGCCGGCACGTCGCACATGCTCGGGCAGAACTTCGCGAAGATGTTCGACACGATGTACCAGTCGAAAGAAGGCAAGAAGGAGCACGTCTGGCAGACGTCGTGGGGCGTCTCGACGCGGCTCATCGGCGCGCTGATCATGAGCCACTCCGACGACGCGGGCCTCATCGTGCCGCCGAAGCTCGCGCCGATGCAGTGTGTGATCGTCATCATCGGCAAGACGCCGGAAGAGCGCAGCGCAGTGCGTGAGAAGGCCCACGCGTTGTGTGCCGATTTGCGGAAGTCGGGCGTGCGCGTGCTGGTCGACGACGACGAGACGAAGGGCCCGGGCTTCAAGTACGCCGAGTACGAGCTGCGCGGTGCGTGTCTGCGCGTCGACCTGGGCCCGAAGGACCTCGAGAAGAACCAGGCGATGCTCACGCGTCGCGACACGAAGGCGAAAGAGGCCATCGGCATCGACGCGCTCGTCGCGAAGGTGCTGGAGCAGCTCGACGCGATGCAGAAGGCGCTCTTCCAGAAGGCGAAGGACTTCCGCACGGCGAACACGTTCGAGGTCAACTCCATCGACGAGCTCAAGGCGAAGGCCGACGACGGGTTCCTGCTGGCGCACTGGGACGGCACGCCCGAGACCGAGAAGCGCATCAAGGACGAGTTCGGCCTCACCACGCGCAACCGGCCGTTCGATCTCAAGCAGGAGCCGGGCAAGTGCGTGCTGACCGGCAACCCGTCGACGGGCCGCATCGTCTTCGCGAAGGCGTACTGAGCCGCTCGTGAGCCGAGTCCTCTTCCTCGAGCCGGTCGGTGGCATCGCGGGTGACATGTTCCTCGCGGCGGCCATCGACCTTGGCGTCGACGTGAAGCAACTCGAAGAGGGGCTCCGGAGCCTCGGCGTTGCAGGGTGGAAGTTCGCCCTCTCGCGCCAGGAGCGTCACGCCATCACCGGCACGCACCTCGACGTCGTGCAGGACGAGAAAGAAGAGCACCCGCACCGCAGCTACCGCGACATCGACGCGCTCATTGCGAAGAGCGCCCTGCCCGACCGCGCGAAGCAGGTGGCGCTGACCATCTTCAAGAACATTGGAGAGGTCGAAGCGAAGATTCACGGCACCACGCTCGACGCGATTCACTTTCACGAGGTGGGCGGCGTCGACTCCATCGTCGACATCTGTGGCGCGGCGCTCGCGCTGCACCTGCTCGGCTGGCCCGAGGTGTTCACCACACCGCCTCCGCTGGGCTCGGGCACCATTCGCATCGCGCACGGCACCGTTCCGATTCCGGTTCCAGCGACGATGGAGCTGCTGAAGGACCGGCCCGTGAAGTTCGAAGGGCGCGGCGAGCTGACGACTCCCACGGGCGCAGCGATTCTGAAGACGCTCGCGACGTTCGCGCAGCCGCCCGAGCTGATCATCGAGCGCATCGGCTACGGCGTCGGCACGAAGGACTGGCCCGATCGCGCGAACGTGGTGCGCGCCTCCATCGGGCGGCGAACGAGCGACACGACCTCGACGCTGACGGTGCTCGAGTGCAACCTGGACGACGCCTCGGGGCAGCTGGTCGGCTCGCTCCTCGAGACGTTGATGGCTCGCGGCGCGCTCGACGTGTGGGTGACGCCGGTGCTGATGAAGAAGAGCCGGCCCGCGCAGGTGTTGAGCGTGTTGTGCGACGCCAGCACGCGCGCAGTGCTGCTCGACACGCTGCTCGTCGAGTCGACGTCGTTGGGTGTTCGGGAGTCGCAGGTCTCACGCATCGCGCTCGAGCGGCGCTTCGACACGGTGCAGACGCCGTACGGAGCGGTGCAGGTGAAGGTCGGGCTGCGCGACGGACGCGTGGTGAACGTGGCGCCCGAGTTCGAAGACTGCCGCGCGCTGGCCGAAGCCGCGAAGGTGCCGCTCAAGGAAGTGCAGCAACGCGCCATCGCCGCCTGGTACGCGTCACACTGACAGCAGCAGCGCAGCGCCTTCGACGGTCGTGAGCTGCTGCTCCGCGAGGAAAGCCTCACACAGCTCCATGAACGCGGGCACGTGCTCGACGTTCTTCGCGATGATCTGAAACGAGTCGACGGCCAGCTCGTCGAGAGCGTTCGGGGCTGTCGCCTCCGTCACACCCGGGTGCACGAAGAGCGCGAAGCGCGACAACGCGAGGCGAACGATGAGCCGGCGCAACGAGCCCGCGAGCGTTGGCTGCTGGGTGTACCAGTCCTTCACGAACGAGTTCACGGCAGCTCGTTGCAGGTAGCGATCGAGCAACACACCGAAGCGGCCGTGCACCGTGTCGCTCCCCGCTCGCACGAGCGCCGAGACGTCTTTCGCGACCGCGAGGTAGCCCTGGAAGTACGAGCCGATGTTTCCGCGCTCGAGCGTCGGGTCGGTCAGCAGGAGCGGCCGGAAGAGCGCGTTGAACCGCTTGTTGTCACAGCCGCTGAGTCTCGCCAGCAGCATCTCGTGCAGCGCCTTCACCGCGCGAGCGCTCGGCTTGCGCTCAGGCAGCGCTTCGATGACCTGAAGGCGGCTGCCCATTGCGTTGATGGCCTGGCTGAAGGCGGTCGGGTCGAACGTCGTGGTGCCGCGATGAAAGTGGGGCTCCACCCGCATCGCGAAGTCGAGCAGCAACAGCAGCTTCGAGGTGGTCGACACGCCCTCGAGATCCATCACGTCGAGGCAGATCTGCCGAACGTCGTCGAGCAGCGCCACGTATGGATCGGTCGAGGCCGCGTCGTGGGTGCGAACGACGATCTCCCGCGCCACCATCGACGGCTCGTACGGCACGGAGTCGACCGCGTTCTCGGTCGTCAGACACAGCCGGGCGGCTTCAGGGCACGCGAGCGTCGCCGAGAGTTCGAAGCGGCCATTCACCTCGGCGATGACGCGGGGAAACAGCGAGCAGGGATCAGCCAGCGTCTCTTCACCTGCGTGGCGATGAATCGCGCAGAGCCAGTCGCCGTCGAGGTACGGGCACGAGGGACCATGGGGCTCGATGTGCGCGAAGCGCTTCGCCGTGCGCGTGGCTTCAGGCTCGAGCTCGAGGTGCTTCTCGAACAACACCTGCAGGCCGGGAATCTTCGCGCTGCGCTCGGCGAGCTTGCGGTGGTTCTCTTCCGTCAGCTCGACGCGAAGGCCGGTGCAGCAGTTCTCGCGACAGCTGCCAGCGATGCAGCGAAACCCGAGCATGTACCGCAGCGTGAGACGGTCACGAGAAGACATGAGCGCGCGAGAGTAGCCCGGCTTCAGTCTTTGTCGTCGGGCGTCGCGACGGTGCGCTGCGCTTCGAGCCACACCGGCTCTTCGTCGAGGGCAGGCCGCCCCATCAGCAGCTCGTGTGGCCGAAAGCCACCCTTGTACGTGAGCGACGGGCAACCATCGACGCGGTAGCCCAGGTACATGTGCTGGCAGCCGAGCTCTCGCGCGAGCTCCACGCACTGCATGACGTTGCCGACGCCGGGTGACAGGCGCGCGATGTCGGGGTGGTAGAAGAAGTACGCGGCCGAGAGGCAGTCGGGCGTGACGTCGATGAGCCCGAGCCCCACGAGCCGGCCTTCGTCGTACCAGGCCATCTCGCGACCGGTGCTCGAAGGAAACGCGAACTGCGTCGCGTACTCGTCTTCGGTGAGGTTGGTGGGTTCCCAGCCGCGCGAGGACTCGCGTGTGCCGTGCCAGGCGGCGTGGAGCGCGAGCCGCTCTTCATCGATGCGTGGGCGGCCGAGCTCGACCTTGAAGCGCTTCGAGCGTCGCAGCCCGCGCTTCTGGCTCGGCGTCGGGTCGAAGCGGTGCACGTCGAGGCGAATGGAGACGCACTCCATGCACGAGGCGCACGACGGGCGGAAATAGGCGGGGCCAAAGCGTCGCCAGCCGCGCACCACCAAGGCCTGCAGCTCCATCGGGGTGACGTCGACCATCAGCCGGTACTCGAGCGCTGCCTTCAGGTTGGGCAGGTACGAGCACTGACGAGGCTCTTCGACGAAGTGACGGACGAGCCGTGCCACGCGGCGTTTCTAGCGCGCTCCCACCACGGGCGCCGGTTGCGTGATGACGGAGGGCGTCATTCTCGCGAGGCTCCACGCCTCGAACGAGAGGCGATAGAGCACGTGCGGCCGCAGCGGGTGGCCCTCGGCGACGCGCGGGTGCAGGAAGTCACCTGCTTCGTCGTACTTCATGCCGAGCTTCTCCATCACACGGCGAGACTGGCGGTTCGCGGGCACGGTGAAGGCGACGATCTCCTGCAGGCCGAGCGAGGTGAAGCCGAAGCTCACCGCCGCGCGCGCGGCCTCGGTCGCGTAGCCCTGACCCCACGCCTCACGGGAAAGCCGCCAGCCGACCTCGACGCACTCGGTGAAGGGCTCGAGGGACGGCCGGCCGAGCCCGACGAAGCCGATGAACGGAGCGCCGCCCACGACCTCCACGGCCCACAGACCCCAGCCGTTCTCGGTGAGAAACTCGCGAATCGTGCGCGCGAAGGTGTCGGTCTCGTAGGGCGTGAGGAGTGACGGAAAATACCGACGCACCTCGCGGTCGAGGTTCAGCGCGCGAAAGGCCGGCAGGTCGTCGTCACGCCAGTCACGAAGACGAAGCCGTGGTGTGGCGAGCGTGGGGACGGGAATCATCGGGCGACGGTACCGTGAGCGCTTTGCCGGCTCCACCACGGGCGCTACAAACCCGCGAATGCGACGAGCGCTCCTGCTGATGCTGTTGGCCATCATCACCGGCTGCAAGAAGGACTCGAAGGACCCCAGGCCGAAGGCCGGGCTCACCGTGGGGCTCGTCACCGACATCGGCGGGCGCGGCGATCAATCGTTCAACGACTCGGCGCTGCGTGGGCTCGAGGCCTGGGCGGCAGGCTCGACGTACAAGGGTGGCAGCTATGAGCCGATGCCTGCAGCCGCGCGCGATGCGTTGATTCCCGACGAGCTGAAGGCCCGCATCACGCCCATCGCGCTCAAGCCCATCGTGGTGCAGTCGAAGGTGCAGGAGGACTATCAGCCGAACCTGCAGCTCGTGGTCGACCAGGGCGCGGGCCTGATCGTCGGCGTGGGCTTCGCGCTCGAGAACGCGGTCGAAGCGGTGGCGAAGCAGAACCCCGACTCGAAGTTCCTGCTCATCGACAGCCCGATTCTCGACGCGAAGGGCGCTCCGCAGGCGCTGAAGAACGTACGCACGGTCGTCTTCAAGGAGCACGAAGGCAGCTTCCTCGTCGGCGCGCTCGCGGGGCTCGTCGCGAAAGAGAAGGTGGGCTTCGTCGGCGGCATGGAGATTCCGCTCATCAAGAAGTTCGAAGCCGGCTTCCGCGCAGGCGTGAAGACGACGAACCCGAACGCGCAGGTGCTGGTGCAGTACACGGGCAGCTTCGACAACGTGCAGCACGGCAAGCAGGCCGCGGCCGACCTTGTGGCGAAGAACGCCGAGGTCATCTTTCACGCCGCGGGCAGCGACGGCACGGGCGTGATTCAGGCGGTGAAGGAAGCGAAGGACGGCGGCAAGAACGTGTTCGTCATCGGCGTCGACTCCGACCAGTCGCACCTCGCTCCGCAGGCGGTGCTGACGTCGATGGTGAAGCGCGTCGACCTCGCGGTGTGGCAGGCCATCAAGGATCTCGAGGGCGGCAGCTTCAGCGCGGGAGACGGCGTCATGGGCCTGAAAGAAGGCGGCGTGACGTTCGCGCCGGTGACCGTCGATTTCCCCGGCAAGGCCGAGGCGCTGGCGAAGGTGAAGGCGCTCGAGGCGGCCATCGTCGCAGGCACGCTCGTGGTGCCGTCGAACGAGAAGGACCTGGAAG
>JBEOKA010000025.1:0-15293 GCA_040275325.1 Myxococcaceae bacterium | reverse complement strand
TGGTCCGCTGGTGTGGGATGAAGCGGCGCAGGACCTCAGTCGTGGTCGACGACGTCTTTGTTGGTGCGCTTGAGCTGCTCGACAGAGCACTCCTTCGGCGCCTTGTCGTCACGCGCGCGCACGAACACCGGCTGGAACAGGTTCAAGCTGTCGGTCGCGTAGAGGTAGCGCACCTCGGCGACGACGGAGCGGCCCTTCGCCAGCTGCGCGTCGAGCATCGCGCGTGACTCGTTGGTGGTGCCGCTGAAGACGTTGCCGACGTCGCGCGGCTTGCCGTTCTCGTACACCTGCATGCGGTACGCGTTGCCGGCGTTCTCGACGATGACGACGTCAGCCGAGGCGATGAACTTGCACTTGAGCTGCGTGCCGCCTGATGAGGGTCGGCCTGCGCTCCATGCGGCGTCTTTGCGTTTGAAGACGATGCCTTCGGCGCCGGCCTGCTGCAGCCGCTCGTACAGCGCGCGCTTCTGCTTCGTCGTCCACGCGGTCTCGAGCACGCGCGCCGGCTCCGAGAGCCCGGGCTCGATTTCATCGGTGAGCCGCTCGAAGCGCTTCACGTACGGCTCGCCCGACACGTCTTCCCCCGCGAACTCGAGCACGTCGAAGAGCCAGTAGATGGTCTCGCCGCCGTGCCGCATCACCTCGCCGTCGACGACGGTGCCGTTGGGCAGGTGAATGAGCCCGTGCACGATGTCGTCGGCGAGCGCCGTCTTCTGCCCGTTGCGGTTCGTCGGCAACACCTCGCCATCGACGACGTGACAGAGCACGCGCGTGCCATCGAGCTTCTGCTGCGCGACGACTTCGTCGTTCGAGATGAGGCCTTCGACCTCGTGCTGGTCGACCGGGTTGAGCAGCTGCGCGACACGGCCGACCCGTTTGCGAACGCCCGTCGCCTTGCTGCCCGAGCCCTGACCCATCGGCGGCGCGACCTCGGCGGGGCGCGTGCCGTCGGTGAGCTCTTCGTAGCCCTTGTTCATCTTCTCGCGCTTGAGCCGCTCGAGCGTCGCCTCGGCCTTCTCGAGCGACACCTTGAGCGCCTTCTTGCCCTGCTGGAGCGTGCTGCCGCGACGGCCCCACTCGACGACCACGTCGTAGCCGCTCGCGCCGGCCGGCACGATGCGCGCGTAGTAGACCTTGTCCGAGCTGCCTTCCTGGAAGAACAGCTTCAGCGCTTTGAGCTTCACGACGCCGACTCTAGCCGCCCAGCATCGCTTCGACCTCGGCGATGCGCGCGTCGAGCTCCTGCCGCTCTCCCGTGAACAGCGTGTGCTCGAGCACCGGCTTGTAGAAGGCCCACTCGGCGCGCCAGTCGATGCCCGAGGCCAGTCCCTCAGCGAGCCCTTTCGCCGGGTCTGTCAGCAGTTTCCGCCCGACGTCTTCGAGGAAACGTTTGCCCAGGAGGTCCCACGCGTTCGTCAGCAGCTGCCAGCGCGCGTCGGGCTCCTTCCGCAGGCGCCGACAGACCACCATCGCCGCGTCCCACGTGTGCTTCACCATCCACGCGTCGGTGAGCTCGAGGGCGCGGTCGCGTTCGCCCTTCTCGGCGCGCTCGATGAGCGCTGACTCGGGCAGCTCGAGCATGGCCCACTCTCCAGCGATGTCGTGCAGGTTGAAGATGGCGAGCGGGAACACCTCGGCCCAGAAGACCCGCTCGAGCGTCACGTCGTCGAAGCCCGAGCGCACGCCCGCGTGACCGACGAAGGGCGGGTACCAGCGCGTCTCGGTGTCGAGGAAGAGGTCGCTCATCGAACTCCACAGCGGCTTGCGGCGGGCGAGGTCGTCGGCGTTCAGCGGCACGAGGAGAGGGTATCGCGCCAATCACTGACGTGGGCGTCGCCGTACGCGGTCACCATCGCCGCGGCCGAGTGAGGCGCTCTCGCGACGAATCGAATGTCGCGAAAGCCGAACGTGGTGAGCAGGGCTCTCAGCGCGCGCTCCGATGAAGCGCGTGCCCGCTGGCGAAGGGCTGCGTCAGCCAGTGCGTCGTGCTCGAGCATCACGCGCCCCTTTTCGAGCAGCGCGGCCGTCTGCAGAGAGTCGAGGTTCGACGAGATGACCTCGGTCTCGTCTGGCAGCAGCTCGACCCTGACGACGGGCGGCGGCAGCACGACCTCGATGGAGTCTCCCGCGATGTGTACGTCATCAGCGCCCAGGCGCGAGAGGTCGAGCCCGACGTGCACGGTGGCGAAGACGATGGCCCGGCCTCGACGTGGCGCCACCGAGTGCTTCGCCCACGCCAGCACGTCACCCGCGAGTGAGGTCGAGGGCGGCACGGCGGGTTCGTACGCGACCTTTCGATAGATGGAGACCTCGAGCGTCTCGAGCCGCGCGACGTCACGCATCTGGGTGAGCACCGCTGGCGGGTCGATGGTGGTGACCGGCCGGCGCAGCCAGAGCGCCGCGCCGAGGCCGAGCAGCGCGACCACGAAGACAGCGCGCAGGAGGTTGGTCATGCGTCCACTGACTCCACGGGACGTGCCAGTGATGGATGCCGCGGAGTTGCTGTGCCGCTCGTGGGCCGTTGCCCGCGCGTGCGTGTCGACCGGAGAACAGTGGCGCGGCCGGAGTTACTGCCTGCACGTCTTCGACGCTGGCCTCGAGCGGCAGCCAGGTTCTCAGCAGCATGTGGCGCCACCCCGCCGGCCACGCGAGCCGAACGAGCGTGTCGAAGGCTCCCTGCGCGACGAAGCTGTCCATCGAGCGGAAGCCCACGCGCCCGCCGACTTGCGCCGCGGCCTCTGACACCGTCGGCAGCACCTGCTCGAGCGTCGCTCGATGTTCGGCAGGGCCTTCACGGTGCGGCTCCTGCCCCGGCCTCAGCAGGAGGCCCCCCGACGGCACCAGCGCCAACTTCGACTCCAGCAGCACGTCGAGGCGCGCGGGCAGGAAGGCGTCACGAGGCTCCACGCGCTGAACGAGTACGCCGAGGCCTTCCCTGGTGCCTGCGAGCGTCGGGCGAAGGAGCGTCATCATCGGAGGGTGGGTGCTGGCCCGACGCGCGCGCGAGCAGAAGTACCGCGCGCACGAGCAACTCGGCGCGGCGCTCGGCTTCACGCCGCTGCGGCCCCGCGCCACCACCACCCGCGACGACGACCGGAAACCAGGCACTCACGCGTCGATGGCTCTCATGACTGTTGGCGCTGCGCTCCTCACCCGGCGCTGACACACTGGCGCCGTGACTCCCGCACCCAGGTGGGGCCTTCGCCTGTTGCTCGCCGCGCTCGCGTTGCTGCCGGTGTTGTTGCTCGGTGGCGTCGTGGTGGCGGCCGAGCTGCGCGCGCGGCGATTGGCCGAGGCCCTCATCGTCGACGCGAACGCGCTCGCGGGCTTCTCGAAGCAGAGACCGCCGCATCGAGACGCGAAAGAAGGCTCGGTCACCGACTGTCTCTCGCGCGCGCTCGACACGGCGCCCGACGTCAGCCGCGACGCCCCGTGGATGTCGCCGCAGGTGATGAACGTGCGTGCGGGAATCGAGCCGCTCGAGTCGCTGCCTGCAACGGCGCTCGACTCGCTGACGCGCAACGACCCCTGGCTGCGCGAGACGCTCGCGTGCACGCACCTCACGACGCTCGAGCCCATCGCGGGGCTGGGGCCGCTCGCCGAGCCGCTCCACGCGAGGCGGCAGGCGTTGCCGAAGCTGCAGGAGGCGACCGCGTCTCTCGCGCCACTCCGTGTTCGACTGCTCGTGCAGCACCAGCAGCTTCGTGAGGCGCTCGAGGTCTGCAGTGACGGGCTCGCGCTGGTGGCCGACCTGCTGTGGCTCGAAGGGCCCGAGGCGTCGCTGGGGGCGCTCGGCGAGTCGACGGGTCTCGTTCGGCCCTGCGCTGACGCGGTGTGGAGCGCGGACTCGTCGCTCATCACCACGTTCGAAGCGCGGCTTCAGCAGGTGCAGCAGAACACGCCGCCGTATTCGCGGGTGATTCAGCTCGAGCGCGTGGCTCAAGAGCTGCGCATGTTCGGCACCTTCTTCACCGCCGAGCAGACGAGCCGACTGCCCATCGGCGCGCGCTCGATGGTGGCGACCTCGGCCTCACTCTCCCGTGGCCGGCAGGAGCGGGTCGGCCTCGCGAACTGGTGGTCGTCGAGTGACCGCGCCTTCAAGGGCGTCATCGCGGCGGCCGACCTCGAGGAGCCAGCCCGCACGCGCGCCATCAACCTCGCGCAGAAGGACTTCGAGTCGCGTTGGCTCTCGCTCGTGCGCGTGCCGCCGCTCGACGTGCGCTACCAGATGTACGCGGGCAGCCATGAGGTGCTGCCGACGTCGGTCGAGCTGTTGCTGGCCACCATCGCGCTCAAGCGCGGAGACCCGCCGCCGACGCGCTTCATCGACGTGAAGGAGCGCGATGGCGTGGTGTCACTGACGCCGAAGACCTCGGAGTGGGTGCCGCTCTCAGTCACGCTTCGACGGTGACGCCGCGAGCTCGAGCAACGCGCTGGTGGTGTTCCAGTTGCGCACGGTGAGCTCTTTGTAGACGGGCAGGCTCATGAGCTTCACGAGCTTGCTCTGCGACGCCTTCGCGATGAGCCGGCGGAAGTAGAGCGCGTGCGTACCCGCGGCGATGTCATCGACGCCTTCTTTCACGGCCAGCTGTGGCAGCACGGTCTTCGCCTTCACGGGAGCGCGCGCGAAGAGCACATCGTAGCGGTACGTATCGGGCTCTGTGCCGAAGCCACTCGGCGCTTCGGCAACGACCTTCTTCAGCTCGGTCGCCTTGAGCAGGGCAATCTTCGCCGCGTACGAGAACTGCTTCGCGAGCATCGCCTCGATGACGTCGCGCGAGGGCGCCTTCGCCGAAGAGAAGAGGACGTTGCCGCTCGCGATGTACGTCTGCACGTCGTCGAAGCCGAGCGCCTCGAAGGCTGCGCGCAGTTTTGCCATCGGAATCACGTTGTTGCCGCCCACGTTGATGCCGCGGAGCAGGGCGAGGAAGCGCGTCGTCACGTCAGCTCTTCTTCTTGTTCCAGCTGCGGTCGAAGTCGAGCTCGAGCCCGCTCGACTCTCCAGGCGGCTCGAGGTTCGGCGGCGCCTGCACCGGTTTGGGTGGTGCCTGTTGCGCCGCCCACCCGGGAGAGATGGGCCGGGCGGCTGGCGCGAGGTCGGCGACCGACTCCCAGCTGACGGCCGAGTCGGCCTTGTTCGTGTGCCACCACGCGAAGAGGGCTCCGAGCGGCAGCACCATCACCACGCCCAGCACGATGGCCGCCTCTTCCAGCTGGCGATAGCCGAGCACCGCCATCGACAGCCCGAGCCCTGCGGCCGTCATGAACGAGCCCAGGCTGCCCTGGCCGCGTTTGCCGCACGCCGGGCACTTCGCGCGTCGCAGCAGCGAGGCGCCCTGGCTCGAGGCCTTGTCGAACGCGTCGATGCCCGCCCGCTGATGCGCGTCTTCGTTGAAGAGGCCGCCGTGCGCGGTGCCCTCTCCGACGCCGCTCACCGCGACCCGCCCGCGCGCGCGATGGCCGCAGTGAGGGCAGGTGATGAGCTCAGACCAGTCGAGGTCCGCGCGGCGGTGATGATGAATGTCGAGCGGCATGGCGGCGAACGGTAGCAGAGCCGACGCAGGTTCATTCGCCGTCGGGCAACGTCCACGCCAGACCAAGCTGAACATCGAGCGTCCACGCCAGAGGGGTACGCTCAGGAGGAGCCGGCCGCGTGGCGAGCATTCCAGCTCCAGCGAGCCCGGCTTCGAAGCGGTCGGTGACCCCGTGCCGCCACGCCACGGTGAGCAGGTCGCTGTGACCGACGCCGACCTCGAGCACGTCACGCTGGCGCGGCACCGTTCGCCCGCCGATGACGGACGCGGTCACGAACTCCTCGGCGCTCGCGGCCATGCCCCAAAGCACCACGCCGACCATGAACCGACGAGCGAATCGCGAACGACCGTGCCTCGTGGTCATGTCGATATCGTGCCCCGCTTCTCCTCTTCGAAGAAGCGGGGCTCTTACGCAGCACTCGCGTCACGCGCCGGTCGGCTTCACGATGGCGTGCACTCCATTCTTCGGCGCCGCGCTCGTCTTCAGCATCGTCGACACCAGGGCCTGGGCGAGGCCGCCTTCACCACCGACCGCGATGTCGGGCACGAGCTTCACGTGATGCTCACCCAGCACGCTCGCGAGCTGCACCGCGACGTACGCCTCACTGCCCATCGCCGCGACGCCTTCACGGTACGCCTCGGCACGAGCGATGCCCGTCGCCTTCGTCGCGTGCGCCTCGGCATCACCCGCGAGCCTCGTGCCCTCGGCCTGCGCAATCGCCTTGAACCGCATCGACTGCGCCTCCGCTTCCGCCGCCAGCTTCACGCGCGCCGCATCACCACGTGCGGTCTCCTCCATCGCCATCGCGTTCTTCTGGCTGATGGCGACCATCTGCTCGCTGCGCACGACCTCGGCCTGCATGTTCGCCACCGACGTCTCACGCTCGAGCAGCTGGCGCCGCAGCTGCGCCTCGCGCTGCACCTCGTACGTGCGCTGCAGCTCTTCGGCGATCTTCCGGTCGGTCTGCGTCTTCATCAGCTCGGCCGGCGGCTGGATGTCGCCGATGAGCGTGTCGATGCACTCGATGTCGTACGCGCCCAGGGCCTCCTTGATGGCGTCGAACGCCTCGCTCTGCCGCTGGCTGCGCGCCGAAAGGAACTCGAGCACCGTGACCTGCTGGGCCGAGTTGCGGAAGTAGTTCGCCACCGTGGGCTGCAGCACGTGGTCGACGAGGTTCTGCATGGAGCCCACCCGCGAGATGACTCGCGGCGCCTGGCGCATGCCGATGTGGATGATCTGCGAGACGTCGATGGTGAAGCTGAAGCCGTCCTTCGAGCGCACCGTCACGGGCCCGAGCTTCGCGTCGTACTGGTGCTGCTCGATGCGCTGCGACCAGTTGAGGACGATGTTCGTCGTCGGCACGAGCTCGACCTTCATCACGCGGGTGTTGATGGGGTGACGGCCCGGCAGGAGCGCGTCGATCCACACGCCCTTGCGCCCCTTCTCGACGAGGTCGCCGTGCGTGAAGTCTTCACCCGAGAGGTCGAGGTGCTCCTTGCCGACGTAGCTGACGACGACGCCGACGAAGCCGATGGGAATCTCGGTCATCGGCACGAGCTCGACGCGCACGAACCAGGGGTTCAGGTTCCACGAGCCGGCCAGCAGCACCTGCTCCTGCAAGCCGCGGCCACCACCACCATCGATGAAGGCCTGCGCGCGCTGGAAGTTGTCGTGGCCCTCGACGACCGAGGCTGCGAGGTCACCCGTCGCGATGGGACGGCCGTCGTTCGTGGTGACGATGCCCACCTTGTCGCTGGGCACCGAGAACACCTGCAGCTGGCTCGGGTGCATGCCGAACTGGCCGGCGTTGTCGGCAGTGACGACCTGAAACAGCGCCGGGTTGATGCGGTACGTGCCCGCGCGCAGGAAGCCGAGCTGCCGGCCACGCTCGCCACCGTTCGAGAGGAACGAGCGCGCGTTCTGGAAGTCGTCGCAGTCGACCTCGTGCCCGAGAATGTTCTCGGCCGGAGTCGCCTCACCATCGGCGGCCACGACGAGGCCGATTTCTCCCGGAGGAATCACGACGAGCGGCGTGCGCACGACCTTGTAGCTCCACGGCCAGTAGCCGAAGTGCCAGCCGGGCGGCAGCAGGTCGGCCTGGTAACCGGCCTCTCCGTCCATCGCGATGAGCCGGCCCGACGGCAACGACTTGCCGAAGCGTCGAACCACCAGCCCCGACTGGTTCGCGCCGATGACCTGCAGACTCGAGAGCAGCACGACGATGATGAACATCACCGCCGCGACGACGAGCCACGTGGCCCAGTGAAAGAGAACCGCTTCCATGACGAACTCCGTTGCTTCGGTGGCGAGCTCGAAAGGACGGCCGCTCGCATGACGGTGAGGCCACGGGAGTGGTGCTGTGCAGCCGAAGGGCCATCGACCAACCGCGCGCCAGGTCGTGCCGCGAGTGGTTCGGGCGTGAACTGAATCGCGAGTGCGCGTGACTGAAGTCGCGACGCTACCTTTCAGGGGCTGACGGGTTTGCACGCGCATGACTGCACTCGTGCTGCTCACCGCGCTCGCGGCGACCCCGTATTCTCCGCTGACGAGGCCAGCGGCCGTACCCAGCTCGTGGGATGGCTCGTTCGTCGACACCGCGCGCTCGAGAGAACTTCCGCTACGCGTCTACCTGCCAGCGTCGAAGGCGCCGGCGCCCGTCATTCTCTTCAGCCACGGCCTCGGTGGAGCCCGCACGAACAGCGTGTACCTCGGCGAACACTGGGCCTCGCGCGGCTACGTCGCCGTCTTCCTGCAGCACCCCGGCAGTGACGAGTCGGTGTGGAAGAACGTGCCGCAGTCCGAGCGGCTCTCGGCGATGAAAGATGCTGCGAGCGTCGACAACGCGCTGCTGCGAATGAAGGACGTGAGCGTGGTGCTCGACGCACTGACGACGTGGAACGCGACGGCCGGCCACGCGCTCGAGAAGCGGCTCGACCTCGCGCACGTCGGCATGTCGGGGCACTCCTTCGGAGCAGTCACCACACAGGCCGTGAGTGGCCAGTCGTTTCCCTTCAGCCCCATCGACCCGCGTGAGCGCCGCATCTCTGCAGCCGTGATGATGAGCCCGAGTATGCCGAGGCGTGGAGACCCGAAGAAGGCGTTCGCGAGCGTCTCGATTCCCTGGCTGTTGATGACCGGCACCCACGACGAGGCCGTCATCGGCAACCAAACGGCGAAGAGTCGGCTCGAGGTGTTCCCGTTGCTCCCCGCGGGAGACAAGTACCAGGTGGTCTTCGATGGCGCCGAGCACTCGGCCTTCTCCGACCGCGCGCTGCCCGGTGATGCGCAGCCGCGAAACCCGAACCACCACCGCGCGATTCTCGCGCTCACCACCGCCTTCTTCGACGCGACGCTGCGCAACGATGCTGCGGCGAAGGCCTGGCTCGCGAAGGACGCGCGCTCTGTGCTCGAAGCGAAGGACACGTGGGAGTCGAAGTAGCGCTCGCGATTCGATTCACGTGACCCACGACTGAAATCGAGGCTGGTGCTCAACTCGTGTCATGCCGGTTCTGACGTGGAAGGGAGAGGCGCCGAAGCCCGCGACGGTCGAAGCGCTCGGTCGCGCTGGCTGGAAGCTCGGCGACAGTGGAGCGCAGGCCATCGTGCATCACGGCCGTTCGATGCCCGCGGCTTCGCCGACACCGCTCATCTGGTTGACCGCCGGCCCTCCCAACGCGGCGCAGGTGAAGCAGGCGGTGGAGCGCGGCGCCGTCGACGTCTTCCCGCTCGACGCACAGTGGGAGACCCGGCTGCTGGCCCGCCTCGCCGAGCTGTCGGTGCCCGAGATTGCCGTCACGCCTCCGCCCAACGTCGTCGCCGAGTCGGCCGCTGCGAAACGCATGCTGCGTCAACTCAAGCAGGCCGCGCAGACGTCGATGCCCGTGCTGCTCACCGGAGAGACCGGCAGCGGTAAAGAGCTCGCGGCGCGGCTCATTCACCAGTGGTCTCCGCGCGGCACCCGCACCTTCGTGCCCATCACCTGCGCCGCGATTCCCAACGAGCTGATGGAAGGCGAGCTCTTCGGCTACACGAAGGGCGCGTTCTCTGGCGCCGTGAGGGACTACGACGGCCTGATGGTCGCGGCCGAGGGCGGCACCGTCTTCCTCGACGAGGTCGACGACACGCCGTTCCCGCTGCAGGTGAAGTTGCTGCGCGTGCTCGAAGACCACGTCGTCTCGCGGCTCGGCGAGTCGAAGTGGCGCGCCGTCGACTTTCGCATCATCGCCGCCACCAACCGCGACCTGCGCCCGCTCATTCACGAGGGCCAGTTCGGCGCCGACTTCTACGAGCGCCTCGCGACCGTGCTCATCGAGCTGCCTCCCCTGCGCGAACGCCTCGACGACCTGCCCGTGATGACCGCCCAGCTCATCGAGCGCTACTACCGGGAAGACACCGTCGCGGCGAAGCGCGGCCAGGTGAAAGACGTCACGCCCGAGGCGCTCGAGGTGCTGAAGGCGTACGCGTGGCCGGGCAACGTGCGTGAGCTGCGCAACGTCATCTTCGCGGCGCTCGTGCACAAGCGCAGCGGCTCGTCGTTGCTTCCCTCTGACCTGCCGCGCCGCCTCTGGCAGGAGTCTCGCCCCGACGCGTCGGCTGAGAACGGCATCGTCTCGAAGCACGCCGTCGAGCAGAAGCTCGCCGAGGGCTCGATGAACCTGAAGGCCGAGATTGAAGCGCTCGAGCGGGTGGCGGTCGAAGCGGCGCTCAAACGTGCAGGTGGTTCCGCGGCAGAGGCGGCGCGCATGCTCGGTGAGGTCGGCCGCGGCACCGCGAAAGACCCGGGTGGAACACTGCGCGTGATGATGAAGCGGCTCGGCCTCTCGGCGGCGACGCTGAAGCGACGATGAAATCGATGCGCCTCACGAGCGTCGTGGAGAGCACGTCACGCGCCGTCATCCCATCCCCGTCGCGTGGCCGTGGCTGGGGGCCCGAGGTCGTTTCGCTTCGGGCCTCTGGCCGCTCTTCGATGGCGCGTTCCCGGGAGGCCCGGTGACGACGCTCTCGAAATTGCGCGCGCTCCATGGCCGGCTCGAGGCGTGCCGTCGCTGCCCGAAGATGATTCGGCCCGTCGTGCACGGAGCCGCCGTCGACTCGAAGGTGTTCCTCCTCGGGCAGGCGCCGGGCATTCGTGAAGGACCCGCGGGAAAACCGTTCGCCTGGACCGCGGGCAAGACGTTGTTCAGCTGGTTTCACCAGGCCGTCGGAGTCGATGAAGCCGTCATTCGCGAGCGCGTGTACTTCGCGGCCGTGGCGCGTTGTTTCCCCGGCAAGGCGAAGACCGGCGGGGGAGACCGCAAACCCGATGAGGGTGAAGTGCTCGCGTGCCGGCCGTGGCTCGAGGCCGAGGTGCAGCTGCTGAAGCCGAAGCTGGTGCTGCCCGTCGGAGCCCTCGCCATCACGCAGGTGCTCGGTCACGAAGGCCCGCTCGCCGAGGTCATCGGGACGACGCACGAGACGACGTGGCACGGGGTGAAGGTCGAGGTGATTCCGCTGCCGCATCCATCGGGCGCCTCGACGTGGCATCGCGTGCAGCCGGGCAAGGCGCTGCTCGCGAAGGCGTTGGGCCTGCTCTCACGGCATCAGGTGCTGCGCGCCGCCGTTCGTTGAGGGCGTCACTTCTTCTTCACGAGGTCGGCGAAGGACTTCTTCTTCGTGCCTTCCTTCTGGCGGCGCAGGTCGTCGGCGATCTCTTCACGCGCGCGCTCGTACGTGCGCTGGCGCTCGACCTCGGTGCCCTCGGTCGCTTCGTTCTTGGTGATGGCGGTGAGGCGCGGAACGGCGGTCGCTCGTCGGTCTTCTCGGTACGCTGCCATCGCGGTCGTCAGTGTACTGCTTTGCGGATTGAGTGCTGACTGATCCACCTCAAGTCGAGCGGATGCTCGGTTTGCAGAATTTCTGGCGAGTCAGGGCGCGTTGACTCCAGCTGACTGAAGCGGCGACAGCCGACGGAGTCGAAGTGGTTGAATCGAGGACGGAACTGACTGGCACTGACCGTGCTTCGGGCGGCCGCCATGATTCGAGTTTCTGCCCTCGTGACGGTGACGGTTCTCGCCTTCGGCTGCAGCCGCGAAGAGCCAAAGAAGGCACGGGTTCAGACGCTCGACATCTCGGTCGAGGCGCGCTCGGCGGCCGCTGCTGAGGCCGCGAAGGAGCGCTTCCGCATGACGGTCTTCGAGCGCTACATCGAGCAGAAGGGCATGACGGTTCGCGGCCTCGTGCGCGCGCTGACGCAGCCGAAGGCGACGACGGCGAACGAGCTGCAGCCCTCGAGGTTCGACGTCAACGCGCGCGCGTCGGCGAAGCTCGAGCTGGTCGACGGCAAGGTCATCTACACCGCAGTCGCGCAGCCCGATGATCCGGCGGCGGCGGTGATCAGCAACGGCCAGGAGACGTATTCCGTCGGCTACGTCGTCGAGGCCGAAGTCGTTCCTGCAGCTGGTGAGCTCAAGGCCATCACGGTGCGGCAGGTCTCGGAGCCACGCCCAGTCAACTGATCAGCCGCGCTGCGAGAGATTGCCGAGCACGTCGGATTTCTGGCGTCGCAGTGCGAAGGGAAGCGCTCGCGGTGTCGATAGTTGGCGCTCGCGTCGCGGTGCGACGGTTCGGAACTGAGCGCTCGTGCGGTTCGAGAGCAGCGCCATGTGATGCGTGTCGTGCGGCGAAGTACTCGGTTCGGGCCTGATGGCTCGGCTCGAGAGCGGCGAGATCTGATCTCGCGTCGCGGCGCGAGGCGGCTCGAGAGGGGCGAGATCTGATCTCGCGTCGCGGCGCGAAAGAGGCGTTCGGTTCGTGGCTGATGGCTCGGCGCGAGAGCGGTGCTCGCGTCGCGGTGCACATGAGGCGCTTGGTTCGTGGCTGATGGCTCGTGCGGCTCGAGAGCGGCGATCGCGTGGTGGTGCGAAGAGAAGCACTCGGTTCGGGGCTGATGGCTCGGCTCGAGAGCGGCGCGATCTGATCTCGCGTCGCGGAGCCGATGGAGCGCTCGGCGCTGATGACCGCTTGCCTTGCGTCGAGGTGGAACCCTGGTTCTCAGCGCTTCGCGCGTCGTCGTGACTTCCGCGCGGCTCGCCTCGCGACGCCCTCCAGTTTCGCTTCATGCGCCCGCGCGTCGACGTGCTCGTTGAGTGGGTGCCCGGCGTGTCCACGAATCCACTTCGTCTTCGCGTTCGCACGCACTGCAACGGCACGGAGCGCGTCGCAGAGCGCGTGATACTTCTCGGGCTTCGGCCTGAACGTGCCCGCGGCGACCTCGAGCGCGATGCGGCAGTCGCTGACCACCGTGACGTCACCGAGCAGGCCGCGCGCGATGACGGCCTCGAGCCCGGCGCGCACCGCCTCGAGCTCCATGATGAGGCTGGTCGTCTTCTCTTCCGCCCCGTGGCCCTCGTGCAGCAGCTCGCCGTCACGCACGATGGCGAAGGCCCAGCCACCTGGCCGTTCGACCTGCTCCTCGCCCGAGCCGTCGCAGTAGAGCTCGATGCGGAAGGTCATCGGAGCCCGGGTCATAGATCGATTCCGGCGCCCGTTCGTTCCAGCTTCGCCATGACCCGTGCGCTCCTCGTTGGGTGTGTCCTGTTGTCCGTCTCCGTCAGCGCGGCCGACGCGAAGTCCGAAGCGGCCGCCGCCGACCTGCTGCGCAAGCGGCTCGCGAACGAAGACCCGCAGGCGAAGGCCATGCTCGACGCGGTGAAGGGCAAGGACATCGTCGTGGTGGCTGGCAGCATGGACCACATCGAGCAGGTGCTCGCCGCCGCGCAGCTGCCCTACACGCTCATTCAGCCGGCCGAGGTCGCGAAGACCGAGCTGCGCTCCTCGATGATTCTGATGGTGAATTGCCCCGGCGTGATGCCCGCCGACTCGTTGCGGCGCACCGAGCGCTTCGTTCGCGCGGGCGGGCTGCTCTACACGACCGACTGGGCGCTCAAGAACGTCGTCGAGCAGCTCTTCCCCAACACCATCAAACACAATGGCTCGGGCACTGGAGACGAGGTGGTGCCGGTGCTGGTCGACGAGAAGAGCGACAACCTGATGTCGCAGATGCTGCTGCGAAAAGGCGCCGAGCCGCAGTGGTGGCTCGAGGGCGGCAGCTACCCGATTCAGGTGCTCGACCCGAAGCGCGTGAAGGTGCTCGCCCACTCCCGCGTGCTCGGTGAGAAGTACGGCTCGAGCCCCATCGTCGTGCGGTTCCCGTACGAAGACGGAGCGGTGATTCACGTGGTGAGTCACTTCGTGCGGCAGATCTCGACGCGAGGCCCGGCCGTCGCCGCGAAGGACGCGCAGATTGGCGGGCTCACCGAGGCGCAGCAGAAGGAGTTCGCGAACAGCGCCGCCGCGACCGCCTCCATCGGCGACGTCGAGTCGAGCTACGCCTTCCAGCGCATGACGGCGAACGTCGTCACCGCGAAGCAGAAGCAGAACGAAGCGCTCGACCGCGCCTACAACATGACGTCGGCGAAGCCCGTCGAGCTGCGCGCGAGTCCGACGGCCTCGGCTCCGGCGGTCGGGTCGAACAAGGCGGGCGCGAAGGTGAAAATCCTCGAGCAGCGTGACGGCCAGGCGCGCGTGCGCACCGAGTTCGGTGACGAGGGCTGGGTCGACCAGAAGGCACTGCTCGCGCGGTAGCTCGCTTCGTCGCTCAGCGAACGCGGCTGGTGACACGGCCCGAGGCGTCGACCCGCACCGCGAGCGGAACGACCGACACGCCGTACTTCTTCGCGAGGTCTCGGCGCTGCTTCACGTCCACCTTCACCACGGGAGTGCCGCGCTCATCGAGCTCGCGCGCCAGCGTCTGACAGTCGCTGCACAGGGGGTGCGTGAAGAGCACCACCATGCCCGCCTTCGGAGCCCCACCCAGCGCGTCGAGGTCGACCTGTTCGATGGCTCCGCCCCGCACGCCGCGCAGCTTCGCGATGATTCGGTACAGCTCGCAGCCAACGCACAGGCCCGTCGTCGCCGCGAGCGTCGCCAGCACTGCCACCGTCGCTCCCAGCGCGAAGCCCACGGTCGCGAAGCCCGTGAGGAACGCGAGCGAGGCCGACAGCAGGAAGATGGCGCCGATGATGTTCGCGAAGCGCGGAGCCCGTGAGTCTTCGAGCGGGCCGGCTCCGAACCGGGGCTGCACCACCTCGAAGTAGAAGACGCACGGCAGGCAGTACTTGCGGCCGAAGAGGACCGAGACCGCGAGCTGAACACCCAGCACCGTCAGAAGCGGCCACGCGCCCGTGAGCACTGCCACGGTGGCTCCAACCGCCACCACCGTCTGGTTGAACCGCGGCGCCCGCGCGTCGACGACGCTGAGGTCCTGGTTGTCGACGCTCTGGAGGGGAAGCGTGCCTGCATTTGCCATGTCTGCCTCGACGGATGAGATTCCGACATGACAGATAGCATCCGTTGTGGCGGAATCGCAACTGTTCGGGCGGACACTGCCTGCCTTCACAGGGAAACGGGGACGCCACACGTCCGCCTGGGCGGAGTCACGTCACTTGAAGCAGGCGTTCAGGTCAGCTGCGGCCTTCACACCGTCGAGGCACTTCGTCTGCTTCGTGATGTTCGCGTCGGTCTCTTTGTCCTTCAGGCAGGCGCCCCTCCAGAACGACAGGCCGTCGGCGTCGGGCGCTTTGCCCACGGCCTTGCCGGCCTTCTCGAAGGCTTTGACGAACTTGTCGCAGACCGCGGGCGACGCGGCGAACGAGGGCAGGGCGAAGGCGACGACGACGACGAGGGTGAGGCGCTTCATGGGCGGTGCTCCGGCGTGAGGG
>JBEOKA010000024.1:0-34460 GCA_040275325.1 Myxococcaceae bacterium | reverse complement strand
CATCAAGGAGCGGAACGACAACCTCGACGTGTCGTGGCTGAAGGATGACAGCCAGACTGACAGTGCAGATCTGCCTGAGCCGGAAGTCGTGCTGGCCCAAATTCGCGAGAAGCTCGAAGCAGCGCTCGTCGCAGTGTCCGCTCTTGAGGGCGAGTTGTGACCAGTCATCCCTCCGGCTGGCGTCGAACGACGATTGGTGAACTTGCCACCGTTGTTCGCGGCGCTTCTCCGCGCCCAAAGGGCGACCCTCGATACTTCGGCGGCCCCATTCCTTGGATTGCAATCTCAGACGTAACAAGACAACCAGGCCGACTCCTCACCCGGACAGCTGAGGGAGTAACGCCAGAAGGGGCGCAGCGCAGTCGTCTGCTGCCCGTCGGAACTCTGATTCTCACGAATAGTGGAACGGTAGGAGTGCCGAAAGTTCTCGGAGTGGAGGGCTGCATCCACGACGGGTTTGTCGCATTTCAGGGACTTTCGCCCGAAGTCGACAGGGAGTTTCTCTACGAGTTTTTCCGATGGCAGCGACCGCTTCTTATTGAGAAACACCGACAGGGAGTGACGCAGGTAAACCTCAATACGGAGATTGTCCGAAACATCGAAATCACTCTCCCGCCACTGGACGTTCAACGCCGAATCGTAGCGAAGCTCGACGCCCTACTGGCGCAGAGCCGGGCGGCCCGTGAGCAACTGGAGGCCGTGCCCGCCTTGGTGGAGACGTACCGCCACTCGGTGTTGGCGGCGGCGTTCCGTGGCGACCTGACCGCCGACTGGAGGAAGAAGAACCCCAACGTCGAGCCCGCCTCGAACCTCCTGGAGCGCATCCGCCTCGAGCGCCGCTCCGCGTGGGAAGCCGCCGAACTCGCGAAGATGACCGCCAAGGGCAAGCCGCCCAAAGACGACAAGTGGAAGTCGAAGTACGTCGAACCCAAGTCGCCCAGCGGTAGCGACTTGGCGCTCCCGAAAGCATGGTGCGTTGAGCATCTCGAGGCGTTGTGCGAGCCCGAACGCGGTATTCCATACGGCATCGTCCAGACGGGTGAACCCGTTGAGAACGGTGTGCCGACGGTCAGATGTGGAGACATCAAGAACTTCGACATCGATGTGAAGGCCTTGAAGCTTGTGAGTCCTCGGGTCGACGCCCAGTACCCACGAACCAGGCTGAGCGGCGGTGAGGTTCTACTTGCCATCCGCGGCTCGGTTGGCGAGGTGGCTGTCGCGGGAGCATCGCTCGAAGGCGCAAACATCAGCCGCGAGGTCGCGATGATCCCAACTCTGGAAGGGGTTGATCCACGATTCCTGATGTACTTCTTGAAGTCACCGTTGGCTCAAGCAGCGCTCTTCCGTCATGTAAAAGGTGTCGCCCAACAAGGGATCAACCTTGCGGACCTACGAACTCTACCAATGCCGCTCGCCTCTCTCGAAGAACAGCGAGAGTTGGTCGCTCGGGTTGAGACACAGCTCTCGAGGGCCAGCCAAGCAGCCCGCAACACGACCGAAACCGACTCAGTCTTCGCAGAAATGGACCGTGGGATTCTTGCCAGAGCATTCCGCGGCGAACTCGCAGCCTGACCTACTGCCACGTCAACTGCGCGTCATCTCCGATGCTCCGCTTCACAGCGGGCAGGATTGCGACGCGATTCCGCGTCGCCAGTTCGATGACAATCTCAACCACATCGGTGCGGGTCACGTGGTGACCGGAGAGAACTTCCGTCCACAGAGACAAGAAGGTCTGGCGGCGACCTGACTCACGGCGCTCGAGCAATTCACGTACGCGCCCAAGATCGCGTTCGTGGCGACCTTCAAACGCGCGATCCGGCTGGCCAAAGAGCATCTCTGACTGCCCGCCCGCGCGAGTACGCGCACCTGCGCGGACCACGTCGGCCTCATCGCCGCACACCTTCCGTTCGACGTTGCGGAACAACTTCAGAACTTCGTGGTGGTGACCGCCAACGACGAGGTGAAACCACGTCCGATTCTGCGTGGGGTGCGGGATCGCCAAATTGGCCACGTACGGGAGTCCGCAAGTCTCTCGCAGCTGGTGTCGATAGAAGGCGAGCAGGCCATCCTCATCGAGCCCGTCAGGAATGTCCGAGGCCTCGAGACCGAAGAACTCCCTCATCTGCGTTCGCAGAAAATCGCGGGGGTCGTCTTTGAAGCGGTTCACGTGATTGAACATGACGTTGATCATCACGTCCCGCTGCTTGATACGTGCGAGTGGCGCGATGTACCTCATCGCAACCCCGTTCCATCCCGTCGGGTCGATGAACAGGAACGCCGCGCCGCCGCCAATCTCCTGATTGATACGTTCAACGTTCGCACCGAACTCGCCGTGAATCGCAACGGTCTCGATATCGGGAGGCCTCGTGTTGAGGTAGTCCTGAAGTCGGCTGAAGGCGTCGGCATCACGTTCGACGAAGACCGCCTTGGGCTTGACGCCTTCCCAGGTAGCGACCGCCGTCGAGAGCGCGTTGAGGCCGATGAAGACAGACGTATCGCGGAGATCTTGCGATGCGCTCTTCCAGGGCCCGGCGAAGCAATCGACGTAGACGAGCTTCACCTCTTTGAAGCGAGCGTTTGACCCGAGCTTCTGTGCCCACGCGGTGAGGTATTGCTCCAGCACGCGGTGCTTGAGATACGACTGCTCTCGTCCCTCGTACTCCAGCGGCATTGCCATCGACGGCCCCCCCGGCACGTTCAAACTGCTTCGACTGCGACACTTCGACCGCCGCGCCGACCAACCTTTCGGCGAGACCAGCGATCCTCGAGCGTTCTACCTCTCACAAGCAGGTCTTCGACAAACCGCCGCTCAGGAGGCGCCTTCGCACGCGACACAGGCATCTGGTCCCAGGTGCGGCCGTCGAGTTCGCGACCGTGGCGGCTCTTCATCACCCCGCCCCACTGTTTGAAGAAGAAGGGCACGCCCGCGCTCACGCACTGATCACGAAGCGAGCGGACCCAGGCTGGGTCCAGTGGTCGAGCGCCGTGGCCCGACTCTCCACCCACGATCGTCCAACTGATTCCCGTGAAGTTCACAGTGCCTAGGTCGGCGAGCAGCGGTTCGACCGAGAGAAACCGAACGGCGGCTGGCGCTGAGCGGAGGTGCTCGATGCGTGGAAGGCCGTACTTCCTGTCTTCGACACTGACGCCCCACCAGATGTGGTGCAGCATGCCGAACCTGCGCAACCGCCCACGGAGCAACTCACTCATCCGCTCAGACCGCTTCGTCAGTACCTGGAACGTGTGCCAGCTGGCGAGTTCCATCACGGTCGCGACAGCCTCGATGTACTCGTCCGAAACCCGCTCGTGGAAGAGATCGCTCATCGAGTTGACGAAGATCGTTCTCGGCGATCGCCAGCGGAGCGGCTCGGCGAGCTTCTCGGGCACGAGCCTGAGGTCGAAGCCATTCTCGAAAGGGTGGCCCGGCACGCCCCTGAATCGTTCTGAGAACGTCTCGGCGTAGCAGTGTTTGCAACCTGGGCTGACCTTCGTGCAGCCACGCACCGGGTTCCAGGTCGCGTCGGTCCACTCGATATCGGATGAGGCTGACATGGCGATGCCCTCTGAAAAGGCGTTCAGCCTATACGCGCTCCGGATTCACTCCAATCGCGATTGAGACCGCTGCAGAGACCCGCAGGCCCTTGCCGAGCTTCGTGAGAAGTCCGTTCGGGGATTGGCACCTCGGTTGAGTCTTCCCCGCGGGACTGCCGACGAGCGTGAGTCTTCCCCGCGGCACTGGTTCGTCCACCGGAGAAGACTCGACGCCCTTCCCCACCCCGGAATTGGCTCATTTTGACCTGGCGCACCCGCTGCTCTTCCTCCCGCCATCGCACGGACTTCCCCGGGCGATTCACCGCAGAGGAAACGCAGCCATGGACAAGAAGAACCTCGCAGAGACCCGCAGTATCATCGTCAAACTCCCCACCCACCTCGAGCGTTCGGGAACCATCTCGTCGCAGCTCCGCACCGTGGAGGATGGGCTCGAGCTGTACGACCGCGTGCAGCAGTCAGAGCTCGACCTTCGCACCGCGCGCGAAACTGCCGAAAGCACGCTCGCCGAGTTCATGAAGTCGAAACAGCAGCTCGAGGCCGCCGAGAAGAAGCTCACCGGCCTCATTCGCATCGGCGCAGACGTCTGCACGCTGTTCGGCATCGAGATCGCGAACGATGTGCTCAAGGCCGACGCCGCCGACCCGCAGTCTTCGGCCCTGCACATCGCCCACTACCTCGCGCGCGTGCCCAGCATCGGCAAGGCGCTCGCCCAGGGCATCACCGAGCAGCGCGCCGAGTTCCTCGAGCGCGAGCTGGCCATCAAGTCAGTCGAGACCAACGCCGAAGCCGGCAGCCGCGAACTCACCGGAGCCTACTACCGCGCCGTCTCGGTGCTCGCGCAGGCCAAGGCTTTCCTCGCGGTGAAGGGCGTCTCGGTTCGAGACCGCAAGCCCGCTCCGCGTCGCAAGCGCGCCGTCGCAGCCGTGCCCACCGTGCCCGCGGCGCCCGAGGTGTTCGTGCGCCCGAGCTCGCCCGCGCCCGCTCCCACCCCGCTGCCCATGCCCGAGGCTGCCTGAGGTGACGTGCGATTGAGGGCTCCGGTCGAACGTCGGCCGGAGCCCTTTCACTCGCGTTGCTCCCATCTGGTCGAGCGACGCTTCGTTGACCGACTCACATGACTGCGGCCAAGCCAGCGACGCCATTGCGCGACGCCACGCGGGCCTGCACGTCTTTCGCCATTCCCCACTCGCAACCCCGCACAGCTGCGTCGTGTCTGCCTCTTGCAACGAGGTGGGGCACGAGGCCTCTTCATGCGGCAGACGCCGACAGAACCGCTCGACGACCGGCTGACGTCGTTGCTCTCGACCGAGCAGCGGCTCGAAGCGAAGTCACTCGAAGCGGAACGTTCGGCGAAGGCGTTGGTCGAGGCTGCACGACAGACGCTCAGCCGCGCGCAGGCCGACGCGATGGCCGAGCTCGAGCTCGAAGCAGCCGCTGACGAGCGCGCTGCCCTCGACGAGCAGACCCGCGCGCTCGAGGCGATCGAGACGGAACGCACCGCAGCCCTCACGAGGCTTGGCGCGACGGCTCCTTCGTTGATCGACGAGCTCTGCTCCCTGGTGTTGTCGCGACTGCTCGAGCCCGGAGGCGGCCCGTGATCGTCGCCATGACCCGGGTGAGACTCGCAGGGCCCGCGGCGCAGCTCGAGCGCGTGCTGGCCTTCGTTCAAGACCTGGGCGTGCTGCACCTCGTGCGACCGCAGGTGCCGGCGAGCGACAAGCTGCAGCAGAGCCGACCCGAGCGGCACTGTCGCCGAATGCTCTCTGACGTCGAGATCGCCCTGCGACAGCTCGGCATCGAGCGGCGTTCGCGCACCGTGGTGGCGAAGCCCGAGTCGATCATCGCCGCCGCCCGGCTCGCCCGCCGGCTTCGTCGCGCCTCGACCAGAGTCACCAAGGCCCGCGCCGCGCTCGAGGACGAACGCGTGATGCTGCTGCGCTATCGCGAGTTCTTCTCGGCCTTCGAGTCGTTGATCGGCCATGAGCTGGCCTGGCCCGACGGCAAGGCGTTCTACGTCGTGCTGCGCGCGGGCTCGGCGACGGCGCTGGGCGAGCTTCGAAAGGCGCTCACGAAGGCGGTGGGCGACGAGCTCGAGCTGCTCGACCGGCCACTCGCGAGCGGAGAGCTGGCCGTGTTGATCCTCGTCTCGAATGACGCGGCGGCGAAGGTGGCGAAGCTGCTGTCAGACTCCCGCGTTCAGGAGCTGCCCGCACCCGCCGGCCTCGGCGAGACCAACCTGCTGCGCGCGATGCCGGCGTTGAAGGCCCGACTCGCCGCGATTCCCCAGGCGATCGCCGAGCTCCAGCTCGAACGCCGCCGCCTCGCCGAGAGCCACGCTTCGACCCTCAATCGCCTGCGCTGGTGGCTGCATGACGAGCTGCTGGTTCTCGAGGCTCGCAACCAGGTGCTCGCGGGCCGACATCTCTTCGTGCTCGAGGGCTGGCTGCCAGACACGAAGCGGGCGTCATTCGTCGAGCAGGTGACCGCGGCCTTGGGCCCCGAGCTGGTCGTCGAGTTCCTGGGCAGCGAGGCGTGGAAGGCGAGCGCTCCGGTCGCGCTGAGGAACCCCGCGCTGTTTCGGCCGTTCGAGATCGTCACCCGGCTCATGCCGCTGCCGCGCTACGGCTCCATCGACCCGACGCCATTCCTGGCGATCTTCTTCCCCGCGTTCTTCGGCCTGATGCTCGGCGACGCCGGCTACGGCCTGCTGTTGGTCGGGCTCGCGGTGCTCCTGCGCTTCAAGTCGAGGCCGGGCACGACGCTGCGCTCGGTGTCGATCATCGCGGGCGCGTGCTCGATCTTCTCGGTGCTCTTCGGGGTGCTGTTCGGAGAGCTGTTCGGCAACCTCGGCCACGGCGTCGGCCTGAAGCCGCTGTGGTTCAACCGCGAAGAGGCGATCGTTCCCTTCCTCGCGCTCGCCGTCGCCCTCGGGGTGGTGCACATCAGCCTGGGGCTCGTGCTCGCCGCGGTCACGGCGTGGCGTCGGGGTCACGCCCGTGAAGCCGCCGGCCGCGGAGTCGCGGTGCTGATGGTGTTGCTGACGGTGGCCGCGCTGCTGGCTGCGTTCGAGTTGCTACCGGCCGGGCTGGTGACGCCGCTCGTGGTGGGCTTGTTGATCGCCTTCCCAGTCCTCATCGCCCTCGAGGGCATCGTCGCGGTCATCGAGCTGCTCTCGACGTTCGGTCACATTCTCTCGTACGCGCGCATCATGGCGCTGGGCACGGCGTCGCTGATGCTGGCCGTCGTCGCGAACCAGATGGTGGGCACCTTCGGCAGCGTCGTCGTCGGTGTCGTCTTCGCCCTGCTCTTTCACGTCGTGAACTTCGCCATCGGCCTCTTCAGCCCGACAATTCACGCGCTGCGCCTGCACTCGGTGGAGTTCCTCGGGAAGTTCTTCAGTCCGGGCGGCGCGGAGTACCGGCCGCTCTCGCATTGGCAACCGCAGCACTGATGGAAGGAGGCAGTCATGGACACCTCACTGCTGGCGATCGGGGCGGCGTTGGCGGTCGGTATTCCGGCCGCGGCGACGGCGTGGGCGCAGGGTCGTATCGGCCCCGCAGCGGCGGCGAGTCTGGCCGAGAAGCCAGAGCTGTCGACGACGGCGATCATTCTCATCGCGATTCCCGAGACGATGGTGATTCTCGGGTTCGTGGTGGCCGTGATGATCCTGCTGCGCAGCGGAGCGGCCGGGTGATGTCATGGCCCTCGCCGATCTCATCGCGAGGCTCGAGCACGACGCCGACGCGCGCATCGCGGAGCTGACCGCGAAGGCCGAGGCCGAGGCGCGCTCCCTTTTCGCCGAAGCGTCGCGGGTGAAGGAGACCCTGCGCACCACCGAGCTGGGCCGAAGACGCGCGCGACGCCAGGCCAGGCTCGAACGTGAGCTCGCCGACGCACGCGCGCGGGCTCGGGCCCAGGTGCTCGAGGCTCGACACGCCGTGCTGGCACGCATCTTCGCGCAGGCGCGTGAACGCCTGCCTGCCCTCGGGGCATCGGAGCGTTGGGCCGCAGTGCTGCCGCACCACCTCGAGCACGCGCTGCGGTACGTCGAAGGCCAGCGCGTCATCGTGAAGTGCGCCCCGCAGCTCACGCCGCTGGTGCGACAACATCTGACTGGCCGAGACACCGTCACAGTCGTCGAAGATCCCCAGACGCCTGCGGGCTTCGTGGTGACGACCGCTGACGAAGGCGTGGTGATCGACCAGACGCTCGCCGCGCGGCTGACACGAAGTGAACAACGGCTGGCGGTCGAGCTGATGGCGCGGGTGTCGCCATGACCGACTTCTCGGCGGTCAGCGCGAGGGCGCGGGGGCTGAAGCAGCACCTGTTCTCGAAGAGCGAGCTCGAGACGCTCGCAGGCTCCGAGGCGCTGGTGCGCGCGCTCGCCCACTCGGGGAAGCTGAACGTGCCCGAGAACGCCAGCGCGACCGAGGTGGAGTCGTCGCTGCAGCAGACCGTCGCGCAGCTTCGAAAGACGCTGGCCCGCTGGGAAGGCGCCGCGCCGATTCTCGAGGTGTTCGACGCCCGCAGCGACCGTCACAGCCTGCGAGCGCTGCTCCGAGGCTCGCTCCAGTCGGCGCCCGCCGAGTCACGGCTGGCCGGGCTCGTCGCGACGCCCACCCTTCCTGCGCGGTTGATGTCCGAACTGGCGAACCAACCCACGCTGCGTGACGTCGTCTCGCACCTGATCGTCAGCGGACACCCCGACGGCCCGCGGCTCGCGACCATCACCGCAGAGCACGCGCACCCAGACCTGCTGCAGCTCGAGCTCGCGCTCGTTCAGGGCCTCGGAGAACGAATGCGACGCGCGCGTGGTGACGCCGTGCTGCGCGAGTTCGTGCGCGAGACGATCGACGCCGCCAATCTGGTCTCGGCCGTTCGGCTGTCGGCAGCGCGAGAGTTCGAAGCGGCCGATTGTTTCGTCGAAGGTGGTGCGTGGTTCAGCCGCGACGCGTTCTTCGAGGTCGCGAAGTCACGAACGCCGCTCGACACACTGCAAACCCTGCTGCCACACCACCCGCTGCTCGACGGTACGACTGTCGACGTTCGCGATCTCGAGCGACGCGCCGAACGACTGCAGCTGAGCCGCCTCGAGACTCGCACGCGGGAGCAGCCCTCGAGCAGCGCCCCCGCGCTCGTCTTCATGCTGCGCCTCGAGGCCATGGTTCACGACGTCCGTGGGCTGGCCTGGGGCCACCTGCTCGCGACGCCTCCCGATCTCGTGCGTTCGACCCTGGTGACGCCATGAGCCACGTGGTGCGCGTCGTCTGCCGACCGCCGATGGCTCCGGCCTTCGAGCTCGCTGGTGTCGAGGTCGTGGTCGCGGCTGATCTGCAGCGCACGCTGGAGGCGCTCAAGCGGCTCTCGATGGATCCCAAGATCGCGATCGTGCTGCTCGACGAGGCGTTGCATCGCGCGTTACCGACCGAGACGAGGCACCGCCTCGATCGTCAGGCCCAGCCCATGATCGCGCCCTTCCCCACCTTGTCCTGGGACGAGCGCGCAGCGGCCGAAGCGTACGTGCTCGAGATTCTGCGTCAGGCGATCGGTTACCGAGTGAGGCCACGATGAGCGCGCCAAACGAGAGAGTGGCTCCGAAGCTGACCCGCGTCGTCGGAGCGCTGGCCGAAGCGACCGGCATGCGAGACGCGAGGCTGAACGAGCTGGTGCGAATCGGCGAGCTCGAGCTGCTGGCCGAGGTGCTGCGCCTCACCGGCGATCGCGCGACGTTGCAGGTCTTCGAAGAGACGATGGGCGTGGCGCTGGAGGAGCCCGTCGTGCGTGCGGGCGCTCCACTCTCGGTCGAGCTCGGCCCCGGTCTGCTGGGTTCGGTCATCGACGGCATCGGCCGCCCGCTCTCGGCGCTCCCCGGAGACTTCATTCTGCCGGGCGCGAACGCTCCCACCATCGAGCGAGCGCGCGAGTTCGTCTTCACGGCGAAGGTCGCGGTCGGCGCCACGGTCAACGCGGGAGACGTGCTCGGAACGGTGCCCGATCGCGGCGGGTTCGAGCACCGCATTCTCGTTCCGCCCGATCGCAGTGGCGTCATCGCCAGACTCTTCGAGGGCGCGCGCACGATCGAAGCGCCGATCGCCGATCTGAACGATGGAACGCCGCTCTTCATGAGTCACCGCTGGCCGGTGCGACGCCCGCGCCCGATTCGTGCGCGCCTCGACGCCAGCCGCCCCTTCCTCACCGGGCAGCGCATCTTCGATTTTCTCTTCCCCATCGCCGAAGGAGGAACGGTCGCGGTGCCTGGCGGCTTCGGCACGGGCAAGACCGTCATCGAGCAGTCGCTCGCGAAGTACGCCGAGGCCGACGTCGTCATCTACATCGGCTGCGGCGAGCGCGGGAACGAGATGGCCGAGGTGCTGCACGAGTTCGCGCGCCTCAAAGATCCCCGCCACGGCAGGCCGGTGCTCGATCGCACGGTGCTCGTCGTGAACACCTCGAACATGCCGGTCGCCGCGCGCGAGTCATCCGTTTACCTGGGGCTCACCATCGCCGAGTACTTCCGCGATCAGGGCTACCGCGCCGCCGTCATGGCCGACTCGTTGTCGCGCTGGGCCGAGGCGCTGCGTGAGATCGGCTCCCGTCTGCAGGAGATGCCCGGTGAAGAGGGCTACCCCACGTATCTCGCGAGCCGCGCAGCCCGACTCCACGAGCGCGCGGGCCGCGTGACGTGTCTGGGCGCACCCAATCGCGAGGGTTCGGTCACCCTCATCAGCGCCGTGTCGCCTCCGGGCGGCGACTTCTCAGAGCCCGTCACCCAATCGTGTCTGCGCGTCGCAGGTGCGCTGTGGGCGCTCGACCCCGAGCTCGCGCATCAACGCCAATTCCCCGCTGTCGACTGGCACACCAGCTACAGCTTGTACGCCGACGCGATGGGTCGGGCCCTCGATGCCTCGTGTGACCCGGGGTGGACGAAGGCGCGGGCGCAGATCGTCGAGCTGCTCCAGCGTGATGGTGAGCTGCGAGAGGTCGCGAGCGTCGTGGGGCCTGAAGCGCTGGAGGACAGAGACCGGTTGTTGCTCCAGGCCGCCGCGATCACGCGTGAGATCGTGCTCGGGCAGAGCGCGTTCGACCCCAACGACGCCTACTCGCCGCCTGCCAAGACGTTCAGGCTCGCCCGCGCGGTGCTGCAGCTGTTCGAGGCAGGGAAATCGGCGCTCGAGCAGGGCGCGACGTTCGCTGAGCTCGAGCTGGCGCAGGCGCGGCGAGCGCTCGCGATGCTGCGCGACGCTGCAGAGGCCGACGTCGAGGCTCGCGCCGCCGAGGTCGCCACCCGCATCACGAAGGTGTGGAGAGGAGGCCCGTCATGAGGGTCGCTCGCTCGTACCGCGGAGCTCGCGCCGCCGCCGGCCCGCTCGTCTACGTCGGCAACGCCCAACGCGCCGCGCTCGGAGAATGGGTCACGCTGAAAGCCGAAGGGCAACCGGCGCTCCGTGGGCAGATCATCGAGGCGGGAAGAGACGTGAGCGTGGTGCAGGTGCTCGAAGACACGCTCGGCCTCGAGCCCGCGGGCATCGACATCACGCTGACGGGAGAGCTCGCCAACGCGATCGTCGGCAAGGATCTGCTCGGCCGGGCGTTGAGCGGCGCGCAGGACCCGCGTGATGGCCAACCCAGACCCATCGGCGAAGCCATTCGCCCGCTCTGGGGTGCGCCCATCAACCCGACCCGGCGCCTGCCGCCTTCTGACTTCATCGAGACGGGAATCTCGGCCATCGACGGCATGAACACGCTGGTGCGTGGCCAGAAGCTGCCGGTCTTCTCGGGGCCTGGCCTTCCCGCGCTCGAGCTCGCGGCCACCATCGTCGAGAACGCGCGCGCTCCGCGTGGAGAGCCGTTCGCCGTCGTCTTCTGCGCCATCGGCATCACCGAACGCGAGACCCGAACGTTCCTCGATCGGTTCACCGCCTCGGGCGCGCTCGAGCGCAGCGTGCTCTACCTGAACCAGGCGCAAGACCCGACGATCGAACGGCTGCTGGCGCCCCGCGCGGCGCTCGCGTGCGCCGAACACCTGGCCTTCGTTCACGGCCTGCACGTGCTCGTCGTGCTCGCAGACATCACCAACTACTGCGAGGCCCTGCGCGAAGTCGCCGCGGCGCGAGAAGAGGTGCCGGGGCGTCGCGGCTACCCCGGCTACATGTACACCGACCTCGCCTCGCTCTTCGAACGGGCCGGCGTGGTGAAGGACAAGCCGGGCTCGGTGACGCAGCTGCCGATTCTCACCATGCCCGACGACGACATCACGCACCCGATCCCTGATCTCACCGGGTACATCACCGAGGGGCAGGTCGTGCTCTCTCGCGAGCTTCACCGCCGCGGCATCTTCCCGCCCGTCGACGTGCTGCCGTCACTGTCGCGCCTGATGAACGCCGGCATCGGCAAGGGCCGCACCGTCGCGGAGCACCGCAAGTGGGCCGATCAGCTGTACGCGATCTATTCCCGCGGGCGCGAAGCCCGAATGATGGTTGCCATCGTCGGAGAGGCCGGGCTGTCACCTACCGATCGTCGCGCGCTCGAGCTCGCCGAGCTCTTCGAACAGGCCTTCGTGAACCAGGGAACCCAGCGGAGGACCATCAACGAGACGCTCGAGGCCGGTTGGCGCCTGATGGACCAGGTGCCGCGTGAAGATCTCATCAAGCTGTCCGACGAGCTGCTGGCCTCGCGGCAAGCTCAGCGAGACGCGGCTCGACGAAAGGAGGGCTGATGTCGACCCACGCCGCAGCCACCCGCTCGAACCTCGTGAAGCTGCGCCGCCGGCTCGCGCAGGTGCAGAAAGGAGCGGCGTTGCTCCGCCGCAAACGCGAATCGCTCGTCACCGAGCTCTTCGCTCGCGCGCGGCCGGCCATCGATGGGCGGACACACATCGAGGCGCAGACGTTGAAGGCCTCGCGATCGATTCTGGCGGCGCTGTCGAAGCATGGGCCCGACGAGCTGCGTGCGCTGGGCTGGCCTGCGCGTGAGCTGACCCTCGACCTCGAGCCGGTCGAGGTCTGGGGCCTGCGCGCGGTCGATCTCACGCGGCCACCGATCGTCACCCGCAGCCTCGCCGCACGTGCGCTGACGCCCGCCGACAGCACCGCCAGCCTCGCCGCGGAAGACTTCGAGCGGCTGATCGAGTTGGTGCTCGAAGCTGCGCCCAAGGAGTTCCTGATGCGGAAGCTGGGGCACGAACTCTCGCGCGCCACCAGACTCGTGAACACCCTCGAGCAGCGCGTCGCGGTCACGCTCACGAGCGATCTGTCGAACATTCGCCGCACCCTCGAGGAGCGCGAGCGCGAAGAGCACCTGCGCTTGAAGCGGCTGATCGCGAGGCGACGGACGAAGCCCGTCACCAGTGAGGAGTGAACGTCACTCGGCTTCGATGCGGCGCTTCGTCAGCTCGAGATACTGCGTGTCCATGTCGATGCCGACGAACCGACGGCCCTTCGACTTCGCCGCCACACCCGTCGTGCCGCTGCCGCAGAATGGGTCGAGCACCAGCGCGTCGTCTTCGGTGCAGGCGTCGACGATGCGCTCGAGCAGCGCGCGCGGCTTCTGCGTCGGGTGACGGCCGTGCACCTTCTCTGACGGCTTCGGCGTCGTCATCGTCCACACGTCGCGCATCTGCTTGCCGCCGTTGTCGGCCTTCATCTGCTTGTAGTTGAACGTGTGGAGCAACTTGCCCTTGCTCACCGGCGCCGCCCAGATGATCAGCTCGGTCGAGTGCGTGAACGTGCGGCACGCCAGGTTCGGCGACGCGTTCGGCTTGAACCACGTCACCATGTTCAAGATCTTGAACCCGAGCTTCTGCATCGCGAAGCCGACGTTGAAGATCACGTGCTGCGTGCCCGACACCCAGATGGTGCCCGAGGGCTTGAGCACCCGGCGGCACTGCTCGAGCCACTTCGAGGTGAACTCGTGATCGTGCTCGACGCCCTGCGACGCGTCCCAGCCGCCCTTGTCGACCTTCACCCGCTTGCCCGACTGGCACGTCGTGCCGCCGTTCGAGAGGAAGTACGGAGGATCGGCGAAGACCATGTCGAACGTGGCGTCTTCGAAGCCCTGCATCAGGCTGGTCGAGTCGCCGTGGTACAGCACGTAGTCACGGCCGCGCGCGTGAACGTGTTGAGACAGATCGGTTTCTTCGCGCAGCCGCGCGTTCGACAGCGATGCGACAGACATCTCGCCTCCGTGCTCGTGTTTTGGTTTTCCCGGCGGTGACTGCACCGGCGACCCTTGCGCTACAGGTCTGATCGAGACGGTACGTGAGGATCGATCGACGTCAATTTTCTGATCGAGAACGCGCGAGAAAGTTCTCTACGCAGCGGCCTTCGCGAAGTCGCCGTAGATGGTGACGCCCTCGGCTGACTTCGGCGTGCCCATCTCACGGGCGAGCGCCCGATCGAGCGAGAGCAACGCGATCTCCTGCTCGCGATCATCTGGCGGCTGCGTGGTGATGCCTTGCAGCCAGATGCCGGGCTTCGTCATCCACGTGATCACCGCCGGGCAGTTGTCGCGCGCCGACAGCCGCTGCAGCTCGAACGCGATGCCCGCGATCGGGAACGCCATCGGCACCTTGATGAGCACCATCAGCAGCTGGTTCACGAGATCGTTCGGGTGCAGGCGCGGCAGCAGCGGCAACAACGCCACGTGCAAGAGCACCGCGACGCCCACGACGATGAACAAGAAGCTGGTGCCGCAGCGAGGGTGCCGCGTGGTGAACGGCCGCGCGTTGTCGACGGTCAGCGCCTGCTGCGACTCGTAGGTCCAAATCGCCTTGTGCTCGGCCCCGTGGTACTCGAACAGCCGCTTCGCATCTTTCGTGCGCGAGATGATCGCCAGGTAGCCGACGAGGATCGCGACGCGGAAGGCTCCGTCGATCACGTGGAAGGCGACGCTGGTCGAGTCGTAGCCCGGCCCCAGCGCGTTCCCCACGAACCACGTCAGCACGTGCGGCAGCGCGATGAAGAACCCGAGCATGAACACGGTCGCGATCGCGAGCATCGCGTCGGCGCCACGATCCTTCTTCGGCGCCTCGGGCCCGGGAACTCCCGGCTCACCTTCTGCGCCCGACACCAGCGACTGCATCAGGAACGTCAGCATCGCGGCCGGCCCGGGCTTCGCGGCCACGCCACCCTCTTCTGGCGGCAGCCCGTGCTCCGACGAGAACTTCAACGCCGAGTAGCCGTTGTGCAGCGACTCGGCCAACACCACCGCGCCGCGGAAGATCGGCCACCGCAGGAACGTGAGCTTCGGCAACAGCACGTTCCACGGCTGCTCCCGAATCGCGATCTGCCCATCGGGCCTTCGCACCGACACCACGAAGCTCTTCGGGCCGCGCATCATCACGCCTTCGATGACGGCCTGGCCTCCGATGTACGGGCGGCTCGGCGTGGGTGACTCGGCGCTCATGAAGACTCCTGGGAAGTGGGCTCGTGAAAACGCCGCCCCGACTGTGAGCCGGAGCGGCGTTGATGAAACGACAAGCGACGACGGCGATTACGACTTCGCGGCGCCCTTCTTGACGTCGTACTTCTTCTTGAAGCGGTCGATGCGGCCCTGCGTGTCCATCAGCTTGTACTTGCCGGTGAAGAACGGGTGGCAGTTCGAGCAGATTTCCACCGAGAACGAGCCGCGCGTGGAGCGGGTCTCGATCACGTTGCCACAGGCGCAGCTGATGCGGGCGGGCGGGTAGACGGGGTGCACGTCGGGCTTCATGGTGCTTCCTTTTCGACCGCCTTACCCCGGGTGGATTCCCGGAGGGCTGGCGGGGGACGCAGGCTCTAACCCCACTCCCCTCGCCTTGCAAGGTTGGGCCAGCGCCAATACACGCGCCGCATGCGCTCGCTGAAGCTGCTCCTCGCCGATCCCAAAGGCCGTGTCTTCGAGCACCCCTGGTTGCTGGCCAGCCTGCGCTCGGACGAGTCGGTGCTGCCGCCGCCGCCGAAGGAGCGCCCGATTCCCCTGCCCGAAGGGGCGAAGCTGGCCCACCTGCCCGGTCGGCTGCCCGTGGGGTTCGACCCCGAGACGCTCGAGCCCGTGCTGGTGAAGGAGTTCGAAGCCGACGGGAAACGCTTCGTGCCGCACGCGGTGGGCGCCACGTTGCCGCCGGGCTTCACCCGCACGTACCTGCCAGGTGAGGTCTCCAAAGGTGACGGGCCGATTCTGCCGCAGTGGGCGTACACCGCCGCCGCGTGGAGCGAAGACGGGCCGGTGGTCTGGGCGCTCCACACCGATCGCCGCAAACACTGGACGCCGAAGAACTTCTCGACGCCCGAGGTGAAGCTGCTCGTCAAAGAGCACCTCGCGCGGTTTCCCGGCAACAAGGTGCTGAGCCAGCTGAAGACGTGCGCGCTCGTGTACCGGTGCTTCACCAGCCAGAACATCTTCTACGCGCGTGACGAGGGCGGCCTGCCTGCGTCGGTGATGTGCAACGCCGCGTGCGTCGGCTGCATCTCGGATCAGCCGGAAGACGGGCCGCCGTCGTCGCACGATCGAATGAGCGATGGGCCCAGCGCGCAGGATCTCGCCGACGTCGCGATCTGGCATCTCGAAAACGCTCCCGGCCGCACGATGGTCAGCTTCGGACAGGGCTGTGAAGGCGAGCCGCTCACCCGGTGGAAGTTCATCGCCGAGGCGATTCGCATCACGCGCGCGAAGACCCAGCGCGGGTCGATCAACATCAACACCAACGGCAGCCTCACGAAGGGCCTCGACGCGCTCTACGACGCGGGCCTCGATGCCGTGCGGGTGTCGCTGAACTCGGCCGTGAAGGATCTCTACGAGGCCTATTACAAGCCGAGCCGCTACGGCTGGGAGGACGTCGAGGCGTCGATCGCGCTCTCACGAAAACGCGGCGCGTACGTGGCGCTGAACCTGCTGCTCTTCCCCGGCGTGACCGATCGTGCGGGCGAGGCCGAGGCGCTGGTGAAGTTGGTGAAGAAGTACAAGGTCGATCAGATTCAGACGAGGCCGCTGGCGATCGATCCGCTGCAGTACATCGCGGTGGCGAAGGGTCGCGGCGCCGGTGGAGAGCCGATCGGCGTCTCGAACCTGGTGAAGCTGTTCAAGTCGGAAGCGCCGTGGGTGACGGTCGGCAACTTCGCGCGCGGCATGGGTGAGCGGCGCAAGCCGAAGGCGTCAGAACGTCACGCCCACTGAGACCTGCGCGACCAGGTACGTCTGAAACAGCGATGACGGGTTTCGCACGAGGCCGAGCGCGAGTGGAACATCGTTGCTGCGCTTGAGGCCCGTGTCGGGGTCGGTTCCGTCGAAGGTCTCGACCTGGCAGCCAGCCGAAGTCGTCGCAGACGTCACTGGCCGCCCCGCACGGAGCGCATTGTCGAACGCCCGCAGATCCTCAGCGTTGCAGCCGTTCACCGTGTTGGTTCTCTGCGCGAAGGCGAACTGCCGAACCTCGAGTCGCGCCGAGAATCGGTCGAGAAACTCGAAGTGAACTCCCGCGCCGACCCCCGCCATGGGCCGAATGCCGGTGTCTCCCGAGGTCGGCGGCGAGAACGTTCCATCCGGCCTTGCTGACAAGGGCTTCAGCTGCGCCCGTGTCGAAGCGGCTCCGACGACGCCAGCCATGGTGAACTCGAGGCGGTGGGGGAAACGAAAGGCAGCGACCTGACCGCTGAGCAGGCCGAACTCGGTGCCAGCCCAGGCAGCGGCGGGCACGAAGAGACTCAGGTTCAAGTCGGAGCCTGCCCTCTGGCTCTCGAGCCCCAACCGCAGCTGGTTCTCGAACCCGCTGTCGACCCATCGGTAGTTCCACAAGCCACCTGCGACGAACCGCATGTGCGGTGACATCGCGATCGCGAGCTGACCGCCGAGGCCCAGGTGCTTCGTCCACACGTCGTTGAGCTGCCCGACGACGGGCGTGATCGACGCCTCGAACCGCCACGGACCATGCGCTGGCTGGCAGCCGCGAGCCCCGCCGTCGCCGCCAGCACTGCCACCGTCATCATGAGCCGCATGCGCCGACTCTGATTCAGCAGCGAAAAAAGAGGAACGGGGCTCCGACCAAAGGGGGAAAGCCGGAGCCCCGTGGAGCCTGACCCAATGTCAGCCTCACCAAATTCGTTTGTCGTTCACGTCAGCTGGCGATGTCTGTCGGCCTCGTGAACTCGTCTTCGTCGTCGCCGTCGGTGACCGTCTGCTGCATGGCGTTCAGCACCGACTGCGGCTTCTCGAAGACGTCAGTCTTCACTTCAGAAGGTTCATTCTTCGCGGCGGGGCGCTCGGCGTTGAGCGCAGCCGAGGAGCGCGCATCGAGCACGCCCGTCACTGGCAACCCATGCTCGACCTGCAGGCGCTTCACGGCCGTCTCGGTGCGGGGGCCGAACACGCCCGTGCCGTTCAAGAAGTCGGAGCGCGACAGGTAGCCCTTCGTCACCAGCTTCAGCTGCATCGCCTTCACCGCCGCGCCGGTGGAGCCACGACGAAGCGCCACCACCGTCACCGACTTCGCACGCTCGAACGCATCGGCAGGCTTCGCCATGGGCTTCGGAGCGACAGCAGGCCGTGAACCGCTGGCCGGTGCAGGGGCTCCTCTGCTGTGAATGGCTCCAATCGTCATGCGTGCGCAGGGAGCAGATCCAAGAGGCGGGCCACACGTGCGCACATTTGCACCTCTTTGTTTTTACGGGCTTTCTCGGGCGTCAGCACGGCCAGAAAGTGGCTCATGGACACTCCGATCGGCGCATCAGTGCTCCACCTGCGCGACTTTGCTCAGAGATCTGACCAGCCGTTGAACGCGCGGCTTTCACGTCAGCAGATCGAGGATCTCTTTGGCGATGAGCTGATCCTTGCGGACGTAGCCATCGGCACCGCAGGTCTTCACCAGGCGCTGCAGCTCGGCCTCGTCGGCGGCGCTGCAGAACACCACCTGAATGCCGGCGAACAGCGTGTTGCCCTTGATGAACCGGCACAGCTCTTCGCCGTTGATGCCCGGCATGTTCACGTCGAGCAGCACGAGATCGGGGCGGGTCTTCTTCTTCAGGATGATCTTCGTCGCCGCGTCGCCGCCGTTGGCGGTGAGCACCTCGTGGCCCTTGGCCTCGAGCTCGGCCTTCAGCAACCGAACGGTCGGCTCGCTGTCGTCGACGACCAGCACCCGGTGCTTCTCGATGTGTTTGCCGTCGAGGGCGTCGCGAATCGTCTCGACCGCGGCCTCGAGGCCCTGCGACTTCGCGACGTAGCCGTCGGCGCCCGAGTTCTTCGTCTTCTCGATCAACTCCTGCTCCGGAAGATCGGAGTAGAGAAACAGCCGGGCCGTGAGCTTGCGCTGAATGCGCAGGAACTCGACGACATCGTCGCCGTACATCTCGGGCATGTTCACGTCGACGAGCACCAATTCGTAGGTGTTCGCATCGAGGCGGGCGTCGAGGGCGGCCAGATCGCCGGCGGCGTCGACACCGATGCCCGCGGCCGTGAGCGCCTCGGAGATGAGCTGGACCGTCATCGGGCTGTCATCAATGACCAGGACGCGCGCCGCCATGAGGTGAAAGCTTGTAGCAGAGTTCTTGACCCGCTCCTCCAGCCATTTCGATACTCAGCACCTTCGTGGAACTCACCCCGCTGCAACGTGCGCTCGCCGAGGCACCAGAGAAGAGCCGTGCCCAGGCCGCGCGGCCAGACGAGGAGTTCTTCGTCTTCAAGCTGGGCACCATCACGCTCGCCGTGCTCTCGAAGCACGTGCGCGAGGTCTCGCGGCTGTCTCCCATGACGCCGCTGCCGCGCGTGCCCTCGTTCGTGCTGGGCGTCGTGGGCAACCGTGGGCAGGTGATGCCGGTCATCGATCTGCTGCGCTTCCTGCAACAGGGAGAATCGAAGGTGACGCGAGGCGGCCGCCTCTTCGTGGGCGAGTCCACGGGGCTGCTGGTCGCCTTCCTCGCTGATCAGGTCATCGGGCTGCGTCGCATCTTCGTGGCCGACAAGCTGCCGCCGCCCGCGGGTGGTGGCGCGGCGAACGAGTTCCTGGTGGGCATCGTGCAGCACCGTGAACTTGGCAGCCTGAGCCTGCTCGATCTGCCGAAGGTGCTCACCGCCGCGCGTGGCTCGGTGGTGCGCCGATGACCGAAGAAGTCGTGGCCACCGTCGAGATCGTGCTCTTCGACATCGCGGGGACCCGCTACGGTGCCGACATGACACAGGTGCGCCGCATCGGCCGGGCCGATGAGCACGACTCGGTGGGAACGCCGCTGGGTCCGCCTGCTTCTGGTCGGCGCGCCCTCATCTTCTCTCCCGCCGAGGGCCACGAGGTCTGTCTGCCCATCGACGGCGTGCTCGGCGTTCAGACGGTGCGCCGCGACGATCTGCGCCGCCTTCCGCTCGCCGCCGGCCCCACCCCGTTCATCATCGGAGCCTGGCTCGATCGCGACCAGACCGTGCTCCTCGTCGATCTCTTCTCCACCAACCCGTTCCGCACCGAGGCCCCTCATGCCTGACACGACCGCCGCTCCAAAGAAGCCGAAGAAAGCGCCCGGCGCTGCACCTGCAGCCGATCTGGCCCCGTTGCTCGCCTCGTTGCAGCGCCTCACCCAGGGCAAGTTCGACGCGCGCGTCGACATCGGCCGGCTCAGCGGTGACGTCGCCGAGGCAGGCCGCCTGGTGAACGCGCTGATGGAGCGCGTCGAGCACACCGTCGCCGACTCCGAGCAGCGCAAGGAGCGCTCGCAGGTCGTCGTCGAGCAGGCCATCGAGGGCCTCAACGCGCTCGTGCGGCAGGGAGAGCTCGCGGCGTTTCAGGCGAAGACCGACGACGTGGTGCTCGCGCCGCTGCTCGACGGCTTCGGCAAGGTGATCGAGACGCTGCGCACCTTCGTTCGCGAGATCAACGAGGCGGCGCTCAGGCTCTCCTCCTCGGCCAACGAGGTGCTCGCCGCGTCGACGCAGCACGAGTCGTCCTCCACCGAGCAGGCCGCCGCGATTCACGAGACGACGGCCACGATGGAAGAGCTGAAGCACGCGTCGGCCCAGATCGCCGAGAACGCCGGCGCCGTGGCCCGCGTCGCCGAAGAGACGCTCAACTCCGCCCGCTCGGGTCGTGGCGCCATCGCCGAGTTCATTCAGGCCATGCAGCAGATTCGCGCCGACGGTGTCGCGGTGAGCGAGTCGATCACCAAGCTGCTCCGCCGCGTCGAGCGCATCGGCACCGTCGTCGAGGTGATCGACGAGATCGCCGACCGCTCCGACCTGCTCGCCCTGAACGCCGCCCTCGAAGGCAGCCGCGCAGGCGAAGCCGGCAAGGGCTTCTCGATCGTCGCCGCCGAGATGCGGCGCCTCGCCGAAAACGTTCTCGACTCGACCAAGGAGATCAAGAACCTCATCACCGAGATTCGTGAGGCCACCGCCGCCGCCGCGAGCGCCGCCGATGCGTCTCGTCAGGCGACCGAAGCCGGTGAGCGCCTGGGCTCGGTCGCCGCCAGCGCGGTCGAGGGCATCCTCTCTGGCGTGCAGGAGACCAGCGACGCCGCCCGTGTCATCAACCTCGCCACCCAGCAGCAGCGCACCGCGACCGAGCAGGTCGTCGCGTCGATGGGCGAGATCGAAGAGGTCACCCGCCAGACGACGCAGGCCTCGAAGCAGGCCACGGGCGCCGCTGCCGAGCTCACCCAGCTCGCCGGCCGCCTCTCCGAGCTCATCAAGCGCTTCAAGGCTGACTGATCCCGAACGTGGATACCGAGGCCCTCAAGAAGTCACTGCTGACGAAGTTCGTCGAGGTGACACAGGATCGCCTGCAGGCGATTCAGCTCGGCGTGCTCGAGCTCGAGAAGCCCGACGGAGCGAGGGCCGTCGAGAACGTCGCGCGCGAGCTGCACACGATGAAGGGCGAGTCCCGCATGTTGGGGCTGCCGGCCATCGGGCAGGTCGCGCACGCCTCGGAAGATCTGCTCAAGGCGTGGACCGAGAAGAAGGTCGACGCCCGCACCGCGACCGACCTGCTGCTGCACGCGTGTGACGCGATCTCCGACCTGCTCGACGACAACGCTGGCGCGAAAGAAGGCACGCCCGCCTCGACCGAGATCGTTCAGAAGCTGACCTCGACGGCCGGCACGCCGGTGCCGCCGCTCAAGCCGCCTCCGTCTGCGCCTCGACAGGCCAAACCACGCGCATCAGCCCCTGCTGCACCCGTCGCGCAACCGGCTCCTTCCGCACCACCAGCCCCACCGCCCCCGCCCCGCCCCAGCACGCCAAGCCCTGCCCCCACGCCCGACGGCCACCACTTCGAAGAGACCGTCGAGAAGAAGGCTGCGGTCGATCGCTCCATTCGCGTCAACGTCGAGCTGCTCGACTCGGTCGGCCTGCTGGCGGGAGATCTGCTCGTCGAGAGCGCGCGGTCTGAGCTGCGTGGCCACGAGCTGCAGAGCCTGTTCGAGCGCTTCGCCCGTCTCGGCGAGAACCTGCTGAGGGCGACGGAGCATGGCGCCCTGCCCGTCGATCAGCGCCGCCGCATCGCGCTGCTCGAGAGCGATCTCTCACTCCTTCGTGACGACGCGTTCCGCTTCGTGCGTCATCACTCCGACGGCCTCAACACCCTCAACAGCTCGCTCACCCAGCTCGCCGATCACGTCGCCGAAGCGCGCCTGGTGCCGCTGTCGACCGTGTTCGATGCCTTCCCCCGTGCGGTGCGCGAGCTGGCGAACTCGCAGGGCAAGCAGATCGAGCTGCTCGTCGAGAACACCAGCGCCGGCGTCGATCGCTCGATGGTGGCCGACGTTCGCGACGCGCTCATTCACCTCATTCGCAACGCCGTCGATCACGGCATCGAGCCGCCCGATCTGCGTGAGACGCTCGGCAAGCCCGAGCTCGGCCGGGTGTCACTCAAGGCACGCGCCGATGGCGACATGCTCGCGGTCGAGGTCGAAGATGACGGCCGCGGCATCGACCCGACGAAGCTGAAGGAGTCGGCCGTTCGCAAAGGCGTCATCACCGCCGTGCAGGCCGCGGCGCTCAACGATCGCGAGGCCGTGGAGCTAATCTTCAAGGCGGGCTTCTCGACGAAAGAACAGATCAGCGAGGTCTCGGGCCGCGGCGTGGGCATGGACGTCGTCAAGCGCAAGGTCGAAGCGCTCGGCGGCAGTGTGTCGATCACCACCCGCACGGGCCGCAGCACCTCGGTCTCGCTGCGCCTGCCCCAGTCGCTCGCGTTGATGCGCGTGCTCCTCGTGCGCCTCGGTGACGACGTGTACGGTATGCCCGCGGCCGACGTCGAAGCGGTCGCCCGCTTCTCTCCCGATGATCGGCTCGAGGTCTTCGGCACGCTCGCCGTCATGCACCGCGGCAAGCCGATCGCCTTCACGGCGCTGGGCCCGCTGCTGGGCTTGAACGGTGGCCCGCGCTTCGATCGGCCTCCCTGCGTGGTGGTGCGGTTTGGAGACGAGCGCGCGGCGCTGGTGGTCGATGGCTTCGTCGACGAGCGCGAAGTGGCCGTGAAGCCCATCGGCGGTGACTTCCTGAAAGGCGCTCCGTTCGTCGCCGGCTCAGCGGCGCTCGAAGACGGGCGCATCGCGGTGCTGCTGCACGTGCCCGACATCATGGCCGAGATTCGAAAGCTCTCGCGGCCCGTCGAGACGCAGGCGGCGAAGCGGCTCAAGGTGCTGCTGGTCGACGACTCGCCGATCGCCCGCGCCACGGAGTCGGCCCTGGTGCGCGCGCTCGGTCACGAAGTCGAAGAGGCGCAAGACGGCGAAGACGCCTGGGAGCGCATGCAGCGCGGCGGCACGTTCGATCTCATCCTCACCGACGTGCAGATGCCCAGGCTCGACGGCTTCGCCCTCACCCGGCGGCTGAAGAACCACGCCGACTTCGGCCGCCTGCCCGTCGTCATTCTCTCGTCGCTCGCGTCACCCGAAGACAAACGCCGCGGCCTCGACGCAGGCGCCGACGCGTACCTCGTGAAGGGCGAGCTCGGCGTCGAGAGCCTGGCGTTGACGATCGATCGCCTCACCTGACACCTGACGGAAGGAGACGGGCGTGACGACGAAGATCCGCGTGCTCCTCGTCGAGCCGTCTCCGCTGCTCGGCCTCAAGCTGATGCCGCTGTTCGGCCGGAAGCTGGAGCGCGTGGCGGGTCCGGTCACGGCCGCCGGAATGGTCTCGGCGGTGCGCGACTTCGAGCCGCAGGTGGTGCTGCTGCGCGTCGATGGCCCGTCTTCAGAGGTCTCGCGCGCCATCGAGCTGGTGATGTCGGAGTACCCGGTGCCGATGCTGCTGATGGCGATGGGCGCCGGCCCACGGCAGGCCGCGATGGCGCTGCTCTCGTCAGGCGCGCTCGACGTCATGTCGATGCCCCTGGAGTTCGACGCCGCAGCGATCGGCTCACTCGAAAAGACGCTGGTGCTGCTCTCGACGGTGAAGGTGGTGAAGCACCCGCGAGGGCGAAAGAAGCGCACCTCGACGCGGCTCCCCTCGATCAAGCCCGACGTGCCGGTGGTGGCCATCGCTTCGTCACTGGGCGGCCCGAAGGCGCTCGCGGTGGTGCTCGCCGGCATTCCCAGGCAGTTCGGGGCGCCGATCTGCATCTGCCAGCACATCACGCCGGGCTTCACCGACGATCTCGCGCGCTGGCTCGCCGCCGAGACCGGGCATCAGGTCATCGAGGCGACGGAAGGCACGAAGCTCGAGAAGGGCTTCGTCTACGTCGCGCCTTCCGACGTGCACTTCACCGTCAGCCCGTCGGGGAGCGCGCGGCTCGAGCACGGCGCCGCGGTCGGTGGGTTCTTGCCGTCGTGTGACGTGCTGCTCAAGAGCGTCGCCGCAGGCTTCGGTTCGCGGGCGATCGGCGTCGTGCTCACGGGCATGGGCCGCGATGGCGCCCGGGGCCTGAAGGAGATTCGGCTGCGGGGCGGCCACACGGTCGCGCAGGACGAAGCGTCGAGCGTGGTGTTCGGCATGCCGAAAGAGGCCATCGCGCTCGGGGCGGCCGAGAAGGTGCTGCCGCTCGACCTGATCGCGCCGCAGCTCGTGGCGTGGGTGCCGAACCGATGACGGGTGAATCGCTCACCATCGATCGGTCGGCCCTCGAGCAGCTCGCCGCGCTGTTGCTCGAGCGCGCCGGCCTCAAGGTGACCCCCGATGGCTACGCGGGCCTGCGACTCGCCCTGCAGGCGCGCATGCCGGCGCTGGGCCTCGACGACGCGAGCGAGTACGTGCGGCGGCTGCGTCAGCTCGCGGGGGAACACGAGCTGCGCGCCCTGCTCCCGCTCGTCACCGTCGGCAAGACCGAGTTCTTCCGCGACTCGCGCCAGTTCGCCGCCTTCGAGAACGAGATCTTCCCCGAGCTGCTCAAGCACGCCCGGCGAGAGGCGCGCGCGGTGAAGGCGTGGTCGGCGGGCTGCGCGACGGGTGAAGAGCCGTACAGCATCGCGATGGTGGGCCTCGATCGCGGCGCGCTGCCCAACGAGGTCGACTGCTGGGCGACCGATCTCAACCCCGTCGCCGTCGAGAACGCCGCCAGGGGCCGCTTCGCCATTCGCCGCCTGCTGGGCGTGAGCGAGCCGCGCCTGGCCCGCTACTTCACCCTGGCTGACGGCCAGTACGAGGTGACGCCGCAGCTGCGCGACATGGTGCGCTTCGACGGCCACAACCTGGCCGCGCCGATCTGGCCGCAGGTGAAGCCGCAGTCGATGGATCTGATCTTCTGCCGCAACGTGATCATCTACTTCGATCAGCCCACCATCCTCGCGGTGATGGAGCGGTTCTACGACTCGCTGCGGCCCGGCGGCTGGCTGTTCCTGGGCTACTCCGAGAGCTTGTTCCGCCTGCCGACGCGCTTCGAGATGATCGAGGTGGGCGGCGTCTTCATCTACCGGCGGCCCGTGCGGCGCAACGCGATGCTGTTGCCGACACCTCCGATCAAGCCCGACGCGCCAGTCGAGCCGCAGAAGCCCACGCCGAAGATGTTGCCGCTCGTGGTGGGCCTGCAGCTGCCGAAGTCGGTGCCCGCGATGCCGTCGCCCATGGCGCCACGGCCCAGCCCCAGCCCCGGCTCGGGCACGCCAGTCGAGCGGCTCGCGCAGATCGTCGAAGACATCGAGAAGGGCGACTTCCCCCGCGCGCTGCGGCTCTCGCACAAGCTCAGTGAAGACGCACCTGAGGATCTCGCCGCCAGGCTCACCCTCGGCAACGTGCACGCGTTGATGGGCAACATCGACGAGGCGCGCGAGGCGTACCAGGGCGCGCTGCAACGGGAGCCGCTGTCGGTCGAGGCGCGGCTCTACCTCGGCATCGCGGCGATGCAGGCTGGAGAGAACGATTCCGCGAAGCAGGAGTTCACGCGCGCCCTCTTCCTCGAGCCCACGCTCGCGCTCGGCCACTACCTGCTGGCCCAGGTGCACGAGCGCCGGAACGACGCCGAGAGCGCGCGCCGCAGCTACCGCAACGCGATCAACCTGCGCAAAGGCCCTCCGCACACGCTGATCGGGCATTTCCCCGATCTGCCGACGTCAAACGAGGCGATCGCTCAGGCGGCGCAGTACCGCCTGGCGGCCCTGTCGGAGCGCTGAAGACCTCGGCCATCGCCGCTATCACCGCGCGCCTCGACGTTGCGACGGCGACGCCTGGAACGTGACTCCAACGCCCACCCAGCTCGACTCCGCTCGGAGCATGAACTCGGCCGCGGACGTTGCGACGGCGACGCCACCTGGAGCGTGACCTCGGGCCGGCGCCGCTCGAGGCCTCGACGGCGATGCCACTCGGCGGGTGACTGGGACGCGAACCGCCGGGACTGCGACCGAAGCGCAGAGCCGGTGCCGCGGAAGGCGATGGTGCGGAACTCACGCTCCGAGCGTCGACTCACCGTCTGCGAGACGAACGCCCGAGCAACCCCTGCACACGGGCGAGTTCCTTCCTCGCCGCGTCGAGCTCGGCCTCGAGACGCTTGATGCGCGGGCGACTCAGCACTCCGGTGACGACCGACTCCTTCTTCGGCTTGAGGCGCTCGAGGCGCGCTTCGGCCCGCTCGAGTTTTCGCTGCGCTCGTTCGAGTTCCTGGCTCGCAGTCTTCAGCGCGGCGCGCGTGGCGTCGAGTTCATCGCGCAGCGCCCGCTCCCGTTCGCGGTGACTGTCGAGCCGTCTCTCGTACGCGGTGAAGCGCTCCTCACTCGAACGTTCGAGGTGTACGAGCCGACGCTGTACGGCAGCCAGCTCGGGGGTCGTGCCACGAGCCTTCTCGAGCTCGGCCGTCAGCGCCTTCACCTTCGCCTGCGCCGCTTCGAGCGCGTCTCGAATGCTCTTCCCGTCGTCCATGCGCGCAGTCTCTCACGTGCTGACGCATCAGCGCTTTCGTGGCAGAGAGCGCGCATGGCGAACAACACGTCGACGTCGAGCGCGGTGCTGAAGGCCGATCGGGTGTGGATGGACGGCAAGATGGTGCCCTGGGAGTCGGCGCAGGTGCACGTGATGACCCACGCGCTCCACTACGGCCTCGGCGTCTTCGAGGGCATTCGCGCGTACAAGACGAAAGACGGCCGCATCGCGATCTTCCGCCTGCGCGAGCACATTCGCCGCTTCATGGACTCGGCGCACATCATCATGCTCAAGCTGCCGTACACCGAAGACGAGCTCGTGCAGGCGTGCATCGACGTGCTCCAGCAGCAGGCCGACAAGTTCCCCAACGGCGCGTACCTGCGGCCGATCGCCTTCATGGGCGACGGAGCCATGGGCCTCGGCGCGATCAACCCGACCCGCGTGGCGATCTGCGCGTGGGAGTGGGGCAGCTACCTCGGAGACAAGGGCCTCAAAGAGGGCATTCGCGCGAAGGTCTCGAGCTTCACCCGCATGCACGTGAACGTGAACATGGTGCGCGGCAAGATCTCGGGCCAGTACGTGAACTCGATTCTCGCCAAGCGCGAGGCCGTGCTCGCCGGCTACGACGAGGCCATTCTGCTCGACATCTCGGGCTTCGTGGCCGAGGCCTCGGGCGAGAACATCTTCTGCGTCGGCCGCCACGGCGTCGTGCGCACGCCCTCGCTCTCGTCACCGATTCTGCGCGGCATCACACGCGACACCGTGCTCGAGCTGCTCAAGGACATGGGCCGCGAGGTGCAAGAGGTCTCGTTCACCCGCGACGCGCTCTACATCGCCGGAGAGGTCTTCTTCACCGGCACCGCCGCCGAGATCACGCCCGTGCGCGAGGTCGACAACCGGCAGGTCGGCGAAGGTAAGCCAGGCCCCATCACCCAGGCCGTGCAGGAGCTCTACTTCCGCGTCGTGCGCGGCCACGAGCCGAAGTACCAGCACTGGCTCACCTACGCCTGACGAATGCCGTCGAACATCATCGCGGTGATCGCCTTCGTCCAGCGATCGAGCTCGGCAGGATCTTCTTTCGCCGCGAGCTGACGCACGCCTTCGAAGACCATCGAGTTCACCAGCAGCGCCGTCACCTCGGTGTCGAGGTCTTGCTTCAGGAAACCGCGCGTGACGCCGTTGTCGAGGTACGCCTGCGTCGCGATTCCGAAGAAGGCCACCGTCGCTTGCAGCTTCTCGTTCAGCTCGACGCTGATGCCCGGAGCCTCGACGAAGAGCAGCCGCGCCAGTGATCGATTCTGCTGGAACGCCTCGAACAGCCCACGCCCGATGCGGATCACCTGCGCCCGGTACTCATCGGCCGACGTGCTCGCCGTCGCGCTCTCGGGCGCCAGCACCTTCGCCACCTCGCCCATCACCTCGTCGATGACCGCGTGGAAGACGTCGAGCTTGCTGTCGAAGTAGCGGTAGAACGTGCCCAGGCCGATGCCGTGGGCTTCCGCGATCTGGCTCACCGTCGCCGCGTGAAAGCCGTGCTTCGAGAAGACCTTCGCTGAGGCCTCGAGGATCTCGCGCCGTTTCTGTTCCGTCTTCACTCGAGCCATTTCGACCTGTGCTTTCAGCATGTTGCCAGTATTTCGGCAACCGGACTTGCCGGTTTGATAACGACAATGATACATCACTTTCGAAACGCAGTCCGGGAGGGATTCCATGGTTCAGGTCGACGTCTTCTGGTCGTACGGCATCGGAGCTGGGCTGGGGTTGGCGAGCGCGGCGAAGGGGCTCGTGAAGAACGAGTCGCCGAAGAGCGCGCTGGGCAGCACCGACGCGTTCCACACGCTGCTCTTTCTCGCGATCGTCTTCGCGCCGTCTGGCTTCGTGCTGCTGTGGAACTTTCCTTCGTGGGAGACGATGCACGTCGGCACGCGTGAGCTGCCGGGCTGGCTGGTGGCGATCTTCGGCGTCACCAACATCACGCAGGGCCTGCTCGGGTTCGGCGTGGCGCGATGGCTGTCGAGCCGCGGCCGGGCGTTCAGCGCGCTGCTGCACTGGCTGGGCGGCTACTTCGGCATGTTCTTCATTCTCGTGCACGGGTGGGACGGAAGCGGCTACCAGCGGTTCTTCTCATCGACGCGCGAGGCGCTGACGGGGTGGACCTGGAGCACCGCGGCCTCGTGGCTCACCAGCGACGTCGCGCTGACGTTGATGGCGATGGGTGTGGTGCTGATTCCCTGGCTCGTCGGGTTGTCGGTGAAGTGGCTGCGCGCGTCGGGCCGGGCTCCTTCGGCCTCGGTCCTCTCGGTGGCGATTCTGCTGCTGCTCGTCGTCGGCGTTCCCGCGTTCGCGACGATCTCGAGCCTGCTCGTGCGCGCCCTCGGGCCGATCGGTGGAGCCGCTGCGACGCTCGCCCTCGCCGCCCTGCTCTGCCATCGCCGCTTCGGCCCGCTTCGTCGGCTGTTCTCGTGGTTCGGCTTCGAAGACTCGGCTGCCGCTCCCGCGCTCGTCGGGGTGCCCGCATGAAGTCGGTGCTCATCACTGGCGCAGGTGGCGGCATTGGCCGCGCCCTCGTCGACGTCTTCACGAAGGCCGGCTGGCAGGTGCACGCGTCGGAGCGGAAGGGACCCGGGCTCACGCTGGACGTGACGAGCGACGACTCGGTGCGCCTCGCGAAGGAGCTCATCGGCGTTCCCGACGTCATCATCAACAACGCCGGCCTCGGCCTGCTCGCGCCCATGGCCGAGACGAGCGACGAGCTGCTCACCCGGCAGTTCGAGGTGAACGTGCGTGGGCTCGCGCGTGTCACCCGCGCCTTCGTGCCCGACATGGTTCGCCGTGGGCATGGCCGGGTCATCAACGTCGGCAGCCTCGCGGGCACGTTCACCCTGCCCTGGTTCGGCTCGTACGCGGCCACGAAGTACGCCGTCGAGGCGATGACCGACGCGCTGCGAATGGAGTGCGCTCCGTTCGGCGTGAACGTCTCGCTCATCGAGCCCTCGGTCGTCGGCACGGGCTTCGTCGACACCGCCATGGACTCGCTTCGAAGCGCCGCGGGGCAGTCGGCCTGGCGGGCCCCGCTGCTCGAGGCTGTTCGACAGCAGGCCACCTTCTCGCTCGCGCAAATCACGCCGGAGCAGGTGGCGAAGGTCGTCTTCCGCGCGGCGACTGCGCGAGCTCCACGCGCGCGGTACCGCGTCGGCCGCCTCGCCTCGTTTGTCCTGCGAGTCGCTTCCCTGCTCCCAACCCCGGTGGTGGACGCGCTGCTGCGTTCCTTCACCGGACTCACCCCGCCGTCACGGTCGTTGCCCCCGCCAGCCGAGGAGTCCCACGCATGATGTCGCTCGAAGGTTTTGGATTCGATCCACCCGCCGGCTTTCGCACTGAAGAGGTCACCATCGGCCTTCGTATGGGCCTGCCCGGAAGCGGCCCGCAGCCGAGCCTGATGGTTCAGAGCAAAGCGGCGCGACCAGGCGTGACGCTCGAGACGCTCGCGACCGAGACGATGACCGAGCTCGCGCAGACCGTCGCCAACATCAAGAACCTCACCAACGGGGTGATGACGTTCGCCGACGGCGGCAAGGGCGCCGTGCTCGCCTACAACTTCCCCACGCACGTGGGCGACATGCGGCAGTACTTCGTCATGCGCGTCGACGGTGGGCGGCAGTGCAACATCACGCTCACGCTTCCGCAGGCCGCGCTCACCGACTCGAACGCCGCCTCGTTCATGAAGGCCATCGCTTCTCTCAAAGCCGTCTGACCCGAAAGCCCACCACCATGTCGAACACGATTGGTCCGAAGGCCCCGACGATTGCTCCGCTGCGCAGCTCGAACGAGACGCGCACCACCACTCCAGCGGCAGCCACGCCGACCGCCTCGACGCCTGCGGGCTGGCAGGCGAACGGCGCCACACGAAAGCCCAGCGTCGCGGCGCAGGCGATCGCGCCGGGCTCGGGCAAGACCGAGGTGATGTGTCCCGTGCTGCGCGCGCTGGTGAACGAGGGCCGCGTGCAGATGGCTCCAGATGGGTCGGTGAACCTCGACGAGCTGAACAAGGCCGTGAAGGACCTCGGCGGCTCGAAGGCGCTCGGCGCAGCCACGTGGGGCATCGGCACCATCGGCAACAAGCCGACCGACGTGCTCCACAACCTCACGCACCGCGAGATGAACGTCGTCAACCTGCCCGAGGGCATCGTTCCCCACCCGGCTGACACGCAGATCTTGAGGAACGGAAAGTTCGACGAGACCAAGTTCGACGCGCTCGTCTCGCACGCAGAGAACGGCGTGATGACGACCGACTCGTTCGCCGCCGCGATCGCCGACAACTACCGGCGCGATCTGAAGGCCGGCGCCGGCGTGATCGACTCATCGGTCCGCGGGCTCAACTTCGCGCAGCTCGAGTTCGCGGGGCTGTTGTCGGTGTTCGGCAAGAAAGATCCGGCGACGGGGAAGACCGGCATCAAGGTCGACGATCTGCGCACCCTGTATCAGCAGGGCACCATTCCGCCCGGCATGCAGAACCAGAAATCGGGCGTCGTCGAGGCGATGGCGCTGCAGGCGTCGCTGAAGCTGAAGTCGGACGCGAACATCGCCCGGCACGCGATGGGCTCGGTGTTCACGGCGACGGGCCTGGCGAGCGCAGGAGCCCGGCTCTCGGGTGGCGGGCCTGCCGAGTCCGAGCGCACGGCGGGCCAGCTCGCGGCGATGAGCGCTGGCAAAGCCGCCGCCTGCCCGCACATGGGTGGGGCGAAGAAGATGCCCACCGCTCCGGCCGACGTGGTGAACGCCCACACGCCTGCAGGCATGGCCCGCTGACTCACGCGGCTTCGCGAGCTCACGGTCGACGTGGCCGACGTGCTCGACCCACGACTGCGCGAGGAAGCGATGCGTCGTGCGTCTGCACCGAGCTGCCGCTCGAGCGCCGGAGCCTGATCAGCGCACGACGTCGGCGACGAGCCAGCCCTGGTCGCGCCGAACGCTGCGCCGATCGTCGCGTCCCCAGCGGCGCGCTCAACCGACCAGTCTCGATCTCGACCCGCACACCTTCGATCGTCAGGAACCAGCCGGAGCGTGCCGAACTCGGGCGCGCCGACGGACTGCCGCGGTGATGCACCTCGAAGGTGCGCGCGACGACGACGAGCTCGAGGTCGAGCCGGTGATCGTCGTCGCTCACGGGATCAGGGAATGGTGACGTAGACGCTGCGGCCACCTTCCTGCTCACCGGCAGGGCCGAAGCCCTCGGTGAAGGCGCCCGAGAAGCTGATCTGCGAGTCGGCCGAGAACGAGGTCACCGTCGGGCGAATGCCACCACCACGGGGATCCCACCCGCGCGTGTCGCTCAGCTTGCGCGCCGGCTTCTTGAACCAGCCACGCACCGTTCCGGCGGGCGTCGGCTCATCGAAGTCGAACGGCACCGCCCAGAACTTGAAGTCGTTGCCGCTGCCAGCGCCCAGCCGCGCGCCCACCATCATCGACAGCCAGATCTTCCCATTCGGCAGGGCCGCGAAGGTCGGAGAGAACGCGTCGACCTGCTTGCCCTGGAACTCGGGGAACGGGAAGAGCACCTTCGTCTGGTTGTCGACGTCGAGGGTGAAGACCGAGAGATCCGACCCGGTCACCCAGCGGCGCTGCTGCGCGTTCCACAGCGAGACCTGCACCGTCGAGAGCGCGTCGTTGCCAGGCAGCAGGCTCACGTACGCACCGATCGCCCGCTTCGTCTTCGGGTCGATGGCGACGGTGGCGTAGTCCTGCGGGAGCGGGCTGCCGAACGGAGGAACGCCCGTGTACGTGAGCGCCTGAGGCTGGCCGAACGTGCCCACCATGCCGTCGCGGTAGACGCCGTAGGTCTCGGTGTCGCTGAGGCCGCTCGAGAGCGAACGCGTCGCGGTGAAGACGATGTGCACCTGGCTGTCCGAGGGCAGCGTGGCGATGCTCGGGCGAATGGGCGCGAAGACGTTGCCCGCGTCAGGGGCCGACGAGGCGAAGGCCACCTGCCCCGCGTCTTCGACGTCGAGCCCCGCGGTGATGTTGCGAGCGATGAGCTTGTCGTCTTCCACCGTCACCATGATGGCACCGCCCTGACGCCAGGCCGCGATGTCACAGTCGCTGATCACCAGCCCGAGGCCACCGTCATCGAGCGGGGGCGGCTCGATCGTCGTCGCAAGCTCACCCCAGCTGCGGCCCTCGTCGAGACTGCGACGCACGCGCACGCCGCGGCCGACGATGTAGCAGGCGTAGAGCGTCTTGCTCTCGTGGTTGTAGGCGACGCGAACACGGCTCCCGACGGTGTCGATCGACGAGGTCGTCGCGCTGTCATCGATGAAGTCGCGGCCGCGGCGGAAGCTGCTGTGGCCGACGAGCTGGCCTTCCTGCTCCAGCGCCACGAAGGTGCGCGCCGAGTCGATGGCCACCACGTCGGGCCGCTTGCCTGGGAAGCCACCCAGGTACACCTGCGCGCCCGGCGTCGGAGCCCGCGTCATCGCGATGAAGTCGTTCGAGATGAAGGGCAGCGGGATCGTCGCGACCATCATGTTGCCAGAGCCGGCATCGAACGCCTGACCCGCGTCGAAGGCGGTGCGGTTGCAGGTGCCGTTGGGGAAGCACTGATACGCGTTCGGGCACGTGTTCGGGCCACCGGGCTGGCACGTCTGAACCTTGCACTGGCCGAGATCGCACACGCGATCGGTGGCGCAGTCGAGCGGGCCCGTGCACATCGCGCCCGCGTCCGAGGCTCCGCCGCCTGCGTCAGGCGTTCCGAAGGCCGGCTTCGTGTCGACCGCCTCGCCGATCATGAACCAGCGGCGGTAGTACGCGCCTGCATCGACCTCGAGAATGAAGTCGCGGCGCGCCGTCATGGTGTTGAAGAAGGGCTCGTCACGCACGCCCGCGTCCGAGGTGCCGATGAAGGCCCAGCGGGTGACGTTGTTGCTGCCCTGAAGGCTGGTCCACGCGAAGGCGAACGAGGTCTCATCGGCCACCACGACGAGATCGAGCGCGTTGCCACCGTCGTTGATCGGCATGGGGCCGGCGTCGGGAACGCCCGCGTCGAAGATGCCGCTCGGGTCGGGCAGCACCCCGGCGTACGCGTCTTTGCAGCCCTGCGAGACGCCAGAGAGGCGCATGACGCAGCCGGTTCGAGCGCCGACCCACGCCTCCTTCGAGGCCTCGGCGCACACCGGCAACTTCTCGGCGCAGGTCAGCACGTCGAGCAGCAGCGTGCGATCGGCCGCCGAGCACTTGTCTGCCGCCGCCACGCAGGTCGCGTGCTCGCCGAAGAGGTTGCCGGGCGGAATGCGGGTGCAGTCACCAACCTTCGCGCTCTGATCGACCTGCGCGTTCTTGTCGCAGACCTGAGCCGACGACGTGGGCGCAGGGCCGCACGCCAGAGCCAGCCCGGACAGCGCTGCCGCAAGGAACCACCGAGAGAACGTCGTCATGTCTTCCCTGTCCGTTTGAGAGGAAACGCCCGACGCCAATACTCAAGGCGATGGGCGCTGGCCACTGCTGCGAACGGCGAGATGCCCCATGATCGACCAGATCACCAGAGCTTGCGGGTCTCGCGCATGACGTCGCTCCAGCGAACAGTGGCGACCGCGCGGGCCAGCCGCTGCCCCTGAGGGCCCTGCTCGAGCTTCATCTGCTGCGTCACCAGGCGCGCGAGCACGTACGCC
>JBEOKA010000023.1:0-10499 GCA_040275325.1 Myxococcaceae bacterium | reverse complement strand
TCGATCGGGTTCGTCACGAGCGTCGCGCCGCGTGTCGACTGGCATGAGCGTGCGGCGCACGACAACACCCGCATCGGCTTCGTTCGCCGCACGGGCCCCGGCTCCGTCATCGCGCTGCGGCTCGTTGGATGCACGCTCGACGAGCGCCGTGCCCGCATCGGAGTCGCGCCGCGACGTAGCTTCACTCGCGCGCGGAATCGCCTGCGACCACGATTGAATCAGCGCGCTGATGACACGCTCGACGGCTCCGCAGTCACCCGCTGAGACCGTGATGTCACGCTCGAGCGGTGTTCCAGCGCGCACGCCACGGACACGAATCAACGCGCCGGTGCCGGTGATGGTGACGTGCAGCCGCGTACTGCTTCGAACGACCGACACCCCGGCACGCTCGAGCCGCGCGACCACACCTTGCTGCCCGACGCACTCCACGCCGGCAGCCACCTCGACCGAGATGTCGGTCGCAGCCAACGCCAGTGGCAGCAGCATCGTGAGCACGTCGCCCTGATAGTCGATTCTGGCCAGACCCAAAGTGGTCGAAGCGAAAAGTGTCAGCCCTCGCAGCGGAACCCTGCCGCGGTGCAGGTGTCTTCATCGGTCGTGAATCGCCCGCATGGTCTCGTCGATCTGCTGATCATCCTCGCGACGTTCGGGCTGCTTCAGTTCAGCCCGCCGGCCTTCGCGGCGCTGCGCTTCACGTTCGTGACCGCGTGCTGTCCCTGTCATGCGCCATCGCTGGTCGTCGTTCTGAACGACGAGTCGGTACGGTTCGAGACGAGTGAGGGCCGCCGCTTCGCTGCTCCGGTGAGCCAGTGGGCGCAGTGGCGAACGCTCCTCGAGGTGCCTGAGTACGCGCGGTCGTCTCCTTCGACGGTTCGCCTCGACGTCGGCGACGATGTCGAGCTCGAGACGCTCGTGGCGGTCATCGATCGCTGTCGCGAGGTGGGCTTCACCGATGTTCAGGTCGCGCCGCTCACGACGGAAGGTGACCTCGCGGGCCTGTGAAGCGAGCGGTCAGCTCGTGAGCTTCACGCTGATCATCACGGCGGCCGTCGGCCAGAGCTGAATCAGCAGCCGGTTGATCAACGTTCCATTCTCGGCGAACACGCGCACGCGCTCGGGCCCGAAGAAGAGCGCCACCGCAATGAAGCCAAAGCCCGCGAGCAGGCTCCAGCGCAGCGCGCGGGCCTGATCAGTCGAAGCCGCCGAGAAGAAGATGCCAAGGCAGACCGCCCAGAAGACGCCCCACGTCGGGAGGTCGGCCGCGTGGTTCAGCATCAGCCCGCCGAACGTCGAGGCCCACGAGAAGGCCGGAGGACTCAACGCGTGGTCGACCACCACGACGCCGTGCTTCGCGAGCAGCCAGCGCCACGTCACCACCGCGACCAGCGCGAGGAACGCCGGCAACAGCCACGGCAGCGACGTCTTGCGCAACCCCTTCACCGCCAGCGCACCGAGGGTTGCGGCGAGCACGTGCGCCAGGCCTTCATCTTTGAAGCCCGCCATCGACACCGCGACGACGCACGCGAGCGCGAGCCGGTCGGTCAGCAGAAAGCCGAGCACCGCCAGGCCCAGCAACCCGATGGGCAGGTCGACGTAGACGAGCCGCGCGTGCACCCAGACGAACGGCGCCGCGATGACCACCGCCACCGCGACCGGCCACTTCAGCGAGTCGCGCAGCAGCGTCACCCACGCCTCGGCGGCCGTCGCGACACACAGCACCACCAGCAGCGCCGCTGCGAGCACGTGCGTCTCGAGCCGGTCTTCTCCGAGCGAGAGCCACCCGACCGCAGACGGCCAGAGCGGTGGGTAGCCGGCGGGCACCAGGTGTGAGCCTGCGTCGAGAGCCGCGCGAACACCGGCTCCGAACTCGACCGACTCGAAGCGCGCCTTGGCGAGCCAGACGAACTCGTCCCACGAGGTGGGGAACCACGGCCGCGCGACGATGATGACTCCGACGACGCCCACCGAGACGGGAAACGAGCGGAGCACCGGTGGCTCGGGCCGTGGCAGCAGGCGGGCGCAGACGAGCAGCGACGTGCCCAGCACCACGCCCGCGAAGCCGAGCGAGCTGGCGAAGAGCAGGCCGAGCGAGAAGAAGAGTGAGGAGGGCGAGACGAGCGTGTCGAGCAGCGGCTCCCGCGTGACGACCGCGCGCAGCACTGCGCCCATGAGGAGCACCAACGCGAGTCCGCCGAGCGCCATCATCGCCAACACCCCGGGTTGGACTGATCAGCGTGCGGTCGCTGACGTTCTCGCATCGGGTCGGCCTGATCAGCATTCATCATGGGCCGATCCCACACACGACATGGTCGGTCGTCGCGTCGCGGTGACACGCCGTCATCAACGCACTGCCGCGCAGTTCGATCGCGACCCCTCCATCCACCGACGGTCGTGACGGCCACGCGTACCGCGCGAGGGGAAACAGCACGTCGTCGTCATCTCGCACGACCTGCATCGACGCCTGCGGCCAGGCGGCCTGGGTCTTCAGGTCGTTCACGCCCACCTTCACGAGCGCCGTGAGCGCCGCCCGCTTCGTCGGTGCATCGGCCCGCTGAACGGCCACCGCGTACAGCCCCGGCAGCGCGGCCAAACCGAGCATCACCGGCACCACCAGCGCCGCCCGCTTCGTCCGCACCGCCACCACCGTCACCAGCAACGCGAGCCCGGCGAGCGAGAGTGACAACGCCGCTTCCGGAAAGTGCGCGCGCGGAGCTCCCGACACGCTGTTCGCCCCGTCGAGCACCACGGCTTCTGGCGTCGACAGCGGGAACCGGGCGTCGTGGTCGGCCACGCGCGCCAGATAGTCCGCCGTCGCCAACACGTCATCTGCCGCTCACCGCGCTGCGGCAGTCGCTTTTTTGACGGGTCAGCGGTGGTCCGTAACATCGCGCCACATCGCTGTACTTCCCCTGCTCGGAGCCTCCATGTCCTCGAATCAGCGCCGCTTCACCCGCCTCAGCCTCGAAGACACGACGGTCGGCGTCGTCGACATCGAGAGCGGCATCGAGTTCTCGGGCAACGGCAAGGACCTCTCGAGTGAAGGCCTCGCGTTCCGCGCTCCGATGGAGCCCAGCGTCGGCGCTGACATGCAGGTCGTGCTGAAGGGCAACGACTCCCGGTTGGCGCCGTTGCGCGCGAGCTTTCACGTGCTCCGTGTCACGCCCGTCGCGCAGGGCAGCTGGCACGTGGCCGGCACGCTTCACCAGCTGTGAAGCGCTGATCATTCGTCGCGCGTGACAGTGGGCGGCTGGTGGTCGAGCATCGGTTTCATGATGCACTCCACTTCAAGGTCTCTTGCTCTCGTGGCCGGCCTCGCGCTCGGCGTGTTCGCTGGAGCGTGCGGCCCCTCGAAGCCCGCCTGCGGTCCCGGCACCTGTCAGGGCTGCTGCTCGACGTCGACCGGCCTCTGTGAGGCAGGAATGACGCTGTCGGCGTGTGGCTCGAATGGCTCGAGCTGCTCGGTCTGCCAGCTCGGCCTCACGTGCCAGTTCGGTCAGTGCATGAGCCCCACCACCACGAACGGTGGAGGCACCTCAGGCACCGGCGGTGGCTCGGCTGTCGGCGGTGGAACTGGTGGAACCGGAGTCGGCGGCGGAACTGGCGTCGGCGGCGGAACCGGAGTCGGTGGCGGAACCGGTGTCGGCGGCGGAACCGGAGTCGGCGGCGGAACCGGAGTCGGCGGCGGAACCGGAGTCGGCGGCGGAACCGGCGTCGGCGGCGGAACCGGCGTCGGCGGTGGAACGAGCGGCACCGATGGCGGGCTGCTGACCTCGACCATCACCTCCGTGCAGCAGGGCGTCGTTCTCCCTGGCACCTGCGTTCAGGTCAGCGCCGTCGCGATGTCGGCCGTGTTCCCCGACCCCGACGACGCCATCATCATGGATGGTGGCTCCCGCACGCCGCGCTCTGCGTTCTACATCTCGGAGAAGAACCTCACGACCACGGCTCCCAACTCGGGCATCGAGGTCGTCTCGACGCTCGGCACCGCGCCCTCCGTCGCCGTCGGAGACGACCTCGTCATCACCGGCGAGTACTTCGAGAACTTCAACAACTCCACGCTGCGCCTCACGCCCGCGTGCGGCACCGTCACCCGCATCGGCGCCACCACCGTTCCCCAACCCGCCATCGTCACGCTCTCCGAGATTGGTCAGTCGGGCGGCTCCACGGGCTGCCCCGTCTCGGGAGCGCCGTGGGTCGATGGCCTCAACGCCGAGAGCTACGAAGGCGTGCTGGTGCGCATCACCTCGGGCGTCGTCTCGGCGGGCCGCGACAGCTTCGGCCTCTTCGAGCTCTCGAGCGGCCTCGACAAGGTGCAGGTGTCGACCAGCTTCGGCCTCACCGCCAACCCTGCCCTCGGAGGCAGCGTCTCTTCGCTCACCGGCTTCGGGCACTTCTCGTTCTGTCGGCGCAAGCTGCGGCCGCGCAGCGACTCCGAGGTGACCATCAGCAGCAGCTCGACGTGTGGTGCGGGCCCGCGCGCGAACCACCTCGTCATCACCGAGGTCGTCGTCACGCCCACGCCGGGCGAGTCCATCGAGGTGTGGAACCCCACCAGCGCCACCATCTCGCTCACCAACACCTGGCTGTACAACGCCACCTTCATCGCCGACGGCGGCACCAGCTGCGGCTATCAGCTCGCTCCGACGGCAGGGGCGTGTGGCGCTGCCTTCAATGACTTCAACCTGCGCTTCCCCACGGGCGCGAGCATCGCTCCAGGTGAGTTCCAGACCATCGCTCTCACCGGCGCGTCGAACTACTGCGGCTTCTTCTCCTGCCTCTCGTCGCGCCCCACCTACGAGGTCGCCGCCACCGGCTTCCCCGATGACCCGCTCGTCGCCAACATGCTCGGCGACTTCGACAACCGCGCCGTCGTCTTCGTCGCGACCGACGGTGGCAGCGGTCAGGGCCTGCTCAGCAACGCGGGCGAAGAGGCCGTGCTGTACTCCTGGGACGGCTTCACCTCGACCGTGCAGGACGTCGACTACATCATCTGGGGAACCACGCTCACGTACCGCACCGACAAGACGAGCGTGCCCGGCTACCTCGCTGACACGCCCATCGGCTTCCAGCGGCCCGTCACCGGAACACCGTCGGCCAGCCTCTCGTACCAGCGCGTCTGCACCAACGAAGGCGCCGAGGTGAAGACTGGCGGCAATGGCATCACCGGCCACAACGAGACCAGCGAAGACCTCGACGTCACGTGGGTGTTGCAGGCGCCGACGCCCAAAGCCCAGACCAACGGCGCTTCACCCTGAAATCAGCCGCAGACTGATCGCTGCTGTCTTCGGCCACACGAAAGGCGAAGCGCCTGCCCGCCCCTGACGGCGTGCTAGCCTTCTGCCCTCTTTGGCGGCTCGCCCGAGCGCCTCACGCCCGACGGAAAACCATGATCAGACCTTCACCGATGGTGCTCCGCAGCTTCGTCGTCGCGCTCGCGCTCGCCGCGCTCACCGGGTGCCCGCGCAAGACCGAAGGTGGCCTGGTGTTGAAGGTCACCATCGAGCCCGGCGTTCGGGGTGACTGCCTCATCGTCGACGCGACCTCGAGCGGCACCCGCGCCTCGCGCTCGACGCTGACGCGGCAGGCGATGAAGGGTGAGTACTTCATCGGCATCTCGCGCGGAGACTTCGCCGCCTCGCTCGACTGGCAGGCCAGCGTCTACCAGAGCTGCACCGGCGACGAGGCCGACTGGAAGCTGAGCGCTCGCTCGACCTCGAAGGCCCAGGCGTTCCCCACGACTGGCGTCGAGCAGTTCGAGCTGGTGGTCGGTCAGCCCGACGCGACGCTCGACGCCGACCGCGACACCTGGGTCGACACCGCGAAGGGCGGGGCTGACTGCAACGACGCCGATGCCCAGGTGAACCCCGGCGCCCGCCAGGCCTGCGCGTCGACCATCGACACGAACTGCAACGGCAAGCTCTTCTGCGACGACAGCACCTGCTCGAACGAGCCCGCGTGCACCACGACGGCGACGGGCCTCTCCTTCACCACGACGCTGCCCACCCTCGTCGCCTCTGACTGCTCGGGCGCCGTGACGGTGCAGAGCGTCGCCAATGGCCGCCCCGCCGCCGTCGCGTCAGACGTCACCGTCACGCTGGCGCCCACGGGAACCCCCTCGGCCGGCCTCGAGCTCTTCTCCGACAGCGCGTGCATGACGCGGCTGACGAGCTCGACGTTGCCCCTGCGCTTCGGCACCAACCAGGTCACGTTCTCGTTTCGCACGCGTACGCCTGGCGCGTTGACGCTCACCGCGAGCGCGCCCGGCCTGGGCTTCACCTCGCTCAACACCGCCATCACCGACCGCCCGGTCGTCAGCCTCGGCGTCAGCCCCGCCTCGGTGAGTTCGCGCGCTGGCGCGTGCTCCACGGCCATCGACGTGACCGCGCTCGACGACCGCATGATGCCCACGAACGTGCGCCCGACCGACCTCGCGCTCGCCATCGGCTACCTGCCCGCAGGCACCAACACCGTCGACGTCTTCAGCGACCCGACCTGCATGATGTCGGGTGTGCCCAGCATTCGGGCGGGCGCGTCATCGACGACGCTCTATCTCAAGGGCACGCGCGTGACGCCCGCGGGCATGCCGATTCAGGTGCAGCTCAGCTCGCCGACCCTCGGCGCCCCCACGTCGCTCGACTTCGTCGTCACGGCCGGAGACCCGCACCACCTCGAGTTCACCACCCAGGTGCTCGGCACCCGCAACAACGAGTGCAGCCGCGCGCCCGCCGAGCTGCGCCTCTACGACGCGAACTCGAACCTCACCACCGCGGGCGCGTCAGGCGTCGACGTCTCGCTCGAGGGCACGCCTCCCAGCGGCGGAGGCACGCTCGAGTTCTTCACCGCCGCAGGTTGCGTGGGCGCCGCCACCACCACGGCCCAGATTCCGGCGGGCCAGTCGTCGGTGCTCGTCTACCTGCGCCCGAGCGGCCCCGGCACCTACGGCGTGACGGCGAGGACCAGCCTCACCGTGCCGACCGCCTCACTGCAGGTCGACGTCTCGACGATGGACCCGACGGCCCTCTACTTCCCCAGCGCGGCCGTGACGCTCGCGACGACCGCCGGCACCTGCAGCCCCGCCGTGCGCCTGCAGACCCGCGAGCTGAACGCGCCGACGGCGCCCGTCTCGCCGCTGCCCATGGCCACGACCGTCACCATCGCGCCCAGCGTCGCGGTCGGCGTCGCCTTCTTCTCTGACGCCAACTGCATGATGGCCCTCACCAACAACCAGCTCGTCATGGGCGCGGGCAGCAGTGAGGTCAGCTTCTACTTCCGCGCGAACCGGGCCTCGTCGCTCACCCTCAGCGCCTCGGCGACGAACTTCATCACCACCTCGCCGGTGCAGCCCGTTCGCATCGGGCCTGCGCCGACCAGCAAGCTCGTGTTCGACACGCCGGCGGTGGTGAGCGCGGTGGCGGGGCAGTGCAGCGGCGGCCTCGTGCTGCGCTCCTTCGACAACTTCGACAACCCGACCTCGGCGAGCGGCGCGGTGACGCCTGCCGCGGCCCCGGTGGTGACGGCGCCCGATGGCGTCGTCTTCTCGAGCGCGCCGACCTGTGCGTCCCCTTCGGCGACCGTGACGATGACCGATGGCGGCGTGACGTTCTACGCGTCGGCGCGGCGCGCACAGCAGTACACCATCACCGCGACGGGCTTCTCGGCGCAGTCCACCGACGCGGGCGTCTTCACCGTCGACGCTGGCGGCCCGACGGTGTTCGCGGTGGTGAGCCAGCCGATGGCCACGGTGAGCGCCTCGGAGTGCACCCCCATCACCCTCGAGCGCCGCGACGGCTTCGGAAACCCAAGCCCCGTCGGTGCGCAGAGCTTCTCGGTCGCGGTGAACACGACGGGCGTGCTTTCGGTGCATGGTGACTCGGCCTCGTGCACCGCCGGCTCTGCAGGTCCCGCTCTCTCGTTCGCGGCGGGCCAGACCCGCGCGACGTTCTATGCGCGCGGCCGCCTCGTCGGCATGTCGACGCTGACGGCCACCGCGACTGGCGTCACGATGTCGGCGACCACCAACGCCGTCAACGTCATCGCGGCGGCGGCCACGACGCTGCGCTTCGCCACCGGGACGCCGCCCGCCAGCTCGGCCGTGGGTGGCTGTCTGCAGGCGACGCTCGAGCGCCTCGACACCGAAGGAAACCTCACGGGGCTCCCGGCAGACTCGAGCGTCAACGTTGGGGCGACTGGAGCGGGCAATGGCAACGGGCTGGTGCTGACCGCTGGGTCGATGTGTGGCGCGACGGCGCAGACCTCGCTGAGCGTCACGTTCACGGGGGCGGCGAGCTCGACGACCTTCTCGTACAGCCCGCGCGCGCCTGGAGCGCTCACCTTCACCGCCACGGGCACGGGCCTCACCTCGGCCGTGGCCACCACGACTGTTGCTGCGGGAGCGGTGAACCGGGTCGCGTTCGTGAGTCCTCCGACCGCTGACCAGTTGTACGACGGCTGTGTGCCGCTGCAGCTCGAGGCGCTCGACGTCGGTGGCAACCGGGTTCCCTCGGACGAGCTGGTGACGTTGTCGACGGCGGTGTTGTCGACAGGCACCTTCTTCGCCAACGCGACGTGCACGGGCGGCACCATGAATACGGTGACGGTGGTGGGCATGGGGGTCGGGTCGTTCTGGTTCAAGCCGCTCCCGGCGGTGCTGGGCATGGTGACGGTGCACGCGACGCCGTCGGTGGGCGTGTCGGGGCGCGCGAGCGTGTCGCTGAACATCGTGGCAGGAGCCGAGACGAAGCTGACCCGCAACGACTTCCCCGCGACGAACACGGCTGGAGATTGCGTGAACTTCACGGTGACTCGCCTCGACTCGGGCGACCACCCCACCGGAGGAGCGCTTCGGACGGTGGTCGTCACGGCGACTGGCGCTGCGAGTGTGGCGCCCAACGAGGCGCAGCTCCACACGGGCATGGGCTGTCAGGGCGCCGGCGCGACGGGCACGCTAAACGTCGACATCGCGATGGGTGCGTCGACTGCGAGCTTCAGCGTGCGGCTGCGAAAGGTGGGCGCCATCACCATCGCGACGGCGAGCAACCCGCTGAGCGCACCGGCGAACACGACGACGTCGGTGGGCGTCGGGCCGCTCGCGAACATCACGTTTGCGACGAGCGCGCCGGTTTCCCTCGCCATCAACACCTGCAGCGGAGCCGTCACGGTGAATGGCGATGACGGCTTCGGCAACGCAGCAGCCCTCGGAACTCAAGCCTTGTCGATGACCAACGGCACCTTCTCGTCGCTCGCGGGGTGTGGCGACAGCATCGCGCAGCTCACCGCGGGCACGGCGACGTCTGCGACTTTCTATCTGCGAAATTCCACTGCTGGCATGGTGTCGCTGACGGTTGGCTCAATGCCCTCTGCCACGCAGACCTGGAACTTCACGGGCCTGCCAGCCACCAAGCTCGGGGTGAGCGGGTTGGCTGGCTCCGTCGGTCGGTTCGCCTGTGTCGGGCCGCTCTCCGTTCAAGCCCTCGATGCGGCTGACGGCCAGGCTGCCCTCGACTCGGCACGAACGGTTGGGCTCTCGGCCACCGGAACGACGTTCTTCGCCTCCGACGGTGCGTGCACCACTGCACTGCCGTCATCGCAGGTCACGATTCCCGCGATGAGTTCCGTGTCTCAAGACTTCTATCTGGTGGTGGTCGCGCCGGCCTCGGGCCAGGTGGTGGTGACAGCGACCGACCAGACGGGAACTGGTCCGCTCACGGCTGGCACAGCGACTGCGACCGTGACGGGAACCTCTGGCACGCTCGCGCTGACGGCCACGCCCGACGTGGAGTTCTTCGATTGTGACCTCGTCACCGTCGAGCGACGTACCAATGGTGGGCTGCCATTCATCTTTGGAACCACTCCCGTCACGGTGTCTCTCACGAGCGGTACCGGGCTGACGCTGCACGCTTTTGCTGACACGAACTGCACTTCGGGCACCGCGACGACCCAGTCCTTCAACATCAACCCGCTCTCCGCGACGGCACAGTTCCGTGTGCGGGGCCGGTCCGCTGCGCCTTCCAACTCGACGACTCCTGCGGTGGCGACGTTGACTGCCACCGACACCAACACGCTCTTTGCCGACGGTACGGTCAACCTCAACGTGCTGCCGCTCGTTCGCCGAGGCAGTTGTTCGATTCCCGATGGGCAAGCCTCTGTTTCCTGCCCGCTCGGCATCGACATTCCCACCGACCGCAATCGGACCTTCATGGTGTTTCAGGCTGTCGGTGCGGGTGAGACGGCACCCAACGCGAACGTTCGTTGTGCCCTCAATTCGACCTCCGCAATCGCATGTGACCGCGCAGGCACGGGAGGAGACATCGCCATCGAGTGGCAGACGGCGACCTGGGGGCGAGGTGTTGGCTCAGGCGGCGTCTCGGTTCAGCACTTCACAGGAACCGTTGCGAACGCATCCAATCAAGTCAACCAGGCCTTCTCGCTGGGCTCAGGCGCGAGAGCCAACAGCTTCATGTTGTTCTCACACTCGACCGGCGGAGCAGCGAACGAGAACA
>JBEOKA010000022.1:0-4263 GCA_040275325.1 Myxococcaceae bacterium | reverse complement strand
GGAAGCGGCCCTGCGAGATGAGCGTCTCGAGGTCACGGTTCGTCGCGCAGATGACGCGCACGTCGACCTTGATGGTGCGGCTGCCGCCGACGCGCTCGAACTCGCGCTCCTGCAGCACGCGCAGCAGCGCCACCTGGGCCTTCGGGCTGATGTCACCGATCTCGTCGAGGAAGATGCTGCCACCGTCGGCCATCTCGAAGCGGCCTTTGCGCTCCTTGATGGCGCCGGTGAACGCGCCCTTCTCGTGACCGAACAGCTCCGAGAGGAGCAGCTCTTCGACCATCGCGCCGCAGTTCACCTTCACCAGCGGCATGTGGCGGCGGGGCGAGAGGTTGTGCAGCGCTTCGGCGAGCAACTCCTTGCCGGTGCCGCTCTCACCACGCACGAGCACGGTAGCGTTGCTGCGGCCGATCGGCTCGATCTGCTTGGTGATGCGCTGCAGCGCCTGGCTGCGGCCGACCAGGCCGTACTCGCGATCGACGGTCGGCTTCGGCGTGAGCGCGGCGATGGCGCGAGGCAGGCGAAGCTCGGGCTCGACGGCCGCCAGCACCTCGGCGCGACGGGAGACCGAGAGGAACGCGGTGCGACGCACGGGCGGAACACGCTGCACCAGCTCTTCGAGCAGTCGGTTGGCGCGTTGGAACTCGGCCTGCGCTCCCGACGCGTCGGCGGCGGCGATGCGCAGCTTGCCCATCAGGAAGTAGGTGCGAACCGGGCCTTCGAGATCGGGCCGGTCGAGCAGCGCCTCACGGGCTCGCGAGGCCGCGCGCGACGCTCCGTGCAGATCGTTGAGCGCCAGGCACAGCTCGCCGCGGGTGAGCTCGACCTCGAGCATCGACGCCTGGGCCTGCGCGACGCCCTTGTCGACGCAGCGCCGGTTGAGCTCGACCTCGGCCTGCGCCCGCTCGGAGGAGGCAAGGTGCGCGCGCGCCTTCAGGGCTGCCGCGAGCGCGGCGTAGCCATCGTTGCCGACCTTCTCGAAGCCGACCCGCGCCTCGTCGAGTCGACGAATCGCCTCGGGCAGCTGACGCTGATCGAGCAGCACGGCGCCCAGGGTGAGCTGCGCGCTCGCCTCGAGGTACAGCTCCTTGAGCGCCTTCGCGCGGTTCAGCGCGTGCTCGGAGAGCTCGGTCGCGCGCTCGAAGTCACCGAGGAAGTGGTGCAAGCGGGCCAGGTTCGACGCCGCCATGACGACGTCGCGGCCCTGCGAGAAGCGCGAGAACGACTGCAGCGAACGCGAGAGGTGATCGAGCGCGAGCTCGAAGTCACCAGACTCCGCGTAGAGCGAGCCCAGGTTGGCGTGTGCGACGGCGGCGACGCGACGATCGGTGGCGGGCAGCGACTCCCAGCACGCGATGGCCTTCTGGCGGTCGCCCTTCTTGTAGGCCGCGACGCCCTCGTTGAGGCGGGCGAGCGCTGCGTCCTTCGTGTTGCCCTGCGCCTCGGCGGCCTCGGCGTTCTCCGAGAAGACCGACAGCGCTTCGCCAGCGTTGCCCTGAACGAGCAGCGCCTTGCCCAGCACGTTGCGAAACGCGATGGCGTTGGTGACGTCGGAGGCGTTGGCCTCGAGCCACGCCTGCGCCCGCTCCGTCGCGCCCTTCGCGTCGCCGGAGAGCAGGGCCGACTCGGCGATGGCCGCACGCACGCGCGCATCGGTCGGCGCCGACTTCAGCAACGAGTCGAGCAGCGCGCGGGCCCGCACCAGCTTGCCGCCCTTCAGCAGCAGCTTCGCAGCGTCGAGCACCCTGCTGGCCGCGTCAGCCGGAGCCCCCAGGCGAGCAGCCTCGAGCGAACGACGGGCCGCAGCGGCAGACTCACCGAGGGCGGCGAGCACCTTCGACCACTCCGCCGTCACGGTGGCGCGGGTGGCCGCATCGACCAGCGGCAGCACGCGCTCGTACATGAGCGACGCGTCTTCCAGTGCCCCCTGCCGAACGAGCAGCGCAGCGGCCTCGAGGGCCACGTCGGCGGCATCGGAAGGCGCGGTCTCGAGCAACAGCTCTGCCGCAGGAAGCAGCGAGCCCGACACCGCGAGCACCATGCCCAGGCGGCGGGCCGTCGCGGTCACCAGCTCCTGCGAGAGGGTCGCACGGTAGGCCTGCTTCTCGGGGTCGCGACCAAAGCGCCACAACGCGCGGCCATCGACGACCCGAACCATCGCGAGGCGCTCCCGCTTGAGCGCATCGAGAATGGCCGCGGTCGAAGAAGCCTCCGCCGCCATCGTCTCGGCCAGCATGTCGACCGACAGCGCCTCGGGGCTCACCGCGAGCACGTTCAGCAGCGCGCGCTGGGGCTCGGGCAGACGCTCGACACGGCGAAGGAAGAAGTCGGCCGCCGCGACGGGCCGCTCGAGCAGCTCGCCGAGCGCCTCGGGGTTTCCACCCGTGACGTCCAGCAGCTTCTGGGCGACGTCACTGCGCGACAGAAAGGAGCGGATGCCCTCGATGTCGAAGCCCGACAGCGCGAGGGTTCGAGCCGAAATGCGCGAGACGATCTCGGCCAGCGGCTCGGGCAGCACGTCGGCGTCACGGAAGGTGAGCACGAAGAGCCCGCCAGCCTTCGACTCGGGCGTCGACACGACGGCGAGCAGGTAGCGCAGCAGCTCGAGCGACGCGCGGTCGGCTTCATCGAGGTCGGGAAGAATGAAGACCGGGTTCGAGCGGCCCGACAGCGTCACCAGCTCGGACGCCGCGTCGTACAGGGCGAGGCGACGATCTTCGACACGGCCCTGCGCGTTGCTCGAGCGCAGCGGCTCGAGCGCCGACGCGAGCTCGCCCACCTTCACCTGCGGCACGCCAGAGCGCCCGGCCGCGACCAGCAGCTCGTTCACCAGCGGCGCCATCAGGCCCCAGGTGCGGCGCACGTCACGACCGCTCCCGGCTTCGAACACCGGCACGCCGCGCTTCGACACGGCTGCCGTCAGCAACGACGTCAGGTACGACTTGCCGACGCCTCGCGCGCCCCGAACGAAGACGAAGCGCGGTCGACCCGTGGCCTTCGCTTCGTCGTGCTCACGCAGCAGCAGCGACAGCTCACCCTCACGGCCAGACGGCTCCGCTGCGGACTCACGCACCAATCTCAGCACGTCACTCGACATCGACCGCTCCCTTCCAACGACGGCGAGCACTCCACCCGAGAACCCGCGCCGTGAGAACCCCACCACCCCGCCACCCAACCACGTCAGGTGGCGGCGCTTACAGCAACCGACATGCCAGTTCTCTGACGGGGCTGAAGTTCTGCCCGCGTCGAAATCGGCGCGTCAATTCGATGGGTTGGAAGGAAAACTGAATGACAGTCGAAGGAGCCCTGAAGCCGCACGACAGCCCTGCCGTGCGTGCCAGAGCGGGTGACCGAAATCACGTCAGTGTCGCGCGAGGGTCACGCTTCTTTGACGGGCGTGGCCTTGAGGGCGGCCTTGCCGTCTTTGACGTAGACCTGAAACCGAACGCTCTTGCAGTTGTACTTCTGCACGAGCTGCTCCTTGTTCTTGAGCAGCTTCGCCTTGAACTTGTCGTACGTGAGGCCGTCTGCCGGCTCCTTGCACTTCTCGCGGGTCGCGACGAACTCCTTGAACACGTCCTGGAAGTGGCGCTCTTCGTCGAGGCCCGGAGCGGCGGCGCCGATCACCGAGCTCACCTTCGGCGCGGCTGACGTGACCTTGGGCGACAGCGCCTGACGTTCACCCGTGTGGCCCGAGGAGCCGGTCTGACGCGCGGCCTTGATCAGCTCGGCAGGCACCGCGGCGACGCGCGTGGCGTCGGGGTTGTAGTCGCTCTCTGCGCCGCTCTCCTCTTCGGGAGAGAGCTGGGCCGACGCCATCGCAAAAGGATCCATGCCCGGCGGCGGCGCGTTCGGGCTCGCGCCAGGCGCGGGCTTGAAGACGGGGTACGCCATCGTTCGCGCGCCCTCTTCGTCGTCGAAGGGGTTCGCCACGGGAGCGTTGCGCGCAGGCGGTGGCGCAGGAGGCGCAGCCGGCGTGGGCTGAAACGCCGGCTGATTCGAGGTCTGCACCGGTGGAGGCGGGCGCGAGGTCGGGTAGGTCGGCGGGGCCGCTGGGGGCTGAGGCGCGGGCGCGAGGCTCGCGAACGGGTCGGCTGCGGGCTCGTCCTCGAACGGGTTGCTCGCCGGCTCAGGCTGAAACACCGGCGCTTGCGCGGTGACCGGTCGCGGCGGAGGCGGCTGCGAGGGCTGCGGGCTCGCGGGGAAGTTGAAGTCGTCGGGGCTGGCCTCGGGGGCGCTGTGGGGAGCGACGTCGGCCGGCGT
>JBEOKA010000021.1:0-21381 GCA_040275325.1 Myxococcaceae bacterium | reverse complement strand
CTCCGAAGAAGCGAGGAATTCCGGCGCGATAGGGCCGGAACGGGCCCTTGTCAACCAGTCGCGGAGAGTTGGTTGACGAGTCGAGCGGGCTTCCGAGAAACCACGTGCAGCTCGCGGCGAAGGCGAAGCATCCGGCCCAGCTTCGAGGTGAGCCAATACGCGGCGAACCGCGGCCGCTCGACGAGCGGGTTCGCGTTCGGTCGAAACACCGCCTTGTCTTCATGCATCACCTCGAACCCGCACCGCTCGAGCGCGAGCTTTAACGTGCTGCTCGAGAAGTACACATGGTGTTGCCACCCACGCAGCTCGGGTCGCAGGTCTCTTCCCAGCCGCGGCATCAGCGCGATCTTCCACTTGTCCGCGTCGGGTACGACGATGAGCACCGAGCCGCCCGGCCGCAGAATGCGGAACAGCTCCTTCAGCCCCGCCAGCGGATCCGGCACGTGCTCGAGCGTGTGCTTCAACGTCGCGACACAGACCGAATCATCAGCGAGCGGAATCTTCGACAGACTGCCCAGCTCGGCGCGAAAGCCCTTCTCGCGGCACAGCCCCACCGCGAACTGCGAGATGTCGACGCCAATCGGCTCGAGTCCCAGCCGCTTTCCCGCTTCCAGCACGTAGCCCGCTGAGCACCCGACATCGACCACCACCTTCGCGTCGGGCGTCACCACCAGACAATCTCTCAACTGGCGCATGCATTTTCTGACTCGATGCGCCCACCGCTTCAGAAACCCGGCACGGTTGTATTTGAAATACTCGTCTTCGTAGCCGACGCCGAGCCGCTCCACCTGCTCCGACTTGTAGATGAGCCCGCACCCGCCACACCGCACGTAGACCAGCTCGGGGAACTCGATGAGCAGCGACCGCTCGGTGCGCTCGCACACGGGACACGCGGTGAAGAAGGGTCGTCTCGACATGGCGCGCCCGTTCGCAAGGCCACCTGCTCCGAGAGCGCCGTGACATCACTGTCGCGAGTCGACTCCGTCGAAGCAGGGCACACACGTCAGGGCGCGGAGTAAGAAGCCGCTCCATGCAGACCGTGCCCATCACCCACGTACTCCACCGTGACACCCTCGCGATGATCGTCGGCGGCAAGACGTTCGCCCGCGGAGAAGAGTGCTTCGGCGAAGGCCGCGTGCTCGGCGTTCAATCGGCCGGCGGCGAGCTCGCTGGCATCGTGAAGCCCGCCGAGACCGGCCGCAAACCGTACGAAGTTCGCATCTGGGTACGCGAAGACGGCCTCTCGTTCGACTGCACGTGCCCCATCGGCAACACGCGACAGATCTGCAAACACACCGTCGCCGTCACCCTCGCGCACCTCGACCAGGAGCGCCGCCGCGCCGAAGCCGAGCTCTCGCACCTCAAGGAGAAGCTCATGGACCTCTCGCTGCGAGAGCTGATGGAGGGGTTGCTCTCACGCGCGCGCACCGAGCCCGCGTTGCTGGCCGCGCTCCACGAGCTCACGGCCTGACCGGCGACAAGCCACGCATCACGACGCTTGTGACGACTCACTTCTGGTGAAACCGTGGCTTCACCAACGGAGGCACCATGATTCGACTCGTCGCTGCGCTGCTCCTCACCCTCTGTCTTCCCGCCGTTGCGCAGGAGCGCGACTTCGAAGGCAGCAAAGACCACCCGCTGCTCACCCGCATGCCGGGCTACTTCATCTCGAACTACGAGCAGAAGGAGTGGGACTCCGTCGACATCGCGTACTGCAGCGGCGCCGACGCGAAGTGGGAAGGGAAGCTCACCCGCATCGGCTACACGGTACAGCCCAACGGCCGACAGCTCTCGATGGTGCAGATCGCCCGCAACTACGAGGGCGCGCTCAAGAAGGCCGGCGCGAAGATTCTCTACAACGAGGGCAACGTCACCGTCGCGAAGCTCGAGAAGGGCGGTTCGAAGACCTACGTGCAGGCCGGCGCGTTCAACGAAGGCAACATCTACGAGCTGCTCATCGTCGAGACCAAAGCGATGGAGCAGGAGGTCGTCGCCGATGCCGCCGCGCTGAAGCAGGGGCTCGCCGCCGAAGGGAAGATTGCCCTGTACGGAATCTACTTCGACACCGGCAAGGCGATCGTGAAGCCCGAGTCGGAGCCGACGCTGGTGCAGGTGACGAAGCTGCTCAAAGACAACGCATCGCTGAAGCTCTTCGTCGTCGGCCACACCGATGGCACCGCGTCGCTCGAGGTGAACCTGAAGTTGTCGGCTGACCGTGCTGCAGCCGTGGTCGCGGCCCTCGTCAGTCGTGGCATCGACGTGGGTCGGCTCAAGGCCGCGGGGGTCGGTCCGTACAGTCCTGTGGCGACGAATCGCGATGACGCCGGTCGTGCGAAGAACCGCCGCGTCGAGCTCGTCGAGCGGCCCTGACGTCAGGGAGGGCTCGCGCGCCGGGCCTTCTCCCGCACCGGCTTCATGAACGCGTCGAACGCGTCGGCCTCTTTCCGGTGCTTCGAGAACCACGCGTCAGCGGCCGGGTCACTCGCGGCGCGGCGCAGCTCCCACAGCGCTGCGTCGAGCACGCCCGCCTTCTTCGCGTCCTCGAACATCGACGACGCCGACTTGAGCAGCGGGCGCTTCGGGTCCTCGGCCGCGAACGCGACGACGCCGCGCATCGCATCGACGAGCCGCTCGCTCTCGGAGAGCTCCTCCTTCGTCACGCTCGCCGCCATCATCAGGCCCACCACCATGTCGTCCGGGTTCGAGACCGTGATGGTCACCTCCTTACCGTCGACCCTGACGCTGCGACGAAGCAGCTCCTCGAGCGCGCGCGCCGCCGCTTGACCCCGCTCGGAGCGCGACTCGAGCAGCACGAAGCGCATCTTGGTGACGACGGCGTCGGTGAGCCGGTTGAGGTCGAGGGAGAGAATCGACAACGTGCGCCACACCCCGGGTCGATTCGGCTCGGCCTCGGCGCAGCGGAGCAGCTCCTTCTCGGCTTCGGCGTTCTTGCGCTGCATCGCGAGGTTGATGCCGAGGTTGAAGCGCAGCTCTCCGCTCTTCGGGAACGCGGCGACGCCCTTGCGAAACCACGCCTCTCCTTTGGCGAGCTCGCGCTTCGAGTCCCAGAGCGAGCCGAGCATCGAGTACAGCTCGGCGTTGGGCTTCTTCATCACCTTGAGCTCGCTCTCGACGAAGGTGATGAGCTCGTCGGGGGTGGTGCCCGCGGCGTTCATCGAGAGTGAGAGCTCGTAGACGATGAGCGGCTCGTGCGGCCAGGTGGCGAGCATCGAGCGGTACACCGTCATCGCGCCCGCGTAGTCGCCCCCGTCGTGACGTCGCAGGCCTTCGCTGAGCTGCTCTTTGTATTCGGGTGAGCCGACCGGGGGAGCTGCCAGCAGGACGAGAGCGACGCTGAGCGCGAACATGGTGGCGAGCTTCTCGCCTTCGAGCGTGAAAGTGCAGCGCCTCGGGCTCGTTCAGCTGGTGGAGTCGAGCGCCTGGTTGATGCGGGCCAGCAGGTCGGTCGCGGTGAACGGTTTGGTCACGTGCGGCGTGGTGCCGACAGCGACCCGGCCGCGCGCGTAGCCCGTCATGAAGCACACGCGCAGCGGGGGGAACCGCTGCTGAGCCTCGTCGGCCAGCTGAATGCCGTCGCGGCCCGGCAACATGATGTCGGTGAGGAGCAGGTCGAACCGCTCCTTGTCGAGCAGCTCGAGCGCCGCTTCGGCCGAGCTGACGGCCTGCACGTGGTAGCCCGCGCGCACCAACACCCGCTCGACGCTCCTTCGCACCTGCTCGTCGTCGTCCACGAGCAGCACCCGCTCTCCGTGGCGGCGCGGTGGTGCAGGCCGCGGCGTCGGTGTGGTGCGCTGCCCGAGCTCGACCGGGAGCAGGAGCTTCACCGTCGTGCCCTGGCCAGGCTCGCTGTACAGGTGCACCGAGCCTCCGTGCTGGCGAACCACGCCGTCGACGACTGCCAGCCCGAGCCCCGTGCCGCGCTCGGCCGACTTGGTGGTGAAGAACGGCTCGAACACGCGCGTGCGGGTCACCGCGTCCATACCCGCGCCATCGTCCGTCACCGCCAACACCACCCAGCTCCCGCGGGTGAGCTCCTGCTGCGCGGCGATGGTCTCGTCCGTCACCTGCATCATCTCGGCGTCGAGCGTGATTCGGCCCGGCCGCTCGCCGATGGCGTCGCGGGCGTTCACGACGAGGTTGGTGAGCGCACGCTCGAGCTGATCGACGTCGCCCGACAACGGCACCATCGGCTCGTGCACCTGCGCCGTGAGCGTGACGTGTGCGGGCAGCAGCGGCGCCACCAGCTTCCTCATCGAGGCGAACAGCGAGGCCACGTCGATCTCGACCCGGTTCAGCACCTGCCCGCGCGAGAAGGCCAGCAGCTGGCGCGTGAGGCGGCTCGCTCGGTTCGCAGCCGCGCGCACGTCTTCGAGCAGCTCGACCGCGGGGTTGGAGCCCAGCTCTTCGATGGCCAGCCCGACGTTGGTGAGAATCGCGACCAGCAGGTTGTTGAAGTCGTGCGACACCTCACCGGCCATGCGCCCCAGCGACTGCATGCGCACGGTGCTGGCAGCGCGCGCCTCGGCGTCTCGTCTGGCGGTGTCGGCGCGGAGTCGGCCGATGACGACGGCGACGAGCGAGGCGAGGTGCAGAATGAAGTCGTACTCGGCCTCGGTGGGCGGCAGCACGCCTTCGGCGGCGTAGGTGGCGACGACGAGCGGCCCCAGGCGCGCATCGCCGTCGAACATCGGCACCACGATCGACGTGCGGTTGCCGAAGAACTCGACCTGCTGCTGATCGGCGAGCGGGTGCAGGCGCAGGTCGGGGACTACGAAGGGCTCGGTTGCCGTGACCGCGAGCTGCAGCAGCTGATCCTTGCTGAAGTCGATGCCTCGCTGCTGCACCAGGGCTGCGCTGTGCGGAATGAAGCCGATGACCTCGAACGTCTTCCCGTCGGGTGGCAGCAGGTGCAGGTACGTGTAGCGGTACCGTGTGTTGTCGAGGAGCGCTTGTTGCACTTGCTTCATCAGGGCTTCGAGCGACTCGACGCCGTGAAGGGCTCGCGACAGCGTGAGCAGGGCGTGGGCCGTGGGCACGTGAGCGACTGGAGCCGACTCCGGCTGCGCTCGCAAGCGCATGGGAGCCTTTGTTCAGTACATGCGGCGAAGGCGCGCGGCGAAGAAGCCGTCGAAGCCCTCGGGTCCCGGCAGCGTGCGCAGATAGCCCTGCACGAGCGGCAGGCCCGTCACGCGTGGCGGCTCGGCGGTGAAGTCGGGGTGGCTGCGCAGGAAGAGCTCGATCTGATCGGCGCCTTCGGTCGGGTCGGTCGTGCACACCGCGTAGACGAGCAGGCCACCGGGCGCGACGTGGCGCTGACACGACTCGAGAATTTCGCGCTGCAGGGTCGCGAGGCCTGCGAAGTCCTTCTCGGTGCGGCGGTAGCGCAGCTCGGGGTGACGGCGCAGCGTGCCCAGCCCCGAACACGGCGCGTCGACCATCACCACGTCGAACTCGCCGAGGTCATCAGGCAGCTTCGAGGCGTCGAGCGCACGGCTCGAGAGGCGTTCTTTGAGGCCGAGGCGACGCGCTTCACTCTCGATCTTCGGCAGCTTGTTCGCGTGCACGTCGATGGCGAGCACCTGGTTTCGCTCGGCCGCGTGACACGCCTTTCCGCCCGGAGCCGCGCACGCATCGAGCACCTTCGCGCCCTCGGGCAGCTGCGCGTACACGCCGACGAGCTGGGCCGCTTCGTCCTGCACCTGCCAGAGGCCTTCTGCGTAGCCGAACAGGTCCTCCACGCGGCCGGGGTTCTCGAGCACGATGCCCACGGGAGACGTCGCCGCCGCGTGCGCCTTCACGCCCACGTCGAGCAGCTGGGCGAGCAGCTCGTCACGCGTCGTCTTCGAGGTGTTCGCGCGAATCACCACGTTCGGCGGGTCGTTGTCGGCCTTCACCATCGCGGCCGCGCGCTCGGGGCCGAACTGCCGTTGCCAGCGCCGCACGAGCCATTCGGGGTGACTCTCGGTGATGGCCAACTTCGACGCGTCGTCTCCGGCCGGCAGCGGAGGCGCCTCCATCGCAGACAGCTTGCGGAGAATCGCGTTCACGAAGCCGGTCGCGCGCTCGAGGCCGAGTGACTTCAGCGCGTCGACGGTCTCTCCGACGGCCGCGTGCTTCGGCACCCGCATGTAGAAGAGCTGGTACGCCCCGAGCCGCAGCGCCGCGAGCACCTTGTCTTCGATGGACTCGAGCTTGCGGTCGGCCACCGTGGTGAGCGCGTAGTCGAGGGTCAGCTGGCGTCGCGTCGCGCCGTAGCAGAGCTCGGTCACCAGCCCCGCGTCGCGAGGGTCTTTCGGCTGGAACTCGTCGAGCACGGTGTCGAGCACCACGTTCAGGTACGCGTCGGTCGCGGCCACGCGCGACAGCACCTGAATCGCGAGCCCACGCGCCGAGAGCGGTGCCTTCTTCTTCGGCGGCACCAGCGGCGCGCGGGTCGTCTTCTTCGCGGGAGGCGTCATGACTCGAGCTTCGCCGCGTAGGAGAGGAGGACGTGGTCGCTCGCCTTCGCGCTCGTCGACAACAGCAACAGCACGTCTTCGAGCTTCGGGTCTTCAGCCGGCACGCCGCGCTGAATCGCCGCCCACTGTGAACGCGCCCACTGCGCGAACTCGTCGGGGCTCAGCGTCTTCTTGAGGCGGGCCGAGACCTGGTCGCGCACGAGCGCCCGCGTGATGGTGCCGGCCGCGACCGACTTCGCAGGTGCGCTCTCGGCCTTGCCGATGGACTTGCCCGCCGGCGCTTTGCCGATGGTCTTGCCCTTCACCGCGGGCTCGGCGCTCGAAGCCGGCTTCTGCCGCCCAATCGTCTTTCCGCGCGGCGCGCTCGGTGTCGAGGCTTCTGCTTCTTCGGCCGGTTCTTCTTCCTTCGTCTCCACAGGAGCAGCGGCTTCGTGCTTCGAGAGCGACACGAGCGCCTTGAAGTACCCGTCGAGGCCGTGGCCGTGGAACTGCTTCTCGACGACGCGCTTGAGCGCGCTGCGGCCGCGTGACTTCGCGTCGTGCTTCAGCTGCACCTCGATGCACGGAATGGCGAGCGCCTCGACGGCGTCGGCGATCGAGAAGCACACGGGCGCGAGCGAGGCCGGGTTCACGATGACGCCGACGAGCCCTTCGCGTTTCTCGAGCAAGGCGTCGAGTAACGCCGCCTCACCGCTCGCCTGAAACGTCTCGACCGTCAGGCCGAGCGCTTCACCCTTCGTCACCAGCTCTTCGTCGAGGGCCGACAGGGGCCGGCCGAGCACGGCCTCGAGGTTCAGCGTCGGTCCATGAAGCACGAGCACGCGGCGGGGCATTCGTGCGCTCTATCCGCTTCCCTGTAGTCACTCCACCTTCTGCGACGGGGTGAACGTCGTCGGTGGCCACCGGGTCGGGCTTGAGCGTCTGCAGGAAGTACTTCTGCAGGTGGTACGCGGTGCGCTCCCACGCGAGCTTCGCCTCGTCAGAGAACTCTTCGGGCGCGGCTTCCCACGTGCTGACGGCGAGCGGCTCACCGGGCGCGAAGGGGATGAGCTCCTTCACGTTGTCGACGAGCGCGCGGCCCTCTTTGATGACGTTGACGGCCTCGAGCTCGGTCAGCTCGTCCTTCGCGACGAGCAGCAGCACACCGCAGACGTAGCGCGAACACGTCGCCGGGCGGTCTTCGTACGCCGAGCAGCCCTTGCCGGTGTGCAGCACGCACGGCTCATTGAAGGTGCCCTGACCGTTGCGCTCCTTGAAGCGCAGCTGCGGGTACTTCTCGAGCTTCGCCATGTCGTCGGGGACGAGCGTGACGTAGTTGAACAACGTTCCGTTGCAGCACATGCCGCAGCCTTCACAGAGATCGATCAGAAGAGACTCCTGCACGGGCCCCTAACCCGCCCTGAGCAAACTGCACAGGCCCCGTGTCACGCGAACGGCCTCGAGCCGGGCAGCAGCTTCTTCCCGGTGAGGAACTCCTGCGCCGTCATGACGCGTTTGCCTTCGAGCTGCACCGAGGTCATCAGCAGAGAACCTTCGGCACACGCGACCTCGATGCCTGCGTTCGTCGCAGCGAGAATGGTGCCGGGCTCACCTGTGCCGCTCGCGACCGACGCTGCGTGGACTTTGAAGAGCGCTCCCTCGAGCTTGGTGAACGCGCCCGGCCACGGCGTGAAGGCGCGAAGCCGACGCTCGAGCTCGGCAGCGCTCTTCGTGAAGTCGAGCGCGCCGTCTTCCTTCTTGATCATCGGCGCCATCACCACGCCGTCGGACGGCTGGGCCACGGGCTGCAAATCGCCAGCGAGGTAGCGGGGCAGGGCACGGCGGAGCACGTCTCCACCGAGCATCGCGAGCGAGTCGTGGAGCGACGCCGACGTATCGGTCGGTCCGATGGGCAGCTCCGCGCGATCGATGACGGGCCCCGTGTCCATTCCCTCGTCCATGCGCATCAGACAGACGCCGGTCTTCGCGTCGCCCGAGGCGATGGCCCATTGAATGGGAGCCGCTCCCCGAAACCGCGGCAGCAGCGACGCGTGCACGTTCACGCAGCCATGCTTCGGAGCGTCGAGCACGTCTTTCGGCAGGATCTTTCCGTACGCGGTCACCACGGCCACGTCGGCGTTCAGCGCGCGCAGCTGCTCGGCGAAGTCGGTGCCGCGAATCTTCACGGGCTGCAACACCGGCAGGTTCTTCTCGAGCGCGAACGTCTTCACCGCCGAGAACGCCATCTCCTGCCCGCGACCCTTCGGCTTGTCGGGCTGGGTGACGACGGCGATGACTTCTCCGAGACCCAGACAGGCCTCGAGTGACTTCACGGCGAAGGGCGGCGTGCCCATGAACACGATGCGCGGCATGCGCACGCCTTACTTCAGAGCCAGAAGACCGGGCGCTTCTTGTCGTCCATGAAGCCGCTGGCGCGCTCTTCTTTCGACAGCTTCTTGTCGTCGAGCTCGAGCCCTGCGCCCACCATCTTCTGCTTCATCAGCTCGACGGCGCTCGAGACGTCTTTGCGAATCGTGGTCGCCATACCCTGCAGCTTCGCGAGGTCGGCCTCGAGCTCGGCCTGGTTCGCTGGAGGCGGCGTGGCCGCGAGCTTCTGCGAGATGCTCTTCATCGCCTTCTCGAACGGGTCGGACGATGCCGTGTCCCACTCGGCTTCGAGGTGCAGACCACGGCCCACGCGACCGCCTTCGTCGTCGATGTCGTTGGGCTGGGCCTTGCGTGCCGACGGGTCGTACACCGAGTAGCGGTCGGCCGAGATGATGAAGCCGTCGGTGTTCGACGGCATGGAGTTGCCGTGCTTGCGCAGGAGCGCGCTCGCCTCGTCGAGGAACGCGATCTGCTGGTCGAGCTTGTCGGCGTACTTCTGCAGCGCCTCGGGGACCGGCTGGTTCGCGGCCTTGCGGGTGTCGATCTCCTTCTGCACCTCGGAGCGCGTCGCCTTCACCGCCGACACGTTCTCGAACACCATGTGCGAGCGGCGGCGCTTCTGCAGCACGATGGTCTTGGGCTCGAGCCGCAGGTTCTCGTCGGCGGGCAGCGTGCCTTTGTCCTTCGCGAGCTTGTAGAGCATCTGCGCGACCTTCAGCGGGCTCGTGCCGTCGGTGTCTTTGCCGGTCTTGAGCAGCTCCTGCGCCTTCATCTCGTCGGCCGACCAGGTGCCCTCGAAGCGCTTCTCGAACTTGTGCACCGCCGACGACTCGCCGGTCACTTCACGCCCTTCTTTCGCCTGAATCAGCACGCGGCGAACGGGGTACGGCTCTTTGTCGTCGAAGCGCACGCGCGCCCGCACCGAGGCGCCGGCCTTGCCCAGCGCGCCGCTGCGATCGTCGAAGTACGTCTCGCGAAACATCTCGTCCTTGTCCTGGAACACCGGCGTGCCGTCGGGCTTCGTCTCGGAGATCTCGAGGTGCATCGGCATGGTGAACGCGTCGACCAGCGCCATCGCTTCGGGGTCTTCCCACTTCGGCTTGTGCAGCTTGTTGAAGACCTCACTGCCGTTGGTGGTGCGGAAGATGCGGTTCGAGCCGTCCTTCACCTTGAAGTCCGCCCACGCCTCCTGCTCGGTGCGGTCGCGCTCCCAGTCGCTGCCGATGGGCGTGTTGAGAATCTCGGGGCCGATGGTGGCCGTGCCCGCGATCTCGGCGACGTCGGTGACGCCACCTTCTCCGGTGAGGTTCAGCTTCGTGCCGGCCGCTGCCTTCGTCGCGTAGTCGCCGTCGACGGTGTCGAGCGACAGTGCCATCGCGAGCTCACTCGTCGGCCGCAGGTCGAGCGTCAGGCCCTTCGCGTCAGAGGCCGCTGCGTCGTCGAGCGCGTTGACGAAGTCGTGAAACGTGATGCCGAACGAGTCGGCGAACTGCTTCGTCTGCTCCGACGTGCTGGCGTGCTCGGCGAGAAACTTCGACCAGTCATCGGCCGTGGCGAGCTTCACCGCTCCAGCAGGTCCCTCCAGCTGAACCTGAAGCTGCTGCGCCACCAGCTTCGCCGACGCCTGCGCCAGGTACGTGCCCGCCTTGCCCTTCTGGTCGAAGAGCTGCGTGCTCACTTCACCCGCGAGGAACTGCCGCCCACGCTGAATCTTGATGGTCATGGCTGATCACAGTGTCGGACGATGTGGGGAAAGGTTGCGCAGGTCTCCCACATCCCGACGCGGTTTGTCATTTCGCGGGCTTGAGGCAGGTGTTCGTTGACCCGGCTACAGGGCGGGCATACGAGGCGGGCGGTTTCTCACACCCGTCTGGGGGTTCGCATGCGTTCGTTGCTCGCAATGGCAGGCCTGGCGCTGATGCTGGTTTTCACGGGGTGCAAAGGCGACCCGACCACGCCGGAGTACTGGTCGAAGCGCATCGAGGGCGCCAAGGGAAAGAAGGAGAAGCTCAAGGCCATCGAAGACCTGCGCTCGTCGAAGAACATGGGCCCGGCGATGCTGCCGATGCTGCACGAGCGGCTCAATTCCGAGAAGTCGGCTGAAGTTCGCCGCGACATCGCGCGCGTCCTCGGAGAGGCGAAGAGCGACACCAGCATCGAGGCGCTCACCAACGCCATCGTGTTCGCGCCCGGCGACACCGACGAGAAGGGCCTCGACAAGGAGATCGCCAACGCGCTCGGCAACATCGGCAGCCCGAAGGCGGCCACCACGCTCGTGAAGCTGCTCGGCGTGAAGGACAACTACACGGTGCTCGCTGCCATCGACGGCCTCGGCGACATCAAGGCACCAGAGGGCTTCGAGGCGCTCGACAAGATCGCCTCCGACGACACGCAAGAGACCTTCGTCACCAAGAAGGCCATCATCGCGCTCGGCAACATCGGCGACAAACGCGCCGTGCCCACGCTCGTGAAGGCGATGTTCAAGGAGCGCAAGGGCGTCAGCTTCTACCTCGAGGCCTCGTTCGCGCTGTACCAGATGGGCACGCCCGCGGCCGACGCGCTGCTGCCCGTGCTCGATGGCTCGGACAAGGCGATGTACGAGTGGGCCGCGAAGAACAACATCAAGGACGTCGCCCTGCAGGCCAAGTCGGCCCAGGTGCTCGGTGACCTTCACGACATGCGGGCCGAGAAGGCGCTGCTCGGCATGCTGAACCCCAAGACCGACTACGACGACATTCGCGCGATTCTGCAGGGCCGCGCCGCCGACGCGCTCGGCCGCATGCGCTCGAAGAACGCCGTCAAGCCGCTCTCGGCGCTGGTGACCGACGCGAAGACTGACGCCGGCGTGGTGCGTGAGTGCGTGTTCGCGCTGGTGCGCATCGGCAACTCCGAAGGCGTGCCCGCGCTCATCACCTTCCTCGGCAAGGCCCCGTACTGGGACGCGCGCGACGAGATCATGCGCGGCATCACCATGATGGGCACCGAGAAGGACATCGCCGCCTTCGACAAGGCGACGGCCGAAGAGGGCAAGAAGACCGAAGCCGGCTGCAAGGGCGAAGAAGAGAACCACCCCGACTGCAAGAACGGCGTCGAGGGCGCCATCAAGCGTCACGTCGAGCGCGTGGCACAGCACAAGGCGCGGCTGCTGGCCTCGGGCGAGTGCAAGACCGACGCGGCCTGCTGGGCGAAGAAGCTCGACGACAAGAACGACACCGTGCGTGAGCGCGCTGCGGCCGAGGTGGGTCGCGGCAACAACGCGGCGTTCGCTCCCGAGCTCTTCAAGCGCCTCAAGGAGCAGAACCTCGACGCGCGCCTGTCGATCATTCAGGCCACCGACTGGCTCGTGAACGACAACGCCGACGCCATGAAGGCCGCGAAGGGCATTCTTCCCGACCTCGAGAAGCAGCTCGCCGACGAGAAGGGCAAGACCGACTTCGTGAAGATCAACGAAGACCTGCGCCGCCTGTACGTGCGCATTCAGCGCGGCTGATCAGCCGGGCGTCGGAGCATGAAGGGCCGGGGCCTTCGGGTTTCCCGGCCTTTTCCTTTTTCAAGTAGCTCAGGCCGGCAAGACGCCGTCGAGCTTCTGGGCGACCGCCGCCGGAACTTCGTCGTCAGCCAGCCGCGTGCGCAGGGCCTTCACCACCGCGCCGAACTCGCCGCCGAAGCGCGTGCACTCTTCGCAGCCTGCGAGGTGCGCTTCGATCTTCGCTTTGTCGCCCTGCTCGAGCTCACCGTCGAGGTAGTCGGACAGCTGCGCGAGGACTTCGAAACAGTCGAGCCCGCCGACGGTCTTTGGAGTGCTCATCGTTCAGGCTCCTTTCTTCACGGCAGCGACCAGTCGCAGACGGGCACGGTGGAGTCGACTCTTCATCGCTGCGAGCGTCAAGCCGAGGGCCGCCGCGGTCTCGTCACCAGACAACCCTTCGACGTCGCGCAGCATCAGCACCTCGCGCTCTTCCTGGTCCATCGAGGCCAGCGCGTTTTCGAACAGCGTGTGTTGCTCGAGGCGCTCGGTGAGTCGCTGCGGGTCCATCTGCTGGCCCCAGCCGGCTTCGGCGCCCAGCTCGGGGAGTGACTCCATCGGCTCGTACGTCTTCGGCTCACCCACCCGCCGCCGCTGGTGCATCAAGACGTGGCTGCGGGCGACGGCGAAGAGCCAGCTCTTGAACGTGCCTTCGCCACGCCAGGTCGAGAGCCGCTGGTGCGCGGTGAGGAAGGTTTCCTGCAGCACGTCTTCGGCGGCGGCATCGTCGTGCAGCAACCGTCGCGCGAAGCGGAACACCGGAGCCCGCCACATCGTCACCAGCGCAGAGAAGGCCGCAGCGTCACCCGCCACGGCCTGCTGTACGAGAACCGCCTCGTCGCGCATGGGCACCACCATGGTCGAAGTTGCTGCTCGGGGCGAGCAGCACGTCACTGCTACTTCTTGCCCGCGGTGCTGAAGCCGAGCGCCGTGTAGATGGGGCAGCTGCCGATGAGGCCGGTCGCGAGCGGGATGAGGCCGAGCAGGCCCCAGCTCGTCTGCGGGCCGACGAAGACGGTGCTCAGCGCGCCGAGGCCGACCACCACGCGCAGCACGCGCTCGATGGTGTGTTCGTTGTTGGGGAGGATCCTGGTCAGCATGGTGTTGCTCCTTCGGGTTCGGCGCCCGCGGCATGCGGTGCGCGTTCGTTGGAGTGGATGCAGCGCGTACGAGGAGGATTCCGGGGATTTTCGGCGGCCATTTCGTGCGGGCACGTGCGGCGGCATCCGTGTGCGGCGGCTTCGTGCGGCAACTTCCGTTCGCAAGTCTGTGCGGTGCGACGGCTCTTGTGCCCGACGAAGCCAGCGCGCAGTCGGACTTTCGGTGGCTCAGCGAACGCCGCCGTCGCTGGCTGGCAGTACCGTCAGTTGATCATCGAGCGCAAACCGGCCCAGCGACCGCTTGAGCACCTCCCACAGCACCTTGCGGTACTCGCTCTCGCTCACGGTGCCGCTCAGCACGAGCCCAGCGCCCACGTACTTCGCGGTGACCTTTCCCTTCGCGACCTGCTCGAACGCCTTCTGCAGCTCCTTCAGCTGCGACTGCAGTGCGTCTTGCGACCAGGTGAGCTCGATGGCGCGCGCTTCGACCGCGTCGGTCTGGAAGAGGGCCAGCAGCGCCTGGCGGCAGCCGTCGTTGTGCACCGTCACGGTGAGCTTCACGTCTTCGAGCGGCGTCCACTTGAGGTCCGGGCAGGCCTTCTGCGCCGCGGTGCTCAGCTTCTCGTCCTGCACGGGCTTGCCGCCGACGCGCAGCCGCCACGCGGCGACCTTTCCCTGCGCGCCGAGGAGCACCACCGTTCGCCCGGCCTTGAGGCCCGACAGCAGCAGCTCGTTCGAGTCCGCGAGCCACTCGACGCTGGCGACCTTCGGGTCTTCGACCTGCCACCAGTCGAGCGTCGGGAGCTTCACGAACCGCTCCTTGCCGGGCTCGACGTCGTGCACCCAGTCGACCGGCCACGCTCCCGCCGTGCAGGCCATGGTCAGCGCGAGGGTGAGGACGAATCGCACCAGGTCCTCTTAGCGTCTGTTTTCAGCCCCTTCCATGGCTGCCGAGTTGGCGAGTGGGGAGGGCGGGCCAACTCAGTTAGATTGTGGGTTGCGATGTCGACCTGGGCCATGTGGGTGGTGTTGGCGGTGCTGTTGACCGCTCGTGGCCTGTTGGCAGCGGTCGAAGCGGCGCTGCAGTCACTGTCAGACGTTCGCGTGAAGGCGCTCTCGAAGGAGCACCCCCGTCGAGGTGGCCGGCTGCTGAAGCTGAAGTCTGACGTCGAGGCGACCGCCGCGGCGCTGCGCTCGGGCATGGTGCTGCTGGGGTTCACCGGAGCCGCCATCGGCGTGCTGGTGCCGCCCAAGATGCTCGACCTGGTCTTCGGCCCTGCTGATGCGGGCGCGTGGGTGATGCTGACGCCGCTCGTCTCGGCGCTGCTGGTGGCGATGGTGGCCACCGTCATCGACGTCTCGTTCCGCTCGTTCGCGATTCAGAACCCCGAGTCGTGGGCGCTCGGCTTCTCGTGGCTGGCGCTGGGCGTCTCGTCGGTGCTGGCGCCGATGGTGCGGGTGCTGGTCGTGCCCATCAACGTGGTGCTGGGCCTCTTCAACGCGAAGGTCACGTTCGTGCCGCCGCCGCCGCCGCTGGAGGAGCTCGAGAAGCAGCTCATTCGCCAGGCGCAGAACGAAGAGGTCGACCGCGGCGCGCCGCAGCTGATCCGCTCCATCTTCCGGCTGTCGGACAAAACGTGTCGTGACGTGATGGTGCCCCGCACCGACGTGGTGGCCATCGAAGCGTCGAGGCCGATGACCGAGATCTTCCAGTCGATCGCCGAGCAGGGGCACTCGCGCATTCCGGTGTACCGCGAGAGCATCGACAGCATCGTGGGCATCCTCCACGTGCGCGACATCGTGCCGCTGATGCAGAACCCCGACCTCATTCTGCTGCAGGACCTGCTGCGGCCCGCCGTGTACGTGCCCTGGGTGAAGCCCATCGGCGACCTGCTGCGTGACATGCAGAAGCAGCGCATTCACATGGCCGTCGTCGTCGACGAGTACGGCGGCTTCTCGGGCATCGTGACGCTCGAGGACATTCTGCGGGAGATCGTCGGAGACATCGGCGACGAGTTCGACGAGGCCAAGAGCCCGTTCGAGAAGCAGCCCGACGGCAGCGTGCTGGTCGACGCGATGCTCGAGCGCAGTGAGTTCGCGAAGGCGTTCAACTTCACGTTCCCCGAGGGGGAGTTCGAGACGCTCGGCGGCTTCGTCGCGCAGCTCGCCGGCGTCATTCCCGAGGCCGGAGACCGCTTCACCCACGCCGGCTTCACGTTCGTCGTGCACTCGAAAGACGGCCCGCGCCTCGAGCGCATCAAGGTGTGGAAGCCGAAGTCGACGACCGCGACCTCGCAGGGAAATCTGGGGCCGACCAGCACGAGTCACCCGACGCTCGAGCCCGTACCCGAGCGGAAGCCGAGCCGTGAGGTCGAGCTGGTCACGACGCGTTCGAGCTGATGCTGAGCGCACTCTTCTGGCTGGTGTTCGCGGGTGCGGACTCACGCGAGTTCGGCGTGCTGTGCTTCCGACGTGATGCCGAAAGAGCTCGACGTGATGGTCGTGGTCGGCGCTGGTTCGTCGGCCCGGGTCGCGCAGTGGCGCATCGTGAGCGCCGAGTCTCCGCCGGTGACCTTCGAGGCGATCGACGTGATGTCACCGCCGCCCAACGTCACCAGCCACGCGCTCAGTGGCCAGCGTTCTCGAGGCAGCTCGAGTTTCCTCCGCCTTCGCAGCCGGGGCGCTGGAGGCCTCGCGAACGAGGCCCGTGCGGGTGCAGGTTCGATGCCCCAACCAGCGTGAGGAGCGCTTCGGGCTCTTCATCGAGCGGGTCGAGAGCCGAGCCGCGTTCGAGCCTCCCGATGCGGGAGCGCCCGAAAAGACAACGGGCTTCGTCCCACCGAAGGAACGAAGCCCGTGACTGAAACGACGTGTTGGGCGCTTAGGCCGCGGCCTTCGCGGTGCTCGCCGGCACGCTGTCGCCCTTCACGCCCGACTCGATGCGCATGCCGTAGAACGACCGGTACACGAAGAAGGCCGAGATGGCGAAGAAGATGGCCGCCAGCGCGAGGGTGATGGTGTTGCCCGACTCGACGTTCGACTTGCGCAGCTCGATGGCGAGCTCGACCGCGAGCAGACCGAAGAGCGTCGTGAACTTGATGACGGGGTTCAGCGCGACCGACGACGTGTCCTTGAACGGGTCGCCGACGGTGTCGCCAACGACGGTGGCGGCGTGCAGCTCGGTGCCCTTCGCCTTCAGCTCGGTCTCGACGAGCTTCTTGGCGTTGTCCCACGCGCCACCGGCGTTCGCCATGAAGACGGCCTGGTAGAGGCCGAAGAGCGCGCTCGAGATGAGGTAGCCGATGAAGAAGTAGGTCTCGAAGCAGGCGAAGGCGAGCGTGCCGAAGAAGATGGCGAGGAAGATGTTGAACATGCCCTTCTGCGCGTACTGCGTGCAGATCTCGACGACCTTGCGGCTGTCAGAGACCGACGCCTTCTCGACGCCCTCGAGCTTGATGTTCTGCTTGATGAACTCGACCGCGCGGTACGCGCCCGTCGACACGGCCTGCATCGACGCGCCCGTGAACCAGTAGATCATCGCGCCGCCCATGACGAGGCCGAGCAGGAAGGGCGCGTGGAGGATCGACAGCAGGTTGAGGTCGGTCTTCAGGCCGCCCGTGATGGAGAAGATGATGGCGAAGATCATCGTGGTCGCGCCGACGACGGCGGTTCCGATGAGCACCGGCTTGGCAGTGGCCTTGAACGTGTTGCCCGCGCCGTCGTTCTCCTCGAGGTACTCCTTGCCCTTCTCGAAGTTGGGCTCGAAGCCGAACTGCTTCTTCACCTCGTCCTTGATGTTGGGGATCGTCTCGATGAGCGAGAGCTCGTAGACCGACTGCGCGTTGTCCGTCACCGGGCCGTACGAGTCGACCGCGATGGTGACCGGGCCCATACCGAGGAAGCCGAAGGCCACGAGGCCGAAGGCGAAGACGGGCGAGGGGTCGACGCCGCCCTGCACGAAGAGCTGCCCGAGGCCCTGCATCGACACCCAGTACGCCGCGCCCATCAGGCCGACGAGCACCACGCCCATCCAGTAGCCCGAGAAGTTACCGGCGACGAGACCCGAGATGACGTTGAGCGACGCTCCGCCTTCCTTCGACGCCGTCACGACTTCGCGCACGTGGCGCGACTCGGTCGACGTGAACGCCTTCACCAGCTCGGGAATCAGCGCACCGGCGGCCGTGCCGCACGTGATGATCGCCGACAGCTTCCACCACATCGTGGAGTCGCCGTTCAGGTTGGGGATGAGGAGGTACGAGGCGATGAAGGTGACCGCGACCGACAGCACCGAGGTGAGGATCACCAGCTGGGTGAGCGGGTGCTCGAAGTTCATCTTGTCGGCGTTCGCGTAGCGGCCCTTCTGAATGACGTTGTTGACCGTGTACGAGAGGAAGCTGGTGACGACCATCATCACGCGCATCGCGAAGATCCACACCAGCAGCTGCACCTGCACCGACGGGTTCGGCGCCGCGAGCAGAATGAAGGTGATGAGCGCGACGCCCGTCACGCCGTAGGTCTCGAAGCCGTCGGCCGAAGGACCAACCGAGTCACCGGCGTTGTCGCCCGTGCAGTCGGCGATGACGCCAGGGTTGCGAGCGTCGTCTTCCTTGATCTTGAAGACGATCTTCATCAGGTCGGAGCCGATGTCGGCGATCTTGGTGAAGATGCCGCCGGCGATGCGCAGCGCCGAGGCGCCCAGCGACTCACCGACCGCGAAGCCGATGAAGCACGAGCCCGCGAGCTCGGGCGGCACGAACACGAGGATCATGAGCATCAGGAGCAGCTCGACCGAGATCAGCATCATGCCGATCGACATGCCGGCCTTGAGCGGAATGTCGTACGTGGGGAAGGGCTTGCCCATGAGCGAGGCGAACGCCGCGCGCGAGTTCGCGAAGGTGTTCACGCGAATGCCGTACCAGGCGACGCCGTAGCTGCCCGCGATGCCGATGAGCGAGAACACGAGAATGATCAGCACGCGCGCGGCGGTCGGCCACTCAGCGGCCTTGCCGTCGACGTGCGCCATCGAGAAGTACGCCGCGATGACCGCGCCGATGAACAGCTCGAGGATGAGGATGAACTTGCCCTGCGTCACCATGTACTGCTTGCAGGTTTCGTAGATGAGCTCGCTGATCTCGAGCATCGACTTGTGAACCGGCAGGTTCTTCAGCTGGCTGTACTGCACCGCGCCGAAGACGAGGCCGAGGGCCGAGACGACGATGCCGATCATCAGCAGCGTCTTGCCGTCGAGGCCGAGGAACTGCTGGCTGGCGAGATCGGGAAGAACGAGGTTGGCCTCGCTGGCGAGAGCGAGCGCCGGCAGGAACAACCCGGCAAGACCCGCAAGTCTTGAGAGCTTCATGAGCTTGATTCCTCAGGGGTGAAGAGAGCGCGCGGCCCATAGCACACAAGGCGCGCGATCACGCAAGGTCTTCGCGCGCGTGTGGAGAGCCGTTTGCAGAGCCCTCATTCGTCATGAATCAGACCGGTTCTGTCGACGAGCTCATCGATGCGCTGAGCGGCGTGCTCCGTGACTTCGGGCGCTATGCGTTCGATCTCTCACGCCAGGACGCACGGCGCACCGAGGCGTTGTTCGATCAGTGGGCGCAGCACGTCGTCGCCGGAGTCGAGGCTCCGGGTGGGGTCGGCAAGACCGCTGGCCGTCGCGACTACCCCGGCCTGCGCCGCGCCTTCACCCAACATCGTCAGTCAGAACAGTTTGAGATGACTCAGGTGCAGGACTCGTTGCGAGAGGTCGTCTGGGCCTTCGTCGGCGGGCTCAACCGGCTGGTGGTCGACGACGCCGCCGATGACGCGAAGGTGACGGCCACGCTCTCGCAGCTCGCCTTCAAGCTGGGCAAGTCGTCGCCCGTCGAGATCCGCTCGGTCGCGCTCGAGGCGGTGGCGCAGGTGCAGGCCGTGTTCGAGGCGCGGCGCGCGCGGCAGCAGACGCAAATGCAGTCGCTCGCCGAGAAGCTCGAGACGCTGGGCACGCAGCTCGAGACGGCGCGCAAAGAGAGCACCACCGACGCGCTCACCCACCTCTACAACCGGCGCGCGTTCGACGAGCAGCTCTCGCGCACGGTCGAGCTGGCGGCGCTGCGGGCCGGCGGCGCGGCGCTCGTGATGATCGATCTCGATCACTTCAAGCAGGTCAACGACACGTACGGCCACCCGGCCGGAGACGCGGTGCTCGCGGCCGTGGCGCAGACCTGCGTGCGGGTCTTCAAGCGCAAGGGCGACTTCGTGGCGCGGTACGGCGGTGAAGAGCTGGTGGTGCTGATGCGCGACGTCGACCAGCACGAGCTCGAGGCGCTGGCCGAGAAGGCCCGCCACGCCATCGCCGAGCTGCAGGTGCCCTTCGAGAAGAAGGTGCTGCGCATCACCGCCTCGCTGGGCGCCGCGTTCTGGAAGCGGGGCGAGAGCGCCGAGGCGTGGGTGAAGCGCTCCGACACGGCGCTCTATGCCGCCAAGAGCGCCGGGCGGAACCGCGTCGTCACGGCCTGAAGATGGGCGTGACGATGGTCGCGAAGGCCCGCGGGACATCGCGTGAGCCGTACTCGGTGCGTGCGTTGAACGCGCCGCTGCTGGCTTCGACCTGCACCACGTACGGCTGGCCCGAGATCAGGAGGCCTGCGGGAAGCAGCAGGCTCGTGTTCGCGGTCGAGAACTCGAAGCTCTCGGCTGCAGCGGTCGCCGCCCCGCTCGCGGTCGTCAGGCGCGTCAGGCTGACGTAGTAGGTCGAGACAGCGCCCAGCGTCGGCGCCGTCCAGCCGAGCGTGACCGTGGTGCCCACGGCCGTTCGCTCTGCCGTGAAGGCCGTGCCATTGAGCGTGACGTTCGTGACCGGCCCCAGTCGGGGCGTGATCGGAGACGACGTCAGCGCGGCCATCGTGTCGTAGTGCCCAATGCCCGAGTTGAGCGCGAGCGGGCCCGTCGTGCCCGCGACCTGTCGTGGTGTGTCGATGAGGAAGAAGGTTCTACCGACGAACGACCACCCCGAGGGGAAGGGCGTGACGAGCGTGAAAGACGACGGCGGCAGCTGCGAGGCCGGGATCTGCACGAACCAGGAGTCGACGACATTGGTGGTGTTGGGGGTCGTCGAGGGGAACGGCGAAAAAGCAAGCAAGCCACGCGGGTTCGTTCCAGGCGGCAGGCTCGTCTGCAGCGCCGAGAACGAGTTCAGGTTCCACACGAAGGACTGGGTGACTGACGGCACGTTCGGAGGCTGCAGCAGCGACGCCGTGAGCGACGTGGTCTGGCCATTGAGCTGCGTGAACGGCGCGATCTGCGCCGCAGCGACGGTCGTCCCCGTCGAGAAGCCTCCGTCTGCCGCCACGCGGTACTGGAGCACCCAGGTGTCGTCACCGAGTGCCTGGTTGTCCAGCTTCGCGCCGCTGAAGTTTGCCGACATCGTGGCGGTGGTCGCGCTGGCGAGTGGTTGGGTCATGAGGGGGAAGTTGTAGAAGGTGTTGCCCACGTTCGGTGAGACCCAGACCAGCTGATCCTGGCCCACGATCCACGGCGCCATCGCCGAAACAGCGACGTTCGTTCCAGTGGGGTTCACGGTAGCTGTCGCTGGGTTCGCGCGGCCGAGTGTGTAGGTGTTGAAGCTGATCTGTCGAGCGTTGGTCTCGAGGAAGGCGGGGCCGACCCGAACGAGCACGGTGCCGACCGGAACGTTCGGAATGCTGAAGGTGCCGTTGACCTGACCCGTGCCCGCGATGACCGTGTAGCCGGAACCGTTGGGAACGTAGGCCTCGACCGTGGTGCTGCTCAGGTTGACCCCCGACGTGGCGGTCGTGCCGTTCGCGAGGAAGTTGAGCGCTGTGTACGTGCCAGTGATGTTGGGGTCGGCCGAGCCGCCAGCCGTCGCGGTTCCGCCAGCCGTCGCGGTTCCGCCAGCCGTCGC
>JBEOKA010000020.1:0-13907 GCA_040275325.1 Myxococcaceae bacterium | reverse complement strand
CGCCTGCCGTCGAGCCGCCTGCCGTCGAGCCGCCTGCCGTCGAGCCGCCTGCCGTCGAGCCACCTGCCGTCGAGCCGCCTGCTGTCGATCCGCCTGCTGTCGATCCGCCTGCTGTCGAGCCGCCTGCAGTCGAGCCGCCTGCCGTGGAACCACCTGCCGTGGAGCCGCCTGCAGTCGAGCCGCCTGCTGTCGAGCCGCCTCCTGCACCGACAGAGAGCACGCACTGTGACTGCACGCAGTCGAACGCGAGCGCACACGCTGTGCATTGGTTGCCGCGAACTCCACACGCGGTGCGCGAGGTGCCGGGCTCACAGCTGCCCTCCGCACTGCAACAGCCGGAAGGGCACGTCGACGGAGAGCACACGCGACCAACCGGTTCGGGACACGCAGCCAATGCCAGGCCGAGGACCACACCAAACGAGAGCCCACGAATCATTCGCATGGACTACCGGCTGGTCCTCCGCCGGCCAAGGACTCACCCGCTGACGCGTGAGGCTTGCGCAGCAGGTGGTGCTCGGGGGTTGCGCTCAGCCTTTGATCAACGCCTCGAGCGCGGCCTTGTCGCTGCCGACGAGCGCTTTCACGCGGTCTTTCACGACTTCCGTGACGATGATCTCGCCAATCTCGGTCGCGACCGACTTGAAGATGCCGCGGGCCTTCATGCCCTCGCACTGCTTCAAGTTGTCATCGGTGGGCGTGAGGAAGTGCACCGCGTCGGCCTTGTACCGGTGAATCAAGAACAGCTGCACGAGCGTCATCAGGCGCTTCTTGCGCAGTGACAGGTCGAAGTTGTTCTGGTCACGCACCGACACGATGCTGCGGCCGCGGCGGTCCTTGATGGTGTTGAACACCACGTTGAGCACCTTGGTGTCGCCCGAGAGCAGCGCGAGCTCGAGCAGGTCGTTGCCGGCGGTGTTGGGCCGCAGCGAGACCTTCAGCTTGCCGGTGAACGCGTGCTGCTTGCGCCACAGCTCGAGCCACTCTTCGAGCACCTTCGGCGGCACCTCGGTCTGCACGAGGTGCTGGAACTGGGTGGAGCCCTTGCCCATCGCCTTGGTGGTGGCGGTGCGGCCCGAGATGGCGGAAAGGCCGGCGTCGGCGCGCGGGCCTCCGACGAGCGTCTGCGGCGTGCGGTACGGAGACTCGAGCAACCGGAACTTTCGCTGCAGCCGCGCGAGCGCGAGCATGCCGTCGTGCTTCAGCGCCGAGGCGAACTCCTCGGCCGCGAGCCCGTCAATCTGGTGCCCGCCGTAGGTGATGAAGTCGAAGACGAAGCCGAGCTTGCCGAGCTCTGCCGGGAAGTGGCGCATCTCGTCTTCGCTCATGCCCGTCGTGTCCCAGTTGAACGAAGGCGACAGGTTGTACGCGAGCATCTTGCCGGGGAACTTCGCGTGAATCGCGTCGGCGAACTTCTTCGCCTCGTGCAGGTCGGCGGTCTTCGTCTCCATCCACAAGATGTCGGCGAACGGCGCCGCGGCGAGCGACTTGGCGATGGCGTACTCGAGGCCACCGCGCACCTGGTAGTAGCCGTCGGGCGTCTTCGCGTGCTCGCAGTCCCACTTCACGTCGATGCCCATCGAGCGCGCCTTCTCTTGCGCCTCGTACCAACCCACGCGGCCCGAGAACTCGAGCCACTGCGCCGGCGTGAGCGGGAACTGCACGCCTTCGGTCGCGCGGAACGTCATCGCCTCGGCGACGGCTTCTCCGTACGTCTTCACGCCCGCTTCGACCTGCCAGGCGTCGACGAGCTTGTCGAAGCCCTTGTCGAGCGCGTCGTCGACGTTCTTCACGGCCTTCTTCTTGAACTCGGCGGCGGCCTCGATGACGAGCGCCGAGAGCCCGTTCTTCTCGAGCCACGCGTCGGCGGCGGCGAACTCGACGTCAGAGACGGCGTAGAGCAGGTGGCCGCTCAGCTCTCCGATTCCGGCGGCCCGGTACTGACGCAGCATCGCGAGCAGCGCCGCGCGGAACGTCGGCAGCCGCGTGTTGGTGGCGCCGAGCACGAACGGCTGGTCTCGCTCGTCACCGCGCCCGTCGAGCAGCGTGGCCGACTCGGCGTCGGTGCGCGCGACGATGATTCCCGGCACGCCCATGATGTCGAGCTGGAAGCGCGCGGCCGAGAGCCGCTTGAGCTGCTCGTCTTCGCTCACCAGCACCTTGCCGCCCTGGTGGCCGCACTTCTTCACGCCCGGCTTCTGGTCTTCGATGTGGTACCCGGCCACGCCGACCTCGACGAAGCGGCGCACGAGGTTGCGCACGTGCGCGTCGCCGCCGTGGCCCGTGTCGGCGTCGGCGATGATGAACGGGCGAAAGTCGACTTCGGGAGTCGCCGCGCGTTGCTCGTCGCTCATGCGCGCGCGGGTGTGGAACTGGTTCTTGTCGGCGGTGAGCAGCGCGCGAACGATGGGAGCGGCTTCGTTCGGCACCTGGCTCAGCGGGTAGCTCGCGAGGTCGGGGCCCGGGTCTTCCTGCATCGAGCCCTTCGCGCTCGTCGCCCAGCCGCCGAGGTAGATGCCCTCGATGCCGAGCTTCTTCATCGTGACGGCCTGACCGGGTGAGTACGGGCCGAAGGTGGTGATGCACTTGCCCTGCGCGTACAGCTCGAGCAGCCGCGCCCAGAAGCCTTCGGCGGCTCCTTTGGCGATGGCGTAGTCCTGCCGAATCGCGCCGCGCTGCTCGACGACCTCACGCGCGGTGTGCACGCGGACGATGCCCTTGAAGCGAGGGCTCGCGAACCACGCCTCGGTGCTCTGCACTTCCTGCTCGAACGACGCCGTCATGGTGTGCCTCCGGCGACAGGTGTGCTCCTGTCATCACCGGAGAGCAACTGTCTTTCCTGGTCGATTCCGCCTTCGCTCAGACTTCGCGTTCGCGCTCGAGTTGATGATGGACAGGTCCGTGCGCGACCGCTCACGTCTTCGCTTCGGGCTTCATCTCCCGGAACCGATTAGCCCGGCCGATGGCCGCTGTACGCAGGGTCGTTGATGTACGCCACCGGGCACTGATTCGATCATCTGCCCGTTGCCGATGTACATCGCGACGTGACCGTTCTTCACGAGCAGGTCGCCCGGCTGCAGCTGATCCTTCGGCACCTGCGGCAGCTGCGCCTTCATCGCCCGGCTGCTCGCCATGCCGCTCAAGTCGATGCCCGCCTTCTTCAGCATCGTCACCATCAGGCCCGAGCAGTCGTAGCCGACCACGCCCTTCGGAGAGACGTACGCCTTCTGCCCTTCCATCTGGTACGTGTTGCCGTCGCCCGGCTTGCCGAAGCGAAACGGGCTGCCACCGCCCACGTACGGCGCGCCCTGCTGTGAGAGCCCGAAGTCGATGGCGGCCTGAATGTTCGCGGGAGCTCCCGTCGGCGCGCTCGGCGTGACGGGCGCTGCGCCCTGCACCGGAGCCTGCGCTCCCGGCTTGTTCGCGTCGACGAAGCGCTTGAACGCCTCGGGGTCTTCCTTCGCGAGGCGGAAGAAGTTCTGCAGGTCCTGACGCTCCTTCGGCGTCATCTTCGCGACCTTGAGGCCGAACGTCTTCAGGTCGTTCAGCTGCTTCGTCAGCTGGGCGCGCATGTCGCGCTGTTCAGCCTGCGCGCGGCTCTTCGGCGTCACGTTCGCCCACGTCTCGGGGTTCTCGTTCGCGGCGATCTTCTGCTCGATGTCGGCCATCGCCGCGCCCACGCCCTGGCGGTCACGCAGCACGTTGGCGAGCTCTTCCTTCGCGCCGGGAACGCCGTTCGCCACGGCCCGCTGCAGGTTCGCAATCTGCGCGTCGAACGCCCGCTGCACCTGCTGCTCGGGCGTCGCCGGAGCGTTGCCCACCGAGTGCTGCGCCGAGCGGCGGTGCGCGCGGCCACGGCCAGTCGACATCTCGTCGCGCAGGAACCCGGTTCGCGCTGGCGTCGCCTTCACCGCCGGCTTCGTGGCCCGTGCGGCGGGCAGCGTCGAGGTGCGTGAATTCGAGATCTTGGCGGTCATGAAGGCTCCTCGAAACAGGTGCACCATTGTCCGCTGATCAGTGAGGCTTGCCCGTCGTCGTTCAGCCAAGATGCTTGGCAGAACGCCCCCCCCATTTCCGGGTGATTTTCTCAGTGACCAGTCTGCTCCACAGCGCGCTCGACCTGCGGCTCAGTGAGGTCGCCATCACCGAGGAGCGCGTCGTCGTTCGCAGCACGCCAGGCCTCGTTCGTCGCTCACTCGCGGCCGTGCTCTCGCTGCCCTTCCTGATGCTGGCCTCCTCAGCCGTTCGGCACCCGAGCGCGGCGATGCTGGGCCTCGCGCTGGTGTCGGGCCTCGTCACCCTGCCCTTCCTGCTGCTGCTCGGCGCAGCGGTGCAGGAGAAGTCGTTCGGCCGTGACAGCCTCGTCACCAGCCTGCAGCTGTTTGGATGGTCCTCTCGCGAGCGCTTCAGCGTTCCGCCACACGCCGCCGTCGTGGTCCGAGTGGCCAGCACGAAGGGCGGCCGGCGCTTCACCATCAGCGTCGGCCGCGGCATGGACCTGAGCGTGTTCAATGACCAGGCGCAGGCCCTCGAGGTCGCGCAGCACCTCTCGAAGGTGCTCGGCGTTCGGGTCGATGATCAGACCCAGCGCTGATCAGCTCAGCTGAGGCTCTCTCGGTAGAACCGCTCGGCGGCCTGCCCACGCGCCGGGTTGATGACCGCCGGGCGCTCGAAGTACCGGCAGAACGACATGCCCGCGTCGTACGGCGAGCTCGTCTGGCGCAGCTTGCCCAGCGCGTTGCGCTCGCTGTTGTTCAGCTCGTGCCACAGGTACTCGAGCTGGCCTTTGAACGAGGTGGGCGAGTAGCCGTGCGCGGCAGTCCACTGCTTCATCGCCGCGCCGCGCCCGTTGTGCCACTGCGCGATGCCGAACGAGGTGCCACCGTCACCCACCGCGCTCGGGTTGAAGCCCGACTCGTGCAGCAGGTTGCCCGCGATGCCCGCCGCTTGCGCGCGCGTGAGCCCCTTCGACATGAAGAAGTCGATGGCCTGCCGCGCGGTGCCACGAACACCGGGCCGATTCTCGATGCCAGACACGGGGCCCGGCGTCGGAGTCGGAGTCGGAGTCGGTCCAGGCGTCGGCGTCGGAGTGCCGCGACCGGGAATGGTGAGCTGCTGGCCCGAGTAGATGCGGTTCGGGTTCGCGATGCCGTTCGCGGCCGCGATGGACTGGTAGCTGACGCCGAAGCGCGCGCCGATGGCCGAGAGCGTGTCACCGGGGCGAACGGTGTAGTGGCTGCCTCCGCCACTCGGCGCCGGCTGAAAGCTGTCTGACGAGCCCGGCAGGTTGAGCTGGTGGCCCGCGATGATCAGGTTCGGGTTGCGAATCTGCGGGTTCGCGCGCAGCAGCGCCGCGACCGTCGTGTGGTTCCGAGCTGCGATTCCCGAGAGCGTGTCGCCTGATCTGATCTGGTAGGACATACGCAGTCATTGTCTGCACCGAGCCGTTCTCGACGCGTGAGCGAAGTGCAAAGCCGCTGCGCAGACGCTCGAGAATTTCGGGGGTGAATTCTGCAGTGCTCAGGGGCACATCGACGGCGGTGTCGGCGGTACGTATTGGAAAGGCACGCAGACTCTGCCGCCCGCGTCGCCAGAGGGCATGCAGGCCAGCCCGGCACCGCAGTGCTGGAACCAGCTTGTCGGCTCATCGGTGCACGATTCCCCTTCGGCCCGGCGCGGTTCGAGCACACACACACCGTCGACACACGAGAGCTCTGGCAAACACGGGCACGGCATTCCGGCGTCGCCCCGTGGCAGGCACACGCCTCCAAAGCACTCGGTGTTCGCCGGGCAGCGAACGCTGTCGCCGCACGTTCCTCCAACATCGGCGATTCGAAGGCAGGTGCCGTCCGAAGCGTCGCTGCACATCAGCCCTCGCAAGCAGCGGTTCTGGTCGTCGCAGCGCGAACCAAACCCGCGGCCAAACGAACATCGGCGGTCAGTCGCCGTCCCACCCTCACAGCGGGCGTCGCCAGGGCATTCGGCGCCGGACTGACAGGGAATCTGGTCTGCAGGTGGAACCTCGGCGCAGCGATTGGCAACACACCGCAGTCCAGTCTTGCACCCGGGAGGCTGGAGTGGCTGGCATGGCTCGCCAACGCCCTTCGGCGCGCACCCCGTGCCAGCCGAACAGCTCGGCACGCAGGTTCCGCGACCACACGCGTCGGAACACTTGAGGCCCGGGCCACAGCCCAGCTTGCAGGGCGCGCCTTCGACCGAGCGCCGCGAGGGACTGCACGCCGGGCCGCCCACGCCGCAACTCTGGATTCGCAGCTCTGCCAGACACTCCGCGGCGCCTTCTGGCTCAAAGTCCTTCATGCACCCCGGCGTTCCCTCCGCTTGCAGCGTGTTGCTGGTGAGCATCGCCGCGCAGCTCGCCTCGGGGTCGGCGACGCCGCACCGGCGAAAGAAGTCACACAGCGCGAGGGACAGCTGCTCACAGTACTCGGCCTGCGTGACGCTCGGCCGGGTGCCGCACGTCGACGCCAACACCACGACCACCATCACCATCGCCGCTCGATTCACGCGCGAACCATAGCTCCACTTTCCTGCGCGTCTCGAACGCGCCCGCCGGTAGAAGCAGCTGCATGATCGGCAACGACGTCTTGCGCAGCGTGCGGTTCATGCTCGACGTGAGCGACTCCGGGCTCTGCGACATCGTTCGGCTCGGTGGTGGAAGCCTCACGCCGAAGCACGTGACGGCGCTGCTCAAGCGCGATGAGGAGCCGGGCTTCGTGCTGTGCGACGCCACCACGCTCGGCCAGTTCCTCGACGGGCTCGTCATTCACCGGCGCGGTCCCCCGCCCGAGGGGCACACGCACGCGCGCGAGGCCAACGTCACCAACAACACCGTGCTCAAGAAGCTGCGCGTCGCGTTCGAGCTCAAAGAAGACGACCTCGTCGAGATGATGAAGTCGGCCGGCTTCGAGGTGTCACGGCCCGAGCTGAGCGCGCTGTTCCGCAAGCCCGACCACCGCAACTTCCGCCCGTGCGGAGACCAATTCCTCCGCAACTTCCTCAAGGCGCTGACCGCGCGCGTGAGAAGGGTGCCGTGACGCGTCTCAGCCGCTTCGGCGCCCATCACGGCAACGAGCCGCCCTCAGCGGAAGACAGGAGCAGCACGCCGTGTCGGATGACGGCCTGCATCTTCTCTCCACGCCGTACTCCGGCCCCGAGCTCATCGAGCGTCTCACGCTGGTGATGACGACCGAGCTCGCGCGCGCGTCGTGAGCTGATCAGCGAGTCACCGCCGACCGGTGCGTGAGGTCGCCGCGCGCCCGTGCAGCCAGCGACCCGCTCCGCTCGCGCGACCCTCCCCTCGCGGGCGGTGTCTTCGCGAAACGACTGGCGAAGCATGATCGGCGCAAAGCCTGCAACGGCATGAGGCGTCTCTCCTCCCGGAGTCCTCCCACATGTCGAATCGCATGCTGTCTTTGTCCACCGTGCTGGTGGCGTGGTCGTCTTTTGCCCAGGTCGGCTCGGTGAGTGACGAGACCGCGCAGCAGCCCGAGGTCGAAGCGGTGCCGCCGAGCCCCTGCTGCGCAGCCGGCATCGTGCCCGCGGGCCACTTCGAGATTGAGACGAACTACTCGGGCGACGCGCAGGGCACGAGCCTCGACCTCGTGCACGGGAACAACCTGATTCTCAAGTACTCGCTCACCGACCACCTGCAGCTGCAGCTGGCGACCGCGAACATGCTGGTGTGGGCGAACACGCTCGGTGGCCACGCGTTCGACGGCGTCTCGCTCGCGGGGAAGTACGTCTTCGTCGACGAGGGCGAATTCGCGCCGACGCTCTCCACATCGCTGCATGTGTCGATGCCGACGCGCTTCGATGGTGAGGCGCTGCAGCAGACCTTCGACCTCTCGGCGTGGCTCTACGCGAGCAAGACGTTCGGCAAGCTGGCGTTCGACGCGACGCTCACCTTCAACGCGTTCGACCTCGCGGGCACACCGGCCCCGCGTGGTGGCGCCTCACTCACGGCGACGTGGAACTTCACCGAAGTCTGGGGCGCCTCGACCGGCCCGTGGGGCTTCTACGGAGACGCCGAGCGTGTGCCCGTCGACGGCGGCTGGTGGGTGTCGCTCAACATCAACCCGATTCCGCAGATTGCCTTCAGCGCGGGGGTCGAGGCCGGCTTCCTGCCCACGTCTCGAGCGTTCGGAATCTTCGCCGGCGTCGCCGTGGTGCCGACCTCCATCGTGAAGAACGCGCTCGCGCAGAACACGCCGCCGCCCGCTCCGACGATGCTCTCGGCACGTTGAGCTTCGCGTACTGAAAGAGACGAAAAGTGCTCGAATTCGCCGTCTTCGTGTTTTTAAAGCGCTGAAGAGGAGCACCCAAAAGACTCTTCTGATACTTTAAGTACTGATGGCTGGTGCGACGCTCGAAGCCCTTCTCGACGGGTCCTGGCACCGGGCGGCCACGCTCGAGTTCCCCGAGGAATCGGCTGGAGACCAGGGCCGCTGCTACTTCGAGTACGGCTACGACTTTCTCGAGCGCTGGCTGGGAACGAACCGCTGCGACGTCGCTGCGAGCATGGCGCTGCCGCTCGAGTTTGGGCCGACGAGCCTGCCGACCTGGCCGGCGTTTCTCGACGACCTGCGGCCGATGGGGAACGCGCGTCGCTGGTGGCTCGAGCGGCTGAACCTGCCCGACACGCCCGCGAGCGACTTCCGTCTCCTCACCCACGGAACGGTCGCGCCCGTCGGGAACCTGCGCATCGCCGAGGCCGTGCCGCCGAAGGGCGAGCCGCCTCGCCGCTTCTCTGCGCAGCAAGTCATCGACCGCGAGCAGGACTTCATCGCGTGGGCGGCTGATCACGGTGCACAGGTCGGCGGAGCGACGGGCGCAGGCGGCGACTCTCCCAAGCTGCTGCTGCGACGCGACGCAGACGAGGTGTGGATCGACGTCTGGCAGGACGAACCCGAGAACCCCGCGGCGCACGTGTTGGTGAAGTTCGCGCGCAGCAAACGGGAGCGCGACCGGCTCATCCTTCGCTCCGAGTACGTGTACGCGCAGGCGCTGGTGAAGCTCGGCGTGTCAGCCCTCGAGGGTGTGGAGCTGCACGAGGGCCAGGCGGGCCCGAGCTTGTGGCTGCCCCGCTTCGACGTGCGCCGTCACGAAGGGCACGAAGTTCGCCTCGGCGTGGAGTCGATGTTCTCCCTGCTCGGCGCGCGACCCGGAGCGCGGCTGCGCCATCAAGACGTGCTGCTCGCGCTGCGGCGCCTCGTTCCGCCCACCGACTGGCCGAGGCTGCTGCTCGAGTACGTGCAGCGTGACGTGCTGAACCTCGTCTTCGGCAACTCCGACAACCACGGGCGCAACACGGCCCTGCTCAAGCGCGCTGACGCGCTGTGGCTGGCGCCCGTCTACGACTTCGCGCCGATGAAGATGGACCTCGAGGGCATCACGCGCACGACGCAGTGGCACGGCTTCGAGAAGGGCGGCGAGGTCGACTGGCGCGGCCTGTTGCCGACGTTTCAGGAAGACGAGGCGTTCGTGCGCGCGGGCCTCAGAGCCCTCGCCGAGCGCCTCGTCTCGCTGCCGATGCTGCTGCGCGAGCTCGGGCTGCCGCGCGAGACCCTGGAGTTTCCCGCGCTCGGCTTGAGCCAGACGGAAGCGCGCCTGCGAACGTGGGGGCTGTCGTGAATCGCGAGACGCTCGCAGCGATGAGCGCGCTGCAACGCAAGACGCTGCTCGAAGACGTCGCTCGCCTGGTGCACTCGGGCGAGTGGCGCTTCGGTGAGGCTGTGCGCTTCCTGCGCGCCGTCGTGCTGCGGAAGAACCGTGAGATGTTCGCGCGCATCGTCGGCCTCTCGACCGCCGCGCTGCAGAAGCTCGAGGAGCGGCCTGACGCGAACCCGACGCTCGACACCGTGAACCGCGTGCTCAAGCCCTTCGGCGGCGCCGTGGGCATCGTCTTCCCGCGCATGGAGCTGCCTCCACCGCTCACCGTCGACGACGAGCAACGCCTCGCCGCGCTCAAGGCCGCGCTCGTCGGGACGCGAAGACGAAAGCCCACTCGACCGTGACCACGCCTCCCGCCACCAATCTTCCGCTCGACGCGACCGGCCAGAAGCTGCTCGGCGCCGTGCTCGCCGACGCTGACGACCTCGAGAGCCGCCTCGTGTTCGCTGATTGGCTCGTCGAGCGCGGCGACCCACGCGGTGAGTTCATTCAGCTGCAGTGCGCGCTCGGCCGCGACAAGCCCTTCAAGGGCGACCCTGCCCTGCTGCAGGCCCGTGAGAGGAAGCTGCTCAAGACGTACGCGAAGGCGTGGCTCGAGCCAATTCGCGCGTTCGTGCGCACCTGGCAGTGGAGCAACGGCTTCGTCAGCGGCGTGGTGGCCGACGCGACGAAGTTCATGTCGGGCCGCGCCGTCATCTTCGCGACGACGCCGCTGGTCGACCTCGAGCTCACGGCGCTGAAGCCCGCTCAGTTGAAGACGCTCTCGACCGAGCCCACCACCGCGCGGCTGCGCCGGCTCAACGTCGGCTTTCAGAAGCTCGATGCCGCTGCGCTCGAGGTGTTCGGCGCCGACGGCTGGCGTGGCCTTCGGTCGCTGCGGCTCGCTGGCAATCGCTTCGGGCCAGCCGGGGCCGCGGTGCTGGCAAAGGCAACCCTGCCTGCCCTCGAGACGCTCGAGCTCAATGACGCGCAACTCGATGACGCGTGCGTCGAGGCGCTGGTGCAGGCGCCCTTCTTTCCGCGCCTGACGAGCCTCGAGATTGGGTGGAACCAGGGCATCTCGGCCGCTTCGGTCGCAGCGGTGCTCCGAATAGGCGTGGCGCTGAAGAAGCTTCGCGTTCGTGGCACGGGGCTGACCCCGGGCGACCTGCCGGCGCTTGGAGGCCTGAGCACGATGCTCGAGCAGGTGCATGTCTCGGGGCAGCTCGAGGCCGCAGCGGGGAGGGCCTTCGGAGCGCGCGTCACCGTCACGAGCTGATCGCTGAGGGCGGCACAAGCATCAGGTCGTCGACGTGAGCGCGTCACCAGCTGATCAGTCGACCGCGGGCGGAGCAGCGCCATCGACCTCGCCCCTCGAGCGTCGAGGGCGCGTCGCCGTTCATCCTGGGAGCCTTTCTCGACTTCACCCGCCCGACGAGCCCACCGCCGTCGAAGTGCACGAGCTGATCAGCGGACGACTGCACGGAGCAGCTCCATCGACCGCACCCGCCCCTCGAGCGTCGGCGACCCGAGCGCGAGCATCAGCTCATCGGCCTGCGCGCGCTTCGCGAACGTCTCGGCGGAGCGCTTCACCTCATCGGGCGTTCCCACCGCGGCGCACGAGAGCATCTGCGCCACCTGCTCGCCCGCCGGCGAGCGCAGCAGCGCGTCACCTTCGTCATCGGACAACGTTCGACCCCGGCCGAAGAGCGCCGACACCATGCCGCGCTTGCGCACGTGAAACTCCGCCTCGGCCTCGGCACGCGTCGGCGCTGCGACCAGGTTCAGCCCCGCGATGACGTACGGCGACTTCAACTGCTCCGAGGGCCGGAACCGGGCGCGATAGAGCGAAACAGCCTCCTCCAGCGCGTGCGGCGCGAAGTGCGAGGCGAACGCGTAGGGCAGCCCGAGCTCGGCAGCGAGCGAGGCTCCAAAGAGCGACGAGCCAAGGATGTAGAGCGGCACGTGTGTGCCCCGGCCCGGGTTCGCGTGCACGCCGGGAATCACCGATTCGTCGTCGAGGAACGCCTGCAGCTCGAGCACGTCGTTCGGAAACGCGTCGGCCGACTCGGGCCGGCGGCGCAGCGCACGGAAGGTGGCCTGGTCCGTTCCCGGAGCGCGCCCAAGCCCCAGGTCAATGCGGCCCGGGTGCAGGTGCTCGAGCATGCCGAACTGCTCGGCGATGGTGAGCGGCGCGTGGTTGGGCAACATGACACCGCCCGCGCCGAGCCGAATCGTCTTCGTGTGCGCTGCGACGTGCGCAATCAACACCGCGGGCGACGACGACGCGATGGCCGCGAAGTTGTGGTGCTCGGCGTACCAGACGCGCTCGAAGCCGAGCCGCTCGGCGTGCTGCGCGAGTGAAACGGTGTTGGCCAACGCGGCACCGACCGACTGCCCGGGCGTCACGGTGGCGAGGTCGAGCAGGCTCCACTTCGACGGCGCGGTCATCGCGCACAGGTAGCAGCCCGCACCCCCTCACGCACCCCTCGTCAGGGCAGGCGGCCGTCGCACAGCTGCGAGCCCATCAGCTCGAACCGGTCCTGGCCCGTCGCGCCGTTGATGTGGCTCTTCCAGTCGAGCGTCAGGTGACCTTGATGGCGGTGCCGTCGGCGAAGCAGCGCAGACAACCAAAGCGGCCTTTGTCGACGCTGACGAAGACGCCGGCGTGCGCGAAGCGGCCAGTGGGAACGCCGCGGTCGAAGCTCCAGGTGATGTCGGGCGAGAAGGGCGTGCCGAGCAGCCGGTCGTGGTGCTCCTCGATGAGGGCTCGCTCCCGTCGGCGCAGCGCCGCGTCTTCGCGCTTCGCGAGCTTCAGCTGCAGGTGCATCAGCTCGCCGCGGGGGTCGCCTCGCTCGGCCAGCAGGTCGGCGTAGACGAGGCGCGGCTCCTCGGCGTCGGGCGTCTCGGCGATGGCGAGCAGGTCGGCTTCGGTCATGGTGCTCGAGCTCCCGAGTGTCTCCCAGGCGCGCGAGAGTTGCGACGTTGCGCTGGCTCGGCGAACGTCTGGCGCATGCGTCTCCTCGTCGTCTGCGGTTGCCTTCTCGTCGCGTGCAAGCAGCAGCCACCTGCGCCGACCATCGACCCCACCGCGACGGTGCGCTTCATCACCCCTCCGATGGATGGGCCGGTCTCGGCGATTCTCGCGAGCCAGCTCGAGCGCTCGAAGACAGAGCACCGCCGCGTGCTGCTCTACGCGGGCGCGCCATGGTGCGAGCCGTGCCGTATCTTTCACGAGGCCGTCGACCGCGGAGAGCTCACCGGCAAAGTCGGAGCCCTCGACCTCGTCGCCTTCGACGCCCAGGCCGACGCCGAGCGCATGCTGCTCTCGGGCTACGAGTCTCAGTTCATTCCCGTCTTCGCGCTGCCGGGGCCCGATGGGAAGGCGACGGGCAAACACATCGAGGGCTCGGTGAAGGGCCCGGGCGCGGTCGATGACATCGTGCCGCGGCTCAAGACGCTGCTCGCCGACGCGAAGCCGAACTGAGTTCGCCGCAGTCTCGTGCACGAGACGTCGTCCTCGAGAGCAACCGTCGAGAAGTTCGAGCGGCCTGGTGTCGGCATCATTTCTGCTCTGGCGCTCTCCGCGAGGGGGAAGCGTGAAGCAGAAGCGGGTCTCGAAGTTTCGGTCACACCACGACAGTTTGTTTCGGGCAGCGTTCGCTCGACCCGAGGCGTTGCGGAGCGAAGCCGAGGTGCTGCTGCCTCCGCCCTTCGTGCGCAGCCTCGACTTCTCGCGAGTCAACCTGCTGCAGACGCGCTTCATCGACGAGTCCCTGGCGCACAGCGAGAGCGACGCGACGTTTCGCATCGCCCAGCATCAGCGCGAGGCATTCGTCTACGTCTTGCTCGAGCACCAGCGAAAGAGCGACGCACTGATGCCATGGCGACTGCTGCGGTACATGACGAGCGTGTGGATGAGCGTGCTCGGCAGTGAGCCGAACCGCCGCAAGCTGCCCATGCTGGTGCCGATGGTGTTGTCGAACGTGCCTGGCGGGTGGAAGGGGCCGCGTTCGTTCTCAGAGGTGGTCGAGCTCGAAGACGAGCTGCGCGTGTTGTCGTCGGTGGTTCCCGAGTTCGAGTTCGTGCTCGACGACCTCGCGAACGCCACGACGGACTCGCTCCGCCACCGGCCAGGGCCCGAGTTCACGCGACTCGCCTTGTGGCTGCTCGCGTCGTCGTCGACCCCTGACCGAATCATCGACGAGGCCCCGGTCTGGACCGACACCGTCGAACGGCTT
>JBEOKA010000019.1:0-4830 GCA_040275325.1 Myxococcaceae bacterium | reverse complement strand
GCTTTGGTTCGACGGCGTGACGCGGCTCCGCCTCGACGTGGGTGACGTTCAAGCGCTCGGCGTCGGTGTCTTCGAGGAGCGCGAGATCGATCGCGCGCCGCAGTGTCGACTCGAGCTGCCGGAAGTTGCCGGGCCACTCGTGCGCTTCGGACCCGAACCACCGGCTGAGCGCCGCGTCGAGCCTCCACGCTCGAGAGGGATCGAGCCTCGCCAGGCACTCCTTCGCCAGCACGGGAATCTCTTCTCGGCGCGCGCGCAGTGGCGGCAGCTGCACCCGATGCCCCGCGACGCGAAAGTAGAGGTCTTGTCGGAAGCGCCCGTCGGCAACAGCCGCGTCGAGATCGCCGTTGGTCGCGCAGATGAGCCGCGCCTTGCTCCGTCGCGCTTCCGCCCTCGCCCAACCAAGCGGCCGGTAGGTGCCGAACTGCGTGAAGTCGAGCAACAGCTGCTGCGCTGCACGAGGCAGGTTCAGCACTTCGTCGAAGATGAGCGTGCCTTGATCGGCGTACTCGACCAGGCCGACGCGCCGCGCGAGGGCACCCGAGAACGAGCCCTTCTCATGGCCGAACAGCTCGCTGGTGATGGTGTTGAGATCGTCGCTGCTGCCGAGCGTGGCGCGAACGATGGGCGCACGGCCCGACGCCTCGGCGAGCAACTGCGCGAGCAACGTCTTGCCCGTGCCCGACTCACCCAGCAGCAGCACCGGCACCTCGGAGTGAACGGCCGCGCGGAGCTGCCTGGCCAGGGGCGCAAACGTGGGAGACGCGAGCAGCTGGTCGAGGGTGGGCCCGACGGTGCGCGCCACCTTGATGCGCTCTCCACGAAGTGTCTCTCGCGCGTGCTGCAGCCGCTGGTGCTGCGCCACGACCGACGAGAGCAGCGCCGCTGCCGCCGTGAGGAACTCGGCGAGCCGCGAAGAAGGAATCCGCGTGCGATCGCGGAAGTCGACGTACAGCACCCCGCGCTGCGCACCGTCATCAGCGCGCGAAGCCGACAACACGCCCGGCTCGAGCGGTACCGCGAACGCCGCGAGAATGCCGAAGGCCTGAACGCTCGCGCTGCCGTCCTCTCCATCGAAGGCCGACATCGACACGCACCGACCGCTCTGTTCGGCCTCTTTCACCAGCGTTCGACTCAGCTCGTGGCGTTCGTTCGGAGCCAGCGCGCGGCCCTCCCTCCGCGCGTTGACCGGCACCGTCTCACCGTCGGCGTACGAGAGGAGCAGCAGCGAACGATCGGCGCCCGTCACGTCTGCCAGCGCATCGAGGAAGTCGTCGGGCGTGGGCTCGTCGCGCCCCAGCCGCGAGAGCAGCTCCTGCAGGCCGGTCCACAGCCCTCTCTCGTCGAGTGACGCGTCTACCGACAGCGGTCGCATGAGGCGGCCCAAGGTAGCCCACGTCGTCAACGGGTTCCCGGTTTCGCGTTCAGCGGGTGACGCGAAGCTTCGGCAGCTTCTCGACCAGCTTCTTGACGCCGTCGTCCGTCACCGCCGTCTTGCGCGCGTCGAGCGTCTCGAGGGTGGGAATGGTCGCGAGCGAGGCGACGCCCTTGTCGGTGATCTTCGTCTCGTCGGCCTTCAGCCAGCGCAGGGTGGGGTGCTTCGCGAACGCGGCGAGGCCCTTGTCGCCGATGGCGGTGCGATCGATCCACAGGCTTTCGAGCGTCTGGATCTTCGCGAGCGACTTCGCGCCTGCGTCGGTGATGCCGGTGTCGCTCACGTAGAGCGTCTTGAGCGGCAGCGTCGCGATGGCAGCCATCGTCTTGTCGGTGGTCTTCGTGCTCCAGATGAAGAGCCGCTCGAGGGTCTTCACCTTCGCGAGCTGCACCCCGCCCGCGTCGTCGAGCTTCGAGGACATCAGCGTCAGCTCCTTCAGGTTCTTCGCGTTCGCGAGCTCGGCCACGTCTTCGTTCACCTTCGCGAACTGCAGCTGCAGCGTCTCGAGCTTCGGCAGCGCGGCGATGGCGGCCATGCCGGCCTTCGTGGCCTTGAGATCGTCGAAGACGAGCGCGGTGAGGGGGAGGTCTTTGATCGTCTGCAGGCCCACCTCGGTCACCTGCGTCTTGGTCAGGTTCAGCCGCGTCAGCTTCGGCAGCTTCGCGACATGCACCATCGCGGCGTCACCGATCTGCGTCTCAGCGAGCGCGAGCTCCTTCAGGTTCGACAGCTTCGCGATCTCGGGGAAGGCGGCGTCAGTCACTTTCGAGAAGAAGAGCTTGAGTGTCTGCAGGTTCGGCTGCGCCTTCACGACCTCGGCGACGGCCGCGTCGGTGCCTGAGGTGTTCGACAGCGAGATCTCGCGCAGCGCGGGGAAGGCCTTCAGCTTCGCGAGGTCGGCGACCACCAGCTTGTTGCCGGTCTGCCCGAAGTCGACCGCATACGCCTTCGACACGAGGTCTGCGGTCGGCGTCTGCGAGTTGACCTTGCCGCCGATGCCCTTGAGCCACTCGGCGAGCTCGGCCGGCGTCTGCGCCAGCGCGGTGGAACAGAGACACGCAACGAGAACGGCGACGACACGCGACATGCGAAGACCTCCAGACGTGGGTTGACGGCGCGCCTCGTCGAGCACGCCTCGTGCCAGTCACGGCTCGGGGAGCGGCTTCCTCTCCCGGGCTCCGGAAGACGTCGAGGTGACGTCAGCCCGTCAGGTCCAGTCCCAGCTCGTCAGCAGCGCCGACGCCGCCGGGAAGCGCTCGAGCGGGCCCTTCGCGACGAAGTGACAGCGCAGGTCCTTGCGAACGAACACCTTGGCGACGAACGGCTCTCCGTCCCACGCGAGCTCGAACGAGTAGCCGTCTTTCACGAGCAGCTTACCGGTCGCGAACGGCACCTCGGCTCCGACTGGTACCTCGGGAAGCGGAAGGTCTTCTGGAATCGGAGCGCCGAGCAGCCTCGCGATCTTCACCATCATGCGAAGGCCCGCGGCGCTCCGTTCGGCGTAGTCGGCGGGCGCGGTGCCTGCGGCGAGCTCAGAGGCCCAGCTCGCGTCGCGCACTCTTCGCTTCACGAGGTCGATGTAGAGCGAGCCGGGCTCGAGCTTCACCAGCCCCAGCTCGGGGAAGTGCTGTGCGATGCGCGCCGTCGTCGATTGATCGTACGGGTCGAGGCCGTTGCGATCGCCCCAGCGCCTGATGGTGACGACGTCGCCCTGCTGCGTGACGCTCGTCGCGTTCGTCACCCAGCCCTGCTCGTCCTTGTCGAACATGCCTTCGTCGTAGGAACAGGTGACGTCGATGGGTTCCATGCAAGCAAGTGTAGCGCTGTCGAAGTGACGTCAGCGCGCCCTCGAGCGCTCGTAGTTTCGCAGAGATCTCGGTCGGCGCGCCGTTTGCTCAGCGCCGGCGCATGACGAAACCGCTCGTGGTGTTGCTCTCCGTATTGGCTGCTCCGTCGTTTGCCGCCCCCTGCATGGCCTTTCGCCGTGAACAGCGCATCGAGGCACAGAAAGACGGCCAGTGGATGAAGTCGACCGTGGTGCGCTGCGACGGCCGTAAGGGCTACCTGGTGCATTTCGACGGGCTCGCGTCATCGAACGACGCCTGGCTCGCGGAAGACGCGCTTCGACTTCCACCCGGCGTTGCCGAGGCCGCGCAGAAGCAGAAGGAGGCCGAGGCTGCTGCGGCTGCGGCCGGGTACAAATCGAACGACTACGTCTTCATTCAGCGCGCCGCCGACAAGGAGCCGTTCGTCGCGAAGCTGTGGAACGCGGGCCCCACGACGTACAGCTACATGAGCGCAGGCGTCGAGACGCGCATCGACCTCGCCGACATCAAGGGAAAGTGGGACCCGAGCAAGATGAAATACAAGGTCGGCGACAAGGTTCGCTACCTGTGGAACGGCTTCCTGCCCGCGACCATCACGTCGATCGAGGCCGGCGGCTACAAGGCGACCATCACCGGCTACACCGACCCGAACGTCATCCTCGAGCGCTCGTTCGTCGACGAGTGGACGTACGACGAGTTCGAGGCCGCGATCGCGCCGGTGAAGAAGCTGAAGGAGTTCCCCCTCTCGTGGCTGTTTGGCTTCGCGAAGAATCCCAGGCCGGGCACGAGCATGCCGAAGGAGTCGAGCGAGGAGAGTGTCGCCGAGTTCGAGAAGATCATTCGCGTCTACGAGGCGGTCGACGCCGACTTGAAGGCCAGATTTCCGAAGCTGCCTCCGCTCGAGCGCCCTGACTGCTCGTACTGCCCGGTGGCGGTGGCCGACATCATCGCGCACCACAAGGAGGTCCTGCGGCCGGTGGTGCCGCTCGATCCGTCTCACATCGTCGAGGAGTTCGAGCGCAACATGAAGGCCGACGAGAACTCGTACCTGAACGACTACCGGCCTGACGACGCCTCAGACGTGTTCGCCGCGAGAGACGGTGTGGCGGCCGCGCAGAAGAAGATCGCGCAGCGCCTGCGCAAGTACACCGCGTACGGAGAGTTGCTCGGCGTGAAGGTCGACCCGAACCTTCCGAAGATCAACGCCAGCATCGCGACCGAGGCCGCGAAGTTCCGCAAGTACCTCAAGAAGTCGCCTCCGCTGCTCGACAGCTTCGCGAAGGAGGGCACGAAGTTCGCCGTCTCGGACAAGAACCTCGAGAGCGTCGCCAAGGCGCGGCTCGCTGACCTGTACCCGACCGCGAAGTGCAAACTGCTCGGCACCGAGAAGCACGACTGGCGTTCTGAGGGCAGCGGCGACAGCTACGAGGGGCGCTTCAAGTACGTCGGCTTCGACTGCACCGACCCGGGCTACGAGTTCCCCTTCGCGCTCACCATCACGGTGATTCAGTACCACCTCGGCTTTGGGAAACACGGCCCGCCAGAAGGGCGCGGCGCGCTCTACTCGTA
>JBEOKA010000018.1:0-21460 GCA_040275325.1 Myxococcaceae bacterium | reverse complement strand
GGCTCGACGGCAGGCGGCTCGACGGCAGGCGGCTCGACGGCAGGCGGCTCGACAGCAGGCGGTGTTCCGGGTCCTACGCGTGCGTTCGTCACCTCCGTCACGCTCTACGGAGGCCTCACGTTCAGCCAGCCGATGCCGCCGTTGACGGGGCTCGCAGCGGCCGACGCGTACTGCAACGACATCGCCGATTCCCGCCTGCTGGATGGAACGTGGCGGGCCTTCTTGTCGACCTCGTTCGTGAATGCGCCCGACCGCATCATCGGTGCCGGCCCTTGGGTCAACCTCGACGGAGGCGTCGTGATTCGCGATCGCCAGGAGCTTCGCTTCGGCGCGCTCGGCGGTGCGGGCATCAGCATCGAGACTGGTGAAGGGCCACTCAGCCGGTACCTCTTCTGGACTGGCACCACCGATGGCGGCGTCGCGAGCCCGAACGCGACCTGCAGCGACTGGGTCGGCATCGGCACCGGCGCTGCCGGCACCACACAAGTTGGCGTGTTGGGCTGGTCGAACCAGCTCGTCGAGGCCTGCTCGCAGGCCAATCGCCTGCTGTGCCTCGAGCAAGACCTCACCCCGCGGCGCTCGAGCCCGCGCCCGACGAACCCGCGCCGGCTCTTCGTCACCAGCGACGTGATGAGCGGAAACCGGGGCGGTCTCTCTGGTGCCGACCAGACGTGCCAGACCTTTGCATTGGCGGGCAACCTCACCGGCACCTGGCGTGCGCTGCTCGCGACGTCGACACAATCTCCGCTTGCACGCCTCACCAGCGATGGGCCCTTTACCCTGCTCGATGGCGGCGTCGTGTTCCCCAACCGCGCCGCGCTGGGGCTCGGCCAGACCTTCGTGCGGCTGACCGACGAGACCGGCTTCCCAACAGGGCGAGTCTTCTGGTCGGGCGCGAACTCGGTCGCCGGGTCCACTCCCAGCACCTGTCAGGACTGGACGTCGTCGGCCTCGGCCAACTCCGCCTTCGTCGGCGAAGTTCGAATGCTCTCGGGCTTTCCCAACAACGTGGCCTCCCGGTTCGCCTGGAGCCCTTCGGCCGGAGCGTGCAACACCTTCAAGTACCTCCTCTGCGTCGAGCAGTAGGCGGCACGTCACGGTGCGTTGGGAGCGCCGTCGACCACTGCATCTGCCCGCTCGGTGAAGTACACGCGAGCTCGTGCACAGACTGCTCTTCTGCTGGTGCCTGCTCTCGTCGCTGGCCTTCGCCCAGACGCTGACGAAGGCGCCGACGCTGCTCAAGTCGGTCGAGCCCACGTTCCCCGCCGAGTTGATGGACGCGGGCTCCGGCGCGAGCGTCGTGATGGACATCGACATCGCGGCCGATGGCACCGTGGCTGACGTGAAGGTGGCGCAGAGCGCTGGCGCCGCGTTCGATGCCGCCGCCGTCGCCGCCGCGAAGCAGCTCGTCTTCACGCCCGCCGAGGTCGATGGGCAGCCGGCTCCGGTGCGCATTCAGTTCACGTCGAACTTCACGGTGCAGCAGCAGGTCGTCGAGGCGCCCGTCGTGCAGGACGCTGGCGTTCCGGTGGTGAACTTCGTCGGCCGCCTGAAGACGGCAGGCACGCGTGAGCCCGTCATCGCCGCCGCCGTGCTCGTCGGTGAGAAAGAGACGTTCACCGACGACCAGGGCCGCTTCGAGGTGATGGATGTTCCTTCAGGGCCCGTGCGCGTGAGCGTCACGGCTGCGGGGTTCGAGAACCTCACCGAGACCGAAGACGTGAAGCCCGGGGAGCGCACCGAGGTGACGTACGTGCTGCGAAGAACCGGCGCGAACGAGACGGTGGTGCGTGGCGTGAAAGACCGCCGCGAGGTGACGCAGGTGCGGCTCACGCAGTCCGAGTTCCGCATGGTGGCCGGCACCAACAACGACGCGTTCAAGGTGGTGCAGAACCTGCCGGGTGTGGCGCGCTCTCCCTTCGGCGGCGGCCTGCTGGTGGTGCGCGGCTCGAAGGCGTGGGACTCGCGCATCTACGTCGACGAGATTCAGATTCCGCAGCTGTTCCACTTCGCCGGCGTGGTGGCCACGTTCAACTCGGCCAACATCGACAGCATCGCGTTTCAGCCCGGCAACTTCGGCGTCGACTACGGCCGCAGCATCGGAGGCCTCATCACGGCCGACGCCAAGACGCCCTCGAAGTCTGGCGTGCACGGCTTCGTCGACGTGAACGTGTTCGACGTGTCGGCGATGGTCGAGGCGCCGCTGTCAGACACGTGGAGCGTCTCGGGTTCAGCCCGCTACGGCCTCGCGCAGTACGTGTTGCCTGCCGCGATTCGCACGTTCGCTCCATCGGCCTCGGTCGGCTTCGGGCTCGCGCCGGAGTACTGGGACTACCAGCTGCGCGCCGAGCGCAAGACGCCCAACTCGAAGAACCGGCTCTTCGTGGCAGCGTTTGGCTCCTCTGACCGCTGGGCGTTTCTCTCGCCCAACCCGCTGCTCGACCCCGACGTCGAAGGCAACCAGGTCTCGGCAGGCACCACGAATCTGTACAACCGCCTCGTCTTCGGCGTCGACCACAAGCTCGCTGACCGGCTCACCTTCATCTCGCGCAACGCGGTGGGCTTCGACGTCAACACGCAGTCGAGCACGGTGCAGGAGATCTTCTTTCGCAACACGCAGGTGCCGATTCAGCTGCGCGAGCGCTTCAAGCTCGACGTGCCCGAAGCGAAGCTGGTGCTGAACGCCGGCCTCGACGCGCTGGTGACGCCGACGACGTTCGACGCGCAGCGCCCGCCGCAGTTCCGCCCGAACCAGCTGCCCGACCCGTACGTCACCCGCCGCCTCATCGCCGAGACCGAGCGCGGTGTGTACGTCGAGCCGGGCGTCTTCATCGACGCCACGTGGACGCCGGTGGAGTCGCTGCAGGTGCGCGGCGGTCTGCGCCTCGATGGCGAGCTCGCGGTGATGAAGAAGGTCTGGGTGAACCCGCGCCTCTCGGTGCGCTACAGCCCGCTCGACTTCCTCACCTTCAAGGCGGGCGCGGCGATGTACCAGCAGCCGCCCGACTATCGAACGGGGCAGCTCTCTCCCGTCTTCGGCAACCCCGGGCTCAAGCCCGAAGGCGCCTGGCACTTCACGGCGGGCTCGGAGCTGCGACTGTTCAAGTTCGTCGAGTTCGACGTGCAGGGTTATTACAAACATCTCTTCGACCAGGCGCGGTTGTCATTGGCGTCGGGCGGCAGTGACATCTCGATTCCCGGCGCTGAGACCCGCTACACGAGTGATGGAAAAGGCCGGGCCTATGGTGGCGAGGTGCTGGTGCGGGTGCAGCCCACGAAGTTCTTCCAGGGTTGGGTGTCGTACTCGTTGAGCCGCTTCGAGCGTGACGGCTATGGCGGCGTGGAGTTCGCGCCCGGCCCGCTCGACCAGCCGCACAACCTCATCGTCGTGGGCAGCGTGCAGTTGCCGTGGAACCTGAACGTCGGCGCCCGCTTCCGCTACGCCTCGGGCCCGCTCATCACGCCCATCGCGACGTCGCTCTTCGACGCGCAGGCGAACCTGTACGTGCCGATTCCCGCGCTGCCGTGGAGCCGCCGTCTGCCCGACTTCGTGCAGCTCGACGTGCGTATCGACAAACGGTTCGTCTTCGAGAACTGGAGCCTTGTCGCGTACCTCGACGTGCAGAACGCGACCAACCGGCAGAACCCCGAGGCGCTTTTCTATAACTTCAATTATTCCGAGAGCGCGTTCGTGTATTCCATTCCAATTCTGCCGACGCTCGGTCTGCGAGGTGAGTGGTGAAAGGCATCTGGCTGCTGAGCGCGCTCATTCTCTCTGCGTGCACCAACGCCTCGTTCTCGCCCGAGACGCTGGTGAACGACCTGCGCGTGCTCTCGATTCAGGTCGAGCCGCCCGAGGTGGGCCCGGGAGAGAACGCGAAGCTGTCGATTCTGAAGACCGACCAACCCGGCGTCGTGTCGAGCCTCATCTGGGTGGGTTGTGAGCCCGACCCGCAAGACCTCGGGCGCTCGGCCTGCAACGACGCGGCGATTCTGTTGAGGCCCACCGAAATCGTGAACTACCCGCCGGGCCTGCAGCTGCTCGGCTTCGGCCTCACCGCGCAGTACCGCTCGACGGCGACGGTGTTCGACGTGCTCCCAACCGACAGCCTCATTCGTCGCACGGGCACGGTGGGGCAGGTGCTGGGCCTCGTCATCGGAGAAGAGGTCGACCCGCTCGCGACGGGCGAGAAGCTGCGTGGCTACTTCGCGCGCATCGAGGCGAAGGAGACGCCCGTCGTCGTGTCTCTCACCCGCGTGCTGGTGAGCGAGAAGCCAGCCGCGCAGCGCAACAAGAACCCGGGCATCGTCGACCTGTTCATCGATGGCGTGAAGCACCCGCGCGGTGGGCGAATTCCCGTGAAAGCCGGCGGCCGCCTCGCGCTCACCGTGCAGGTGCCAGCCGATGTGCGGCAGACGTACGTCGAGCCCCTGCCGAGCGGAGACGTGGAGAAGGTCGAGACCGTCGTCGGCGCCTGGTACTCGAGCAGTGGCCGCTTCAGCCGCGAGCGCTTCGACGTCACCACGATGGACGCGACGACGTTCATCGCGCCCGGCGCTCCCGAGTTCCCCGAAGACCCCGTGCCCGACCGCCGCACCGGCACCGTCTGGCTCGTCGTGCGCGACAACCGCGGCGGCCAGTCGTTCGACCGCTACCCCTTCTTCGTCTGCGACCCGTCGCTGCCCAACCCCACCGTCACCTCCATCGCTGCGCCCGCGACGCCCGACGGGCAGGTGGTGGTGTCGGGTGAGAACCTGAGCGCGGCGCTCGACGTCGTCATCGGAGACGTCGCGCTCGGCCGCGGCGCGTACAACTCGGCGCTGAGCACCTTCGTCGGAGACGCGCCGGCGCTCCCCTCGGGCAGCTATGCCGTCAAGGTGCGCGGCCGGAACTGCAACGACGGCGACACCGGCCTTCGCTACGTGGTGCCATGACGAACCTGGGCGGTCCTCGTTCTGCCTCGCCTCGTGAGTGCATGATTCAGCAGTGTGATTGGCGGTACTGAGTCGCCTGCCGCGGGCCGTGATCAGTCGAGTTCAGCCTGCTACCGTCGACACGTCCTCCTCATGAGACTCTTCCCCGGCTGGCTGCTCCTCGTGGCGTGCAACCCCATCACGCCCTTCCAGGTTTCGGCGCCTGCGCCCGAGGGGCTCATGTGCGACCGCGTCATCGTGCCCCCGAAGTCCCTGAGCGACACGCTCGCGGCTGCGAAGCCCGGAGACTGCGTCATCCTCCCCGCCGGTACCTTCTCGGGCAGCTTCGTGTTGCCAGAGAACGTCAGCCTCGCGGCGAGTGAAGGTGCCGAGGTGACGCTGACGGGCGGAGACCCGGTGCTCACCATCAAGGGCGGCAAGCGCTCGACGGTGCAGGGCGTGCGGGTGGTGGCGACGGGGCTCTCGGGCGTGGCCATCGAGCCGGGGCCGGTGTCGCTCATCGGCGTGAAGGTCGCGCAGGCGCAGCGCAACGCGCTCTCGGCGACGTGCACGAAGGACTGTGTCGACCGCGACGTGGTGTTGACCGACTGCGAGCTGACACAGAGCGCGGTGGGCCTGCGGGTGGTGGGCGCGAAGGTGCGGGTGGAGCGGGGGCGCATCGCTGAAGCCGCGGGCAAGGCGCTCTCGGCCGGCTCGGGCGTGGTGGCGAGCGACGGCGCGAACGTGTCGCTGCAGAGCGTGGCCATCGAGCAGAACGAGAACATCGGCGTGCTGCTCGACGGCGCCGCGACGCGGGCCACCCTCGACGGCTGCACCGTTCGCAACAACACCGGCCGCGGCGTGTGGGCGCAGGGCCAGACCGCGCCAGACGGTGAAGCGACGGTGACGGTGACGGGCGGCGAGGTGAGCGGCAACTCGCTCATCGGCATCGGCGCGCGCGAGAGCTCGGGCCTGGTGATTCGGCAGGCACAGGTGCTGGCGACGAAGGCCGTGCGCGTGCCCATCGACATCTCGCGCTTCGAAGACGTTGGAGACGGTATCGGCCTCTTCACCGGCACGCGCGGCGCCACCGTCGAGGCCGTCACGCTCACGGGCAACGCGCGCGCGCAGGTGCTGGCCGATGGCTCGGGCGCCGACGTGAAGGTCTCGGGCACGATGTCGGGCGGGCTGTTCCGCGTCGTGGTGCAGCGTCAGCTGGCGCCGGTGATGGTCGAGCCGGCCCTGCTCGATGCACCGGCGGGGGAGTTGATGGTGAAGGCCGCCTCCATCGGGCTGGAGCCGTGAAAGCGACGCTGCTCGCGGGCCTCTGTCTCTTTCTGCTGGCGTGCCCCTCACAGCCTCCACCGCCGACGTGTGACTCGGGCTGTGTCGTCGACGCGGGGAGCGAGCGCTGTGGGCCCGGCACCTTCGAGAACGCGAAGGGCGAGTGCCAGCGCGTGGGCTTCACGGCCTGCGACGCGGGCTTCGTGACGGGCGCGGCGGGGTGGTGCGAGGCGAACGTCGCCACCTGCGACGCGGGCGCGTGGGCGTTTCCTGGAGAGGGCTGCAGCGCGCTGGGCTGGGTCCAATGCCCTGACGGGTTTCGTTCGACGGGCTCGAGCTGCGAGCCGATTCTGCCTTCGACGCCCTGCACCGGAGCCACGCGCGCCGCGCTCGGGCAGAGCGCCTGCGTGCCCGTCGGCGACTGCAACGCGGCCTTTCCTCCCGCGACCGCCACGCACTTCGTCGACGCCGCGGGCCCGCTCGACGCGACGCACTTCCGCACCATCGCCGCGGCGCTGCAGGCGGCTCCCGACGACGCGGTCATCGCCATCGCGCCCGGTACGTATGCGCAGACGCTCGTTCCCACGAAGCCGGTGAAGCTCATCGGCCAGTGCGCCGAGCGCGTGACGCTCATTGGAAGTCCCGCCATCGATTTGCAGCGCACCCGGGTCGAGGTCGAAGGCGTCACGATTCGTGACTCCATTCTCGCGGCGCGGGTCGAGCAGGGGGCGTCGCTCGCCCTGCGTCACGTGGTGCTCGACGCGAACGAGCGCTCGGGCGTTCAGGCCGTCGACCGTGGCAGCCGCGTGGTGTTGGAGGACGTCGTCGTGCGCGGCACGGGGCCAGACCCGGCGACGAGCACGTTCGGCCAGGGCGTCGCGGCGGGCAGTGGCGCGAGCGTGTCGCTCACCGACGTCGAGCTGACGCGCAATGGAGAGACGGCGCTCTTCCTCAACAACGCCGGCACCACGGCGACGTTGAACGGCGTCGTCATCTCGGAGACGAAGCCGCGCGCGAGCAACGGGCGGCTCGGCTGGGGCATCGCTGCGCAGGCGGGAGCCTCGTTCACCGCCACCCGCCTCGTCGTGCAGGACAGCAGGGGCGTCGGCATTCTCGTCGCGCAGGGCGGCAGCACGGCGACGCTGACGAACACGCTCGTGCGACGCGTCGGCGCCAGCACCGACTCCATGGGCGCGCCGTTTGGCTTCGGCGTCTCGGCGCAAGCGGCGACGGTGACGTGGAATGGCGGTGGGGTGGAGGACGTCGTCGGCGGGCTCGTCGACGTACAGGGCGCGAGCGGCTCCATGACGCTGCGTGACCTCTCGGCCCGTGGAGCGCTCTCCGGCTCGGCGCCGCGCTTCGGCTTCGAGGCGCGCAATGGCTCGAAGCTGTCGGTGACGCGCTCGACGGTGCGCGAGGTGGCCAGCACGGGCGTGGTGTCGTTCGACCGCTCGCAGGTGACGCTCGACCACCTCGCCGTCACCGGCGTCTCGGGCATCGGCGTGCGCGCGCAGGGCGGAGACGTCACCGGCGCCTTCGTCGACGTGCACGGCCACACCGAGGCCGGCGCGCTGGCGTCACTGGGCGCGGCGCTCACCCTCAGCAACTGCGTGCTCGGCGGGGCCATTCAGGGTGGGGTCGATGGTGGAATGGGGCTGGGGGCGAGCGCGAGTGAGCGAGGCCTGCTCGAGCTCTCGGGCTGTCTGCTCGACGACAACGTCACGGCAGGGCTCTACGTGCGCGACGTCGGCTCGCAGGCGGTGGTGACGAACTCCGAGGTGCGCGGCACGCGGCTCGACGCGGCTGGCGAGTTCGGCCAGGGCGTCATCGTCGAGCACGGTGGCAGCGTGTCGCTGGAAGACGTCTCCCTGCGCGCGAACCACACCGCGGGCCTGCAGGTGCAGATGATGTCGAGCACGCTGACGGCGAACCGGGTGTCGGTGCTGAACACGCTCCCGCTCGCCGATGGCACGAGAGGCCGTGGCGCCAACGCGGCCTTCGGTGGCGCGCTCTCGGTCAGCAACTCGGCCTTCGTCGACAACCAGCAGGTGGGGCTGTTCGCGTTTCAGTCGCGCATCGACGCCACCGACACCCTGGTGCGCAGCACGCGCGCCGACCCAGACGGGCGGTACGGCAACGGCCTCGAGGCTCTCACCCAGGCGACGGTGGTCTTCGTTCGCGGCGCCATCGAGGCGAGCGCAGGCATCGCGGCCGTCTTCGGTGGAGGCTCGGGCGTCATCGACGGCGTCAGGCTCGCGGGCAACACCATCGCCCTGCATGCGCAAGACGGCTCGTCCATCATCGAGACCACCACGGTGCCGGCCGTGCTGGGGACGCAGCAGGTCATCGTCACGCCCACGACGACGTTCGTGAAGAACCAGTCGAAGACGAGCGCCGACGCGGTGACGGTGCCCGCGCCGTGAGCATCAGGTGGTGGCGTTCAACATCGACGGCGGCGGAACCTGGTCAGACACTCGCCCGAACGATGGCGGAGGGTCACTTCGCGCCTTCAGGGTGAACGACTTCGCTCCGCGGTGTGAGCTGCTCACTTGAAGGGGTTGTCTTGAAGCTTTGGAGTCGCGGGCTTCGGCTTCTCCGCCGGCTTCGGTGGCGGGGGCGGCGGGTCGCCGAAGTCGGGCGCGGCCTTCAGTTCACCGGGCTTCTTCACGTCTGGCTTCGAGTCAGGAATCGCGATGGGCTTGAGCACCTTCTTGACGGGCTCGAGCTTCATCGACACCGACGGCACGTCGGCCGAGACCATCACCTTGCGCTGCGCCGGCTCGAAGCCCGCGAGCGTCAGCGTCAGCTCGACGACCTCTCCCGGCTTGCGCTTGAGGGTGTACGGCGTGTTGCCCAGCACGATGCCGTTCTCTTGCACCTCGGCGCCGATGGGCACCGACTCGAGACGCAGCGCGACCTCTGCAGGCGGCGCGGGCGCGACGGGTTTGGGAGGCGGCGGCGGCTCGACGGGTTCGGCCTGAATCACCTCGATGGTCGGCTCGACGGTGTTCCCGCTGATGATGACGCCGCCACCGACCAGCAACACCAGCATCAGCACGCCCGCGATGAAGAAGGGCGCCTTCGACGAAGTGACGGCCCCAGGCTGTGACGCCTCGGCGTCGAACGAGACCGGCGCCGTGGCGATGGTGGGCTCGACCACCACAGGAGCGCTCGTCGGCAGCGGCGCGCGCGTCGGCGTCGGCCCCCGGGCGGGCGTCGGTGCGTTGCGTTTGCCCGAGCGCGGCGGCGCGGGCGTGGGCGTGCGCTCCTTCGTCTGGCCGCCCTGCGTCGGCACCTGAAAGTCGTTCGTCTTGAGCGTGCGCGCGAGCCGGTCGAGCACCTCGACGACCTCTTTCATCGTCTGAGGGCGGTCGGCCGGGTTCTTCTCGAGCATCGCGAGCACCAGCGTGTCGAGGTCGGCCGGAATCCACTCGGGCAGCGGCGGCGGTGGCTCGGTCACCTGCTTCACCATCACGATGGGAGGCGTCTCTCCGGTGAAGGTCGGCTTGCCGGTGAGCAGCTCGTGCAGGATGAGGCCGAGCGAGTAGATGTCGCTGCGCGTGTCGACAGGAATCGCCTTGGCCTGCTCGGGCGACATGTACTGCGGCGTGCCGACGACGATGCCCGCGGCCGTCTGCCCGATGCTCTCGTTGTCGACCTGAACGCGCGCGACGCCGAAGTCGAGCACCTTCACCAGGTCGGGGTTGCCCGGGCGCTGCAGCACCATCACGTTGTCGGGCTTCAGGTCGCGGTGAACGATGTGCAGCTCGTGTGCTGCCGACAGCGCGCGCGCCACCTGCAGCGTCAGCGCCACGGCGCGCCCTGGAGCCTGCTGCCCCTGTCGATGCACCAGGCTCGACAGCGTCATGCCGTCGAGGAACTCCATGACGAAGAAGAAGCGGCCATCGCCGGTTTTTCCGAAGTCCGAGATGTCGACGATGTTCGGGTGCCCGATGCGGCTCGCGGCGACGGCTTCAATCTTGAAGCGGTTGACGAACTCCTGGTCGGCGTTGAGGCCCGGCAGCATCACCTTCATCGCCAGCGCCTTGCCCAGCTCGATGTGCTCGACCTTGTAGACCTCGCCCATGCCGCCGGCCGCGATGCGCGAGGTGACGCGGTAGCGGCCTTCGATGGTGTCGCCCGCCGAGAAGCGGCCCGAGCCCGAAGGCGATGATGAGATGGGCGGCGCTCCAGCAGGCGCGTCGAGCGGGCGGCCCAGCGGCGTGGCCTTCAGGGCGGAGAGGCCTCCTGCTGCGTGGGGCGGGTTCGACGCGAGGTGCATCGGCGTCGGGCGGCGCTGCGTCGAGTCGACCCCATCCGAGGCGGCCGTGTCTTCCATCGACACCAGCATCAGCTCGACGCGGCCCACGCGAATGATGGAGCCCGACACCAGCGAGGCCTTCGTCACCACCTTGCCGTCGACCCACAGCAGGCTCGCGCCCGTCAGGTCCTCGACCTCGAAGTCGCCACCCTCTTCACGCCACACCGCCGCGTGCACCTCACGCACCATGTTCGGCGGGAACCGCACCGCGCAGTGCTCGCCCGAGCCGATGGAGAAGCGGTTCGATGGAATGGGGAGACGCTGGCCCTTCTCGGGGCCCTCCCGCACGACGAGCTCGTACGGAATGCCGCTCACGCGCCCTCGAGGAGGAAGAGCACCACGGCCGCCGCCGCTGCGACGCCCGCCGTGATGAACGACACCGTCGCCGCCGTGCCCATCGAGTACGCGCCCGTGTACAGCGTCGTCGCCTGGTTGCGCGTGCGGTTCGGGTCGAGCATCTTCAGCTGTGACTCGTTGCCCTTCATCACGGCGGTGAACGCGATGCCCAGGCCCGCCGCGACGCCTGCGGTGCCGGCCGCGACCCAGGTGAAGAGGCGCTTGCGTGGCGCAGGCGTCGGCGTGTCGATGAGGGCGGGTGGAGGCGGTGGCGTCAGGTCGGGCTCACGCGCGTCGGGCGGCTTCACCGGGTCTGGCTGCTTCACGGCCACCACGGCGGAAGCGCGCAGCGAGACGGTGAGCTCCATCGAGCGCGTGGCCGACATGGCAAAGGCCCGCTCGTACGAGTCGAACCCCGGCGCGGCGATGGTCACTTTGTGTGAGCCGGGCGTGATGGTGGCCGAGGCCGGCGAGCTGCCGATGTCTTTGCCGTCGACCGAGACGCGGGCCGTCGCGGGGTCGACGTAGACGAGCAGGTGCTGCGTGCCCTGCTTCTGCAGCCGCTGCTCGATGGAGGCGATGGCCGTGGCCACCTCGTCGGCGTCGGTCGCCTGCGGAGACTGGCGCAGGTACTCCTTGTACGAGGTCATCGCGCGCACGAGGTCGCCCAGCTGGTCCTGGCAGCGGGCGATGTTGAAGACGGTCGCGGGGTGGGGCCTGGCGGCGAACGACTCCTCGAACTTCGCGAGCGCGTCTTTGTACTTCGCGGCCGCGTACAGACTCTGGCCCTTCATGAAGGCGTCACGCGCCACGGCCGTCGCGTCGGCCAGCGCCGTCGTCGCCATCAGCGAAGTGAGAATGAACCAACGAGCCATCGGTGCCCCCACGAGAGTCGAAGCGCGGCGCAGCGTAGCCCATCGGTCCTGCAACGGTTGATCAGCTTCCTGCCAGATGGGTCGGCAGTGCTCGTCGTTCTCTCGCTCGTGGACCTGCTGAGCTGAGGCCCGGCGGGGCTGGATGCGGGGCCCGCTTTCCCATATGCGCGCCTCGGTTTTTCACGCCACGCACCGGGAGCGTCTCTCATGTCAGGCCCAGCACCAGCAGCGAATGCCCCACCGCCGATGTTCGGAGAGCCCACGCCGCTCGGCCTGCTCGGCTTGTCCATCGGCTGCGCGGCGCTGGTGCCCATCGCGTTCGGCTGGCTGCCCAGTGAGCCCGCGAAAATCGTCACCATGATGAAGACGGCGTCGTGGTTCTGCCTGCTCTTCGGCGCGGGCTGTCAGTTCCTCGCGGGGCTCATGTCGCTGGCGAACAAGAACACGCTGGGCGGCACGCTGCTGACGACGTTCTCGTTCAACTGGGTCTTCAACTGGTACGTGCTCGACGAAGCGAGCCAGGGCCGCGGCGTCGACTCGTCGGTGATGCTCAGCGTCGACGTGACGTTCATCATCATCTTCGTCGTCCTCACGTACGCGTTCGGCTTCTTCTCGAAGCTGCTCTTCTTCTTCCTCGTCGACATCGACGTGCTGTACCTCGCGCGCATCGGCAAACACTTCGCGGTGCCGGGCACGGGGCCGCTGGTGGGCGTGGCGACCATCGTGTTGATGCTCATCGCGCTGTACATCTCGTTCGCGCTGCTGGTGAACCCGGCGGCCGGGCGTGCGGTGTTCCCTGCGTCGGGGCCGATGTTCAAGCCCACCCCGCCTCCAGCGGTCTGATCAGGGCACCAGCGTCGAGAGCGCGCGCGGCCCGGGCAACACGCGCTCGAGCTGACCTTTGCGGTACACGAGCAAGAGGGGCAACGGCAGGCTGCCGGAAGACGAGAGCACGTCGGCGATGCCGTGCGGCAGGGGCCCGATGGTCCACGTGATGCCGAGCGACTTCGCGGCCTCCTCCAGCGCGGGCCCCTCGTGCAACCCGAGACTCACGAGTTGAACCTTGCGCTCGATGGCCTTCAGCGCGGGCACTTCGTCTGCGCACGGCTTGCAGCCCTTCAAGAAGAGCTGCACCACGGTGAGCTCCTTCGTGGCGGTGAGGCCGAGCGCCGAGAGCGTCGAAGGAAATGGACTGGCCTCGGGCCGCGGCTTCGCGACGAACGGCGTCGCCTGCACCACGCCTGCGCCCTCGGCGATGACGACGCGCTGCCCGGCCTTCACCTCGAGCCGCTCTCGCAGGCCGCTCCGCCACTGCACCTCGAGCTTCGCGACGTCGCGCGCGCCCAGGCCCACGTGCACCACCGGGTCGACGCCGCTCGCGTAGCCGCGCGCCAGCATCACGGGAAACGCCCGGCCGCTCTCGAGCACCTGTGCGCCTTCACCGAAGGGGCTGCCGCCATCGGAGCGCAGGCTCAGCTCGACCGCGTTTCCACCGACGCCTTCGTTCTCGAAGAGCTGCAGCTTGGGCGCGGCGCGGTTGCGCATCACGAGGTCCAGGTCTCCGTCACCGTCGAGGTCGGCGCTCACCAGGCTGCGGCCGTCGGCGCGCGAGTCGAAGCCTTCGGCGAACGCGGCCTCGGTCGAGCGGCCACCATCGGGCGGCGTCAGCCACAGCTTCTTGGGCTCCCAGCCCGAGAACGACATGCTCGCTTCGTCGGAGCCCTCGACGGCAGCGGTGCGCGGAAAGCCGCCTTTCGCTCTCGCCTCAGCTTGAGTTGCCTGCGCCACGACCTGGCGCCAGTAGACGCTTCATAAGTCTCGTTTGTTGGGCCGGCTCAGGTAGCCGTTGGCGCACGCCACCTCGAGCCGGCCGTCATCGTCGACGTCGCTCATCAACGTCGCGAACGCCCACAGGCCGCGGTTCACGCCCTGCTGGCTGGCGACCTCGACGAAGCCACCGTCGCGCGCGAGGTAGAGCGTGTTGCCCTTCGCGAACTTCTCGAGCCTGGCCTTGAGCTTCTCGCTGACGGCCGCGGCCCCGACGACGCGCGTGCCGGCCTTCGAGAACATGTTCGCCACCGAGAGGTCGAGCTGGCCGTCGCCGTCGAAGTCGCCGAGGTCGGCGCTCATGCCGTTGCCCGGGTCTTCGAGCCCGGCGGCGACCGCGCGGTTCTCGACGCCACCGTCGGACAGGAACACGTAGAGGTCGTTCGTGCCGAAGTCGTTGGCGAGGTACAGCTGGGGGCGGCCCGACTGCAGCAGGTCTCCCGAGACGCCGGCGAGCGTCCACCGGCGCTTGAGCTGCTTCCACGGGGTGAAGCTGACGCCAGCGCTGCCACGTAGCAGCACCGGCGGCCGGCCCTCGTTGGACTCGAGCATGTCGAAGGGGAAGCCCGAGGCGAGGTCGTACGAGAGCAGGGCGAGGTCGAGGTCGCCATCACCGTCGAAGTCGGAGGGCACGGCGCTGACGAAGTCTCCACGCGCGCTCTTCGGCAGCGGGGCGGGGCTGAACGAGGCGCCATCGTTGCGCAGCACCACGGGCGCCACTGCTGGAGCCGCCGTGACCAGCAGATCGACGTCACCGTCGCGGTCGAAGTCGCCACCGAGCACCGCCGTCGCCAGCACGCCCGCGGAGAACTTGAAGGCCGTCGACCGCTCGTAGCGAAGCGGCGCCGTGGAGCGTCGGTCGAAGCGCAGCACCAGGTTCGCGTCGAGGGTGAAGACCTCGGGCACGCCATCGCCCGTGACGTCGAGCACCGAGAGGCCGCCGTTGAGGAGTTCGGTCTGGCGCACGGCCTGGAGCGGTGGAACCGACAGCCCGGCCTCTTCGGCGCGCTCGACGAAGCGCGGGCGCTCGCGGCGAACGGTCTCACGCCACGTGTCCTTCCACTCCGAGATGGTGACGCCGGTGCGGCGGGAGAGCACGACGTCGGCTTCACCGCGCTCCGAGACGCGCGCGCCGGTGGCGTCACGGCCTTCGACTTCCCAGAGCAGGTGCGCGCTCTGCTGCCCGGCCTTCGTCGCGCCCAGTGAGAGCGCCCGCAGCGAGCAGGCGGAGGCCCAGACGAGGTTCTTCACGGGAAGCGGCCCGTCGCGACGGCCGTCTTTCACGGCACCGCAGAGCGAGTCGAACGCCGCCTCGACCAGGTCGTTGTCGGCCTCGAGCGCGTTGAGCGCAGAAATCGGGTCGCCGGCGAACGCGTGCAGCGAGAGAAGAGAGGTGACCGCCAGCCAGCGCCGCACGGAGTGTTCAAATCGCGAATGGTGGAGCGCGTCCAGTCGCGTGCCGGAGCTCGGGTGAGTGGCCCTTCGCTTCGACAGGCGCGGCGAGTTCAGCGACACTTCGAGCGTGGGTCCCCTTCGTCTGCTTCTGCGCCAGCTCAGCCGTCTCACGCGTGGGGCTGATACGCCTGATGCGCCGACTGCCGAGCCGAAGACGCAGCCGCCTGCGCTCCCGTTGGACACGTTCGAGCCGGCTCCGCGCGCGGCTCAGCCGGCGCCTGCGACCGCGTCACGGAACCTCGCCGCCGCCTTTCGCGCTGACTCCTTTTCGGGCTTCGTCGATGGCTTCGAGGGCGCGGTCAGGGCTCCGGTCAACTTGAGCGGTGGGCTCGAGCCCATCATTCCCGAGGCGTTCGAGGTGACGAAGCCGACGCCGGTCGCGGTGAGCACCGGCTTCGTCGCGTCGCTCGATGACTTGTTCCCTGGCGGCGAGGGTGAGGCGCCATCGCCCAGTGAGCCGGAGTCTTCGACCGTCGAGCTGATCAATGCGGCCAGCGTGATGGCTCCGATGGAGGCCGACGTTTCGCGAGACACCGCATTGGCCGCGCCGGAGTCGTTCGCTCCTGGTGTTGCGTCAGCAGCGACGGATGCGGTCGGAGCTTCGGTGCCTTCGCACTCATCGCCAGCGAGTGAACTCGCTGCATCAGCCGAAGCGGACACGCCCGGCGCTGTGGAGTCTGCGTCCCACGTGGCGGCGACTGAACTCCTCGCGTCAGCCGCGACGGATGCGGTTCCTTCTGAGTCCAGGTCCACAGCGGCTGATCTCGGGGTGTCAGGAGCAATCAACGCGCTCGGAGTTGCGGGTCCTTCTGCGCAGCAATCGGCAGCGGTCGATCTCGGAGCATCAGCAGCAACGGACTCGCTCGGAGCTGCCCAGCACTCCGCAGCGACTGATCTCCGTGCATCAGCCGCAGTGAACTCGCTCGGAGCCGGGTCTCCTTCTGCTGCAGCGATCGATCTCGGTGCACCAGCCACGCTCGGAGTTGCGGAGCCGTCTGCCTCCCAGAGCGCAAGTGCATTACCAGCAACAGACACGCTCTTAGCCGTGGCTTCTTCTGACCCAGCCGAGCCCGAGGTCGACCTCATCGCCCTCGCAGAGGTGCTCGTCGGCAGACCCTGACCTCAAACGCCGAGGGAGCCGAGCCAGCTCTTCACGTCTTGCTGCACCTGCGCCTCGGCGCGCCCGGCCGCCTGTTTCGTCACGTCAGCCCGAATGCGCACCTGCTGCCCACCATTGATGGCGCGCAGCTCGCCGTCGTCGAGGAACACGCCTCCGCACTTCAGGCAGAACTCGGTGCGGAGCCCGCCCACCTCGGCCGCGCGCATGGGCACGGTGCAGGTCGGGCACTTTCGTGACGTCTCGAGCGGGTCGAGCTTCGCGGGCGGCCGTCTTCCCAACACCTGCTCGAGCTCGCCGCCGTCGAACCACAGGCCGTTGCAGAACGTGCAGCGGTCGAGCTCGACGGTGCCGGCGTGAAACGACTTCATCGCCGCAGTGCAGGCAGGGCAGGTTCGTGCGCTCATGGGCGAAGTGTACCCGCTCCTTCTTCGAGAGACGCAGGTCAGCGCGAGCGCACGGCTTTCACCAGCAGTTCAGCCAGCCAGCTGGCGAGCAGCGCCCGCATCTGTGGTGACGCGTACTCCTTCACGAACGCCCTCAGCGCCGGAGTCGACGTCTCTGCGAGCCGCTCGTCGGAGAGGTCCTGGTGGCGAGTGGTGATTTCGCCCCACCCGTCGCGGAAGGCGCGCAGCTGCTCCAGCAGGCCCGTGCGCGTTCGCGCGAGGGTGAACGTCTCGCCCTGCACCAGCTTCATCAACTTCCGAGGGTTCTTCTGAACCCACGACAGCGCCGGGTCTTCGAAGTGACGAAGTGGAGCCAGCGGCCCGCGCGGCCCTCTCGACTTCGCGCTCTCGCGTCGAACGGAGAGCCCCCGGGCGAGGCGCCCCTTCGGAAGCCACCGCTGCCCACCGGCCTTGCTCACGACCACCTGCCACGTGTGGCCGTCTCGTCCCGTCATCGTCGTGCCGGGCTCGAGCTCGGCAGCGGCTCGGCTGGGCGGCGAGAAGTCGTCACGCTGAAGAGGTCTGCGCGTCATCGGGTCTCCTCGCTACGCGTGTCGGAGCGCGAGCGCCTGCACGAGCCACACCTCGAGAAAACGGCTCGAGTTTCGGCGCAGCCACGGCAGGCCGTCGGTCGACTCCGAGACCTCGAAGCCGCAGCGCTCGGCGAGGTGGAAGAGCGTGTCATCGTCTTCGTCGGGGCTGCCGAGCGACGGGCCCGGCGACGACACCAGCAGCGTCGCCTTCGCCTTCAGCGCCAGCTTCGCCGAGGTGAAGAAGGCCTCGGGGTCGTCGAGCAGGTCGACCACGTTCTCGGCGACCACGCCATCGAGCGAGCGCGGCTTGAACGGCAGCGCCTGGGCATCGAGCACGACGGGAACGGCGCCACTGTGCGCGGCCGCGTGCAGCACGGCGCGCAACGAGAGGTCTCCCACGATGAGCGAGCGGCGCTTCGAGTGCAGGTGGGCGGCCGTCAGCCCCGCGCCGCAGCCCACCTCGAGCACGACGCCTTCGGGAGCCCGGTGCTCGAGCCACAACGACGCCGACTGCGCCTTCGCGACGACGAGCAGCTCGGCCAGCGCATCGGCTCCGGGGCCTTCGCACAGCGGTTCGTCATTCGCTCCGCCACCTTCGGCGCTCGTCCAGTCGTCCGAGAAGCGCGCGGGCTCGGCGCCGGTCGCGGCATCGGCGAACGCGCGCAGCGTCGCGACGACCTGCTTCGACGAGCGCTCCACCTCGGCCAGCGCCGACAGCGCTGCGTCGTAGAACGTCGCGCACCAGCGCGCGGGCTCGGGCACCAGCACGGGAACTCCGCCGAGCACCGGGTACGGGCCGCAGTCGCGGCAGCGCACCACCATCGCCTTCGCCGAGAACCCGTCGAGCGCGCGCCCACAGCGGGGACACGCCAACGCCGACACCGCCCACTTCGGAATCGTCATGGCCTTCACGTCACATGAAACTGATCAGAAGGGAACGTTCGCCTGCAGCTGGCGCGCGAGCTCGATCAGCTCTGGTCGCTTCTTCTGCTTTCGGTCGATCACGAACCGGCCCTGAAACACTCCGATGCCCAGCGGCTTCGTCGAGCCCGCGTCGAACACGGTGCCGTTGTCGACGAGAAAGACCCACAGCTCGTACAGCGGCTTCTTCTTCGCGGTGGCGAGCGCGACCTTCCATCGCGTCACCTCGACGCCGTCGATGGTGCTCTCGGTTTCTTTCGCTTCCCACGAGAAGAAGGCCTTCGGCGTCGCGTGCTTCTTGCCGCTGTACTGCTGCGCCGCGACGAGGAACTGCTTCGTGCCCTGCGCGTCGAGCGAGCCGATGCCAGCGAGGTCGTAGGTGGCCCGGTCGAAGAACACGTACTGACCTGGCTTCGCCTTCTGCTCGACGACTGGCGCAGGCTTCGGTGGAGCGGCCGCCTTCAGCTTCATCATCTGTTTGATCCGAGCTGGCACGGGCGTGCTGCCGAATGACGCCACGATGGAGGGGCCGACCCAGTCACGCAGGTTGCGCTCGGATGACTGCAGAACTTCGTCGCACCACCGCTCGGCCCAGGCGCCACGCTCGGCAGGCGAGACCGCAGCGAGCGCAGCCACCAGCGGGTTGCCCCACGCGGTGATGCTGTACGCGCGGGCCTTCAGTTCGGTCCACACCTCGAGCCATTGCAGCGGCGTCAGCTCGAAGAAGTTCTTCGTGAGCCACGCCTGCGTCTCGGGCCGGTCGGGCCTGTTCGCGTACGTGCGCCCGTACTTGTCGAGCGCGACCTTGAGCACCCTCCATCGCGGGTGCCGGCCTTTGCCGAACGCGGGGCAGCTGATCAGTTCCTCGAGCACGCCGCCCTTCGAGAGGCCCAGCAGTCGCCGCCGCGAACGAAGGTCGGGAGGCAGCCCGCGGTGCGCCCAGCTCACCCCGCAGTCGATGCTGCACAGGTGCTCGAGAATCAGTCGCTCGTTCTTCGGCAGCTTCTCGACCTCGAGCGGGTTGCTCACGAACGCGTTGGAGCCACCGCGCCGCGAGGGAAACCACCGCTCCTGCACGTCGTTCACCCACGAAGGAAGTGGCGGAGTGCGCGGCAACGTCTCGAGCAGGCGAAGGTCGGCGAGCGCGTCGTTCGGCATGACCGCGGTCTACCGCCTCGACGCACCGGGGCATCGCACCCACTGCCTTTCGGGTGGCGCGGCGCGTCGCCTCCGCCTATCGCGCGGAGCACGCGTGGGTACACTGCGCGCGCATCTTCAGCCCCAGAGGTTCCATGAAACTGTCGTCTCTTCTGCTCGCGCTCGGCCTCGCGCTCACGCTGGTGTCGTCGCCAGCGCGCGCAGCCCGGCTCCTGTTGCCCGATGACCTGCCGGCCTCTGCGTCGCCCACTGCGACCGCACCCTCCGCCTCCAGCAGCGTCGAGCAGCACGCGCCGCCTTCGTTCGGGCTGCACTTCGGCGTCGCTGCCGGAGCCGGCCTCATCGGCGCTCCCGTCGGCTTCCTCCTCGCGAACCTGCTCGGCAACTTGAGCATCTCGCTCATCCCCACCGCGATTCTCGGCCTCGTTCCGATGGGCCTCGTCGCTCCAGCGTTCACGGCCATCGCCGCCTGGCTCTTCGGCAACTGGAACCTCACCGACGCCGACGGGAAGTTCAGCTTCTGGTTGGGCTTCGCGGCGGCCGCCATCGTGCACATCGCCGCGACCGTCATCGCCGGCTTCGTGGGCGTCTCGCTCGCCGGCATTCCCGGCCTCATTCTCTTCAGCGTCATCGACGGCGCAGCCATGGGCGGCGCGACGGTCGGCACCATGCGCTTCTTCCGCAAGGCGCCCGCCGCCACGGCCACGGTGATGCCCTCGTTCGTTCCCAACGTGAGCGCGACGACGATGGTGCCGCTCACCACGATTCCCTTCTAGAGGCCGCCATGAACCGCATCGTGATTGGAACCATCGTGTTGCTCGCCTCGCTCGCGCAGGCGCAGCAGTGCCGGGCGCGCGCGAGCTGGCCGACCGAGAAGTGGCCCGAGGCGCTCGTCAGCACCACCGCGAAGGCCGCTGAAATCAAAGCGCTCGAGGACTACGCCTTCGCCATCGTCGGCAAGCCCGAGGAGCGAAAGGGCTACCGCACCAACGGCCTCGTCGTCGTGAAGAACGGCGCCATCGTCTACGAGAAGTACGCGCGCGGCTGGGACGTGAACAAGCGCCACCTCTCGTGGTCCGTCGCCAAGAGCGTCTCGAGCACCCTCGTCGGCGTCGCGGTGAACCAGGGCCTGATGACGCTCGACGAATCGCTCTGCAAGCAGCTGCCCGAGTACCAGTCAGACCCCGTCGTCTGCGGCATCACCGTGAAGAACATCATCTCGTTCGGCTCGGGCCTGCAGTGGCAAGAGGAGTACGAAGACGCGGGCTACCAGGTCTCGAGCGTGCTCTCGATGCTGCTCGGCTCGGGCCACAAGGACCAGCTCAAGCACGTGCTCACCCACCGCAAGCTGCGCGAGCCCGGCGCGCAGTTCGTGTACTCGACCGGAGACGCGCACGTCGTCGGCACCCTCGCCAAGCGCGCGCTCACCGCGAAGCACGGCCCCACCGCGTTCTGGACGCAGCTCTTCGAACCCATCGGCATGAAGCGGGTCGTCTTCGAAGAAGACCCGGTCGGCAACCCGCTCGGCGGCAGCTACGTCTACGCGACGCCGCGCGACTTCGCGAAGCTCGGCTACCTCATGCTCAACGACGGCTGCTGGAATGATCAGCGCCTGCTGCCGGTGGGCTGGGTGCAACAGGCCACTGCGGTCAGCGACACCTTTCGCGCGAACCGCGGCGACTGCTCCGACGCGACGCCTGCCGGTGAGTACAAGCTGCCCTGCGAAGGCACGCCCAATGGCTTCATGTGGTGGCTCAACCGCCCGCCTGCGGCCGGCGTCGACAAGCCGTGGAAAGACGCTCCCGACGACACCTATGCGGCGCTCGGCCACTGGGGCCAGCGCATCATCGTCATCCCCAGTGAAGACCTCGTCATCATGCGCACCGGTGACGACCGCGAGGGCAGCATTCCCGTCAATGAGCTCGTGAAGTTCGTGCTGCCGGTGGTGAAGCCATGAAGACGACCACGCTGATGCTGGGCCTCGCGCTGCTCCTCGGGGCCTGCGCCGACGACAACTCGAAGCTGCGCACCTACGACAACAACGACCTCGAGCTCGCGGTCGGCAACGCCGCGAAGATGACGTGCACCTGCCGCTTCGTGATGGAGATGGACGAGGCCTACTGCAAGGACTGGGTGCGCGCGTCGCCGAACGTGGCGCGGTTCTCCATCGACCTCGAGAAGAAGGTCGTCGACGCCTCGGCCTTCATCTCGTGGACGGCGCGCGCGCACTATGTCGACGACCTGCACGGCTGCGTGCTCGAGTAGCTGAATTT
>JBEOKA010000017.1:0-4228 GCA_040275325.1 Myxococcaceae bacterium | reverse complement strand
GTTGAGGAAGGTGGTGAGGAGTCGCGGGGCGAACTCGACGAAGTCGTAACGGAGTACGTCAGCGAGGGCGATACCTTCGATCCAGTACACCATGATGTCGCCGGATCCGTAGAACTCACGCGTGATGGTGACCTGCGCAAATGCGCCGAGCGCGTGAGCGACGAACGCGAGCTGGACCACCCTGACCTCTTTGGGGGCGAAGAATCGCCTTGTGGTGAGCACGGCAAGCCAGCCGATGACGAGAACGACGATGCTCGACGCGAATTCGAGAAGTAAGTCCGTCTGCAGATTCTCGAAGTTCAGCTGGCCCACAGCGGCCTTCGTACCACGGGCGGGATTGGCAATTCACCCTCGTGCAGCTTCATCGTCTCGAGACCAGCCGTTCGAAAAGCTCGACATAGCGGCTCGAAACCGACGCAACAGAGAATCGGTCGACGACGAGTGAGCGCCCATGTGACCCCATTTCTTCACGTCGGGGGCGATCGAGGGCGAGGTCGACCAGCGTCGCCGCCCAGTCGCTTCCTGGTGGCACCAGGAGACCAGCCCGTGAGTCGGCGAGAACGTCGACGTTGGCTCCGACCGCTGATGCGACCACGGCCGTACCAACCGCCATGTACTGAAGGATCTTGAAGGCGCACTTGCCGCGGGAAATCTCCGCGTCGAGGAGCGGCATCAAGCCGATGTCGAACGACTGTAGCAACTCAGTCTCTCTGGCCTCCGTCCACGGAATGAACTCGGTGCGTGGCTCAGACGCCAGCTCTGGCATTGGCCTGTTCGAGACGAGGCGGAATCGAGCGTTCGGAATCGCACGAACCGCAGCAAGCACCTGAGGCAGAACTGAGCGCACGTGAACGAAGTTGCTCGAGGTTCCCATCCAGCCGATGACGATTTCCTTCCCGGAGCGAGGTGTTCGCGGTGGCACGAGCGCGTCGACGTCGACGACGGTGGGAATGACCGTGGTCTTGGTTGGAGCAGCAGCCATCTGTGCGAGATGGGTGTTGCCGGCAATCACCCAGGAGGACAGCGCGATTGCGCTTCGAAACGCGGCGTCGCGACGCCGGTCAGGATTCCCGTCGCCCCCAAGGTAGATGGCATCATCGAAGTCGAAGACGCTCGGCGTTCCGCTGATTGTGCGCAACAGCTCCGGAAACGCCGTCACGGGAATAGCGGTGCGCTGGAAAAAGAGCAGGTCGTACCCTGGCGAGAGCACTGTCCACGCCGCACGACGGAGTCGGCAGAACGTTCGGTAGGGCGTGCTGAGTGGCGTGCCGGCGAATTGGTTGTAGTGGTGGCCGTAGGCGTAGCGCTCGTGACATTCGACCCCGAGTCGTTCGAAGGTCGGGAAGAACTGCTCGCAGCGAAACCGACCTGCCGGGTTCTGAGGGCCGTCAGTGAGGAACAAGACCTTCATGCGTCGCCGTTCTGCGCTTAGCGGCTTCAGACGTCAGCGGCAACCAGCCGCCGATTGACCCACCTGGTGTCGTTGTCTACGAGTCGCCAATGGACGTTCGATTTCGACCGATGGCGAAGACCGAGGAGGACCTCGCCCTCTACCGGGCAGCCTTCGAACGAAACGGCTCACCACGAACCATCGAGCACCTGCGCTGGCAATTCCTCAAGAACCCAACCGGCCGGCTGAACGTCGAGTTCGCACTCACGCCAGACGAGCAGCGTCTCGCTGCGATCTACGCGGTCATGTCGATCGACCTGAAGGTGGGAGACTCCGTGATGCCGGCGTGCCAGTCGCTCGACACGCTGACCGACGTCGACTTTCGCGGCAAGGGCCTCTTCGTGCGAATGGCGAAGGCCACGTTCGGGCGTGCGGCGGATGAACAAAACGCGTGCGTCTACGGCTTCCCAAACGGGAACTCCGCGCACGGCTTCTTCGAGCGGCTCGGCTGGACGCGGCTCGACCCCGTGCCGTTTCTCATCAAGCCCCTGCGCCTGAACTACGTGCTGCGAAAGCTGCCCCGGCTCGGCGCGAAGTTGGCTGGGCTTCCCTCGATTCCGGTGTCGCGGGTGCGCTCGCCTTCGCTGCCGGGTCATCGCGAGCTGCGTGCGGTGTTGCGATTCGACGGCGCATTCGACGAGCTTTGGTCAGAGTTCTCGAGTGGCATCCGAGCCGCCATCAACCGCGACGCGAAGTACTTGAACTGGCGGCTCGTCGAGAAGCCGAACGAGCACTACTCGCGGGTCGCGCTCTTCGAGAATGGGCGGCTGAGGGGCTTCATTGCCTGGGCGGTGAAGGCCAAACATGGCGGTTCGGTCGGCTACGTCATGGAGTTGATGCACGCTCCGACGGAGCCAGAGGTCGGGCGGGTGCTGCTCCAGCACGCGCTGGCGGAGATGAAGTCGAGCGGCGCTGAGGTGGTCCTGGCGTGGTGTCTCGAGCACGCGCCCAACTACGAGGCCTTTCGCGCGAACGGCTTCTTCACGCTGCCAGAGCGCCTGCGTCCCATCGAGCTCCACGTCGGGGTGCGTTCGCTCTCGGCGCCGCCTTCGGCGAACCTGGGCAATCGGTTCAACTGGTACTTCTCGTACCTCGACTCAGACACGGTCTGAGGTGGCTGCGGCCTCGGCCATGGTCATGCTCTCCATGGCGTAGCGGCGCTGCATCAACTCGAAGTGGTCGAGCACACGTTCCAGGAACGACAGGTTCTGAGCGAGGTGGCTGCTGAAGTTGTTCGGGTGCCACCACAGATGAAAGAGGCCACCACTCCGTGCTGCGGCCGTCAGCTCGGAGTGAATGCGGGCGAGCCGAAGCGGGTCTGCCGCTGCCAGCTTCGGGTGGTAGGGCCGGAGGAATCTCGAGGCCGGCACGTTGAACAACCCTGAGGGGTCTCGCAGGACCTGCTGGGTTCTCGGCTGCTCGAGAGCGTAGGCGTCGTAGAGTCTCAGTGCTCGGCGTGCGGCGGTCTGTTGCTGCCCAGACCCGGGTTGCCAGCACCAGGCATCGGGGTTGCCCCGAAACGTCGTCACCCCAGCGTCTCGCGCGACGGCAAGGGACGCTGCCGAGAACTGGTTGCGTGGAAAGACCAGCGAGCTCAGGACCCGGCCATGGCGCTCTCCAATGCTCCGCGCTGCCGCGAGGTCTGCGGCGAAGGCCTCGGCTGACTGGCCTGGCTCGAGGCAGTAGTAGTGCGAGAAGGTGTGGGTCGCGAGCTCCTGAAGTGGCGTCTGGGCGATGACGTCTACGAGCGAACCTGCGAAGTGGAAGGGGTCGCTGGTCTCGTCTTCGCCGCTCGCGAGCAACTCATCGTACGGGTTCAGCCGTGCGTCGACGTATGCCGGTCGCCGCGCTGGCGCGTGTCGCAGCGCCTCTTCGCGAGTTCTCGCGAACAGGATGCCGACGGTGGCCCACGTGGCGTGAATGGAGCGGGCGCGGAACAGCTTCACGAGCGCCTCGACGGCCCGACGCCCGTTCAGGATCGCGTCGCGGTGGTCCAGAAATGGTGACGCATCGCGAGAGCCCCAATGCAGCTCGAAGTCGAGTGAGATGACGAACTGGCCGCGCATGGAGTTCCTGAGGTTTCTGAATCACGAGGCGGTTGAGGAGTACCATTGGCCGTCTTGATGGCACTACGCGCTTCGTACTCCAGGACGGCTCCCGTATTCGAGGTGCTCGCGCGCATGCCGGACCGCGAGGGCGCCCTGCCCAGCGTCGTGTCTGGCCTGGAGCCGGAAGCTCTCGTGGCGGCGTGCGCGCGTCATGGTGTGAGCGCCTTCGTGGCGGACGCCCTTGCGGGTGTCTCGTTTTCCGGGCGTGCGAGGCTCGTGGCCGACGCTCGCGCCACGGTGGCGGCGAGCCAGAAGCTCAAGCGGCTCACACTCTCCGTGGTCGATGCGTTGGGTGCCGTAGGTGTGACGCCCGTGATGCTCAAGGGCGTGGTGTTGGCGACGCGTCTCTATCCAGCCAACCCGCTGGCGAGGCCTGCCTCTGACGTCGACGTGTTGGTTGAGCCAGGGCAGGTCGAGGTGGTCGCTGGTGCTCTCGAGAACCTCTCGCTGCGACGGTTTGTCGACGATTCTCTCGGCGACCCCTTCGAGGACCATCACCATGTGGCCTTCGTCGGCCCGCCTGGCTTGGTCGAGGTTCACTTTCGACTCATCTCGACGCTCGGGCGCGGCCTCTTCGACGAGGATGCGATACGCCGACGCGCCATCGAGTCCGTCTTCGAGGGGCGCCGGGTTCTGCTCCTGTCTGCCGAGGACGAGTTCCTTTACCTGG
>JBEOKA010000016.1:0-15808 GCA_040275325.1 Myxococcaceae bacterium | reverse complement strand
TCACCGAGGAGGCTGCAGCATGAAAAAGCGCTTGCTGGACGTCACGGCATCTCAGCGCGGCTTCTCGACGTCGAACAACGCGCGGTCGATCTTCTTGCGGGTCAACTTCGTCAGCTCGTAGCCCGAGAGCACCTTGCCATCAGGCGACGTCTGCTTGAGCCGCACCACCAGGCCGTAGCCCTTCGCCGACCGGAGCGCTTCTTCGATGTCGGGCGCGAGGCGCTGCGCTGCCGTCACCAGGAACTCCCGCGTCGCGTCGCCGATGAAGCCGGTCGCGCTGCAGTACTCAGAGACGCCTTCGGGGCCCGTGACGACGACGACGGAGCACGGCACACCAGCCACGGCGGTCTCGCCCTTGAGCTCGGCGGTCAGCTTGCGCCTGGGCGAGGCAGACATCGGTATCTTCGAGAACCGCCGCTCTGCGGGCTGCCAGGTCCACGCGGCGTCGGGATCTTTCGCGCGCACCACGACCGTCGTCTCGGTGACCTGATCCAGGTACTTCACGCGGCCCGAGGAGTGCACGCCGATGGGAGAGACCTGCGTCGTCAGCGAGCCGTCTCCGCCTTGAAGCACGATCTTGAACTCGAGCACGCCCTCGAACGGCTCGACGGGCTTCGCCGTCATCACCGTCGACATCACCAACACGAGCAGGGTCGTCATCAGTTGCACTCCGCCAACGGCATGGCGCCACGCCCACGGTGCCACTGCGCCGAGAGCCTGCACGCCCGATCCCACATCTCGATGAAGTCGTTCGCCGAGTTGAACATGGGCCCCAGCTGCTCCCACGTGACGCCGACGTTGCGCAAGTCCTGCCAGGTGTCGGGCAGCAGGCCCTCGTTGGCCAGGCCGTCGATGTTGAAGTCCCAGCCGCGGTTCTGAGGCGAGGCGTAGACCGTCGTGCGGAACTTCTTCATCGGGCGAAGTTGCGCGAGCGGGCCACCACCACCGAAGGCCACGTGCTGCGGAACACCGAAGCTCGCGAGCGCGCGGTCGTCACGGAACTCACTCTCGCTCTGCGCCACCACCGTGCGCAGCTCGGGCCGGCCAGCCACGGGGCTGCCTGCCGCGCTTCGCGTCGCGTAGTCCTCGTACTCGACGCCGTTGAACTCGAGGAACTGGGTGCGCACGTTGGTCGCGCCGGGGCACGTGGGATCGAACGGGTAGCGAACGCCGCCGATGGTGCGGCCTCCGACCGAGTTGAAGCGGCAGCGCGCAGCGACGCTGGGGTGGAAGTCGCGCGGCCACATGCCCGTCTCGGGCAGATCGTCGCTGCCCTCGAGCCCCGCGATGCGCTCGGGCGAATCACCGCTGAAGCACGCCGAGTCGTTGCCGAAGCGGCTCACCACCTTCGGAGATGGGCTGTTGTTGTCGGTCGACGGCGTGACACCACGGCCGCCGGTGAGCCGAATCATCTGCAGGTATTTGATGGCGAACGACTTCGACGAGTAGTCACAGTTGTTGCGCACCTGATCGCCCACGAGGCCGTCCGGGTCTTGAATGAAGCCCCCGTTGATGCCGGGCGAGACCGTTCCCCCGTTCGCGGCGATGTGACCGATCTCGGCGCGCGTTTTGTCGACCTCGCTGCTGAACCCGTAGGCCGACGCGTACGAGTAGCTCGTGCTGCCGCCCGAGAGGGAATCGAGCGGGTACGAGGTGTGCCGCTGGTATCGGCGCACGTCGGTGTGAATGCCGAGCACCGGGTACTCCTGCGTTTCGAAGGTGCCGGCGTCGGCTCGGAACGAAGCGAGCTCTCGATGCAGGTCGACGCGGCTGGACTGCCCCAGGTGATCGCTGTCGACGATCATGCCCCAGCGCATCATCTCGCCGACGAAGGCCCGCCCTTCGGCCGAGAGCCCACGATCGTTCATCTGCCGCGCGGTCGACTGGTACTGCGAGGCCACCATCGGCTCGAGCTCACCCACCAGCGGCATGAACATGCCGTCGAGCGAGCACCGACGATCGCCCAGCACCATGCCGCCGGGACCGTTGCCGAGCAGCCAGTTCAGGTTGCTGACGCGGCTGGCGAACTTGAAGTCGGGGTTCGCGATCGGGTCGTGCTCGGTGATGGTGCGGCCCTTGCCCGAGCCTTCGAGCCCCGCGCGGTAGGTGATGGCGTCGAGCTCTCCGATGAAGTCGGCCGGGGCCGTCGAGGGGTGGCGCACCGAGAACCAGCCAGCGGCGCGCAGGTTCCACGAGCAGCTGGCGCCAAAACATGGCGTCACGGGCTTGAGCGTCTGCACGAGATCGCTCGACGTCATCACCGTCATGTTCCCCAGCGGTGACGGCAGATCGGAGGGCAACGTCACCGACACTTCGATGCCCGGGCCCCAGACGCCGTCGGCGTTGCCACGCTCGTCCTTGCTCAGGTTCGCGAAGATGGCGGCCGAGTTGTAGACGTCGTTGAAGTAGCCGGTGCCGCCGAGCGGGTTGTCGATGCCGTGAATGGGCGTGATCTTGCGGTAGCCCATCGCGTACAGGTCGCGCACCTGCTGCTCGACCGTGTCGGTCGACGAACGCAGCTTGCCGAGCTCCTGGGTCTCGGTGCCGAGAATCAGCGCCAGCTTGTTGCGGCGAACGATGTCGCGAGCCTGACCCGGCGTGCGTGCGATCTCGGCGATGCCGAAGAGCGGGCCCTGGTTGAAGCGGGGGTGCGTGGGTGAGGCCGTGAGCCGCTCCACCGCGTCGGCCGTGAGCCGGAACGCGTCCCAGTCGTCCTGGTCGTCGCGCCCGTCGAGCACGTACTGCAGCGCGCGGCTGTGCAACGCGTCGATCACCATCAACCGAAGCCCGCCCTGCCAGGCGCGTTGAATCATCGTCCAGTGGTAGCGCTGATGCAGATACGAGGCGCCGAGCCCGGAATGGAAGCCGTCGGCGGTGTCCCAGTCCTGCAGCTCGATCATGCCGTGAATGATGGTCGAGCGGACGAGCTCGCGATCGAACAGCCCAATGAGGAAGCGAATGAGCGGCCCGGCGCGCAGCCCGCCCGAGGTGGGCATCGCCGCGCCGTGCAGCGTGACGGAGGTGAGCGAGGGAATGGCCGTCAGCGCCGTCGCCGCAGTCGCCAGCGCGACGGTGCAGGCGGTGAGCGTGATGGCTGCGATGGCGGGGCCGATGAAGGGAATCGCGCCGAGGTGCGCGGCCGAGATCGCGCAGACGCCGGCGGCGGTGCTGGTGACGAGCGCGATGACTCCAGCCGAGACGAAGCACTGCGCCTGCGTGTTCGGGCGCGCGATGGCAGGACGAACGACGGTGCCGCTGCGCTCCCGAATCGCGGGCAGCGGCCGGTTGCAGTCGTAGACGTTCTCGAGCGGGTCGGCCGCGTCGCCCCAGATGTAGTGCCCACCGAGCGTCAGGTTCGCAGCGACGTGCGTGTGCGTGTCGGTGACGCCCCAGAGCGGAGGCTCCTTCACGACCTGACCGATGGTGGGCTTCGACATGCCGCCGTCGGGCAGCGGCAACCAGGTGACGCCGGGAGCAGCCGCTTCACAGCGAAAGTCGTCGACGTTCACGTGCGCCGCCTCTCCAGCAGTGTCGACGACCCGGAAGTACGCGGTCTGGTTCTGCAGGTCGTCCACGCTCCAGAAGACGCGGCGGCGCATGTACTCGTCGTCTTGCAGCGCGGTGCTGGCGCGAACGACGACATGCTGCGGCCGCGGCTCGCGCGTGAAGGTGCCTCCTGGTGCCGACTCTTCGAGCTCGAGCCCCCGGTACAGCGACTGCAGCTGCGCCACGTTGTTCGGGTTGCCGATGACGACCAGCTCGACGCGCTGGGTGGTGCGCCGGTGGCCTCCGATGAGGAAGCTCAGGTACGGCGTCGAGATGACGAAGGGCGGCGACTCGAGCGTGAGGCCGAGCGTCTCGCTGAGGCGGCCTCCTGGGCGTGTGCGCCAGCTCTGGCGGAAGTCAGAGGTGCCTGCCCAGTAGCGGCCGCGGTAGTTGATGTCGCGCGAGAACTCCCAGTAGTCGCCGCCGACGTGCGTGCCCGGGCCGCCGTCGCGTTGGTAGCCAGGCGGCAGAATGCGATCGATCGACACGTTGTTGCCGTAGACGGCGAGGTCGTTCGTCGCGGTGAGCAGCGTGCCAGTCCACGGAGAGTAGCGGCCAGACTCGAAGCTCCACGCGAGGCCAGCCGTGCACGGCATGTTCGGCGTCGGCTGCGTCGGCATGGGCTCGTCGAACGGCACGAAGGGAACCGTCGCGTCGGGCGCGAAGAACCACTGGTCCTGCGGAGGAGTGCCCGCGGGAGGGCAGCCCTGCTGATTGCTCGCGCAGCCGCGATAGTCCTTCGGGTCTTGTCGGCGAATCGCACCGGCATCGAGCCAGTCGGTCTCGACGACCGTCGTCTCGAAGCAGCCCATCAGCGGCGTCACTTCGCCAGTGCCGAGCTCGACCATGCTGCCACCAGCGCCCACGCCCTGCCCGCCATCGAACCGCGTCCACGGGCCGCCGTCGCGCGAGAGCCCACCGTCGGCCAGGCGCTCAGGCTCGGGGTACGCGAGGCACCAGCCGGGAATGCCACGCGCACCAGCGTCTCTCGGCCCGGGCCCTGCGTCGCTCGCCACGCCCGCGTCGGGTGACCCCGCGTCGTCGAGCGGCGCCGAGGCATCGGGAGGAAGCCCACCGTCGGGGCCTGCCGGAAGCGGACATGCGGAGGACAGCGCGACGAGCGTCGCGAGCACGGCGAGGCGGAGGTTCCCCATCATCAAACTCTCTCACAGTCGGCGGGTGGAGGTTCGTCAACGAACGCGGCGCCTCAGCGAGCGCCGTGCCACACGACGCTCAAAGCAGTGCAGCCCAAAAGACGAGGCCAGGTGCTGTGACCGATGCTGTGAGGTGTGACCAATGCGGTCACGGTTGGCTGCCCGAGGAGCTCGACCCGATCTTTCACGGGTGCGTGATGGGCCCGTCTCGTGCCGTCACAAACGATGCGCTCGACCCTGCTCGGTGGAATGCTCTTCTTCGGCCGTGCGAGCACGGGCGTCACGACCACCACCGAGAGCAGCAGCATGAGTCGATTCACGAACCCGTTCTGAGCTGAACCCGCACTTCATGACCAACACCGTCGAGCTGCTCCTACCGGTACCCATGAAGCAGCTCCTGCTCCTCGCGACGTTGTGGTGCGTGCCCGCGTTCGCTGCGACGGAAGACGAGCTGTGGGCGCAGGCGAAGTCCGCCGCGAAGTCGTTCGAACAGGCCGTCGGCGTTCCCGTCGTGTGGCTCGAGGGCGATGCGTCGAAAGGTCAGGCCGTCACGCAGGGCATCATCGCGTTTCCGCCGACCGCGCTCGACGCCGCCACCTCGACGCCGGCGCTGCTCGCAGAGCTCTCGGTATACCCGAAGGAGTTCCTCAAGCGCTCGGGCCTCAAGCGGCTGTTGGTCGCCCGTGGGCTCGAGCGCAACGGGAAGCCGTGGGGTGGCTTCGCGATTCGGTCGGGGCCGCAGAGCGGCACGCTCGTCGTCAGTCTCGGCTCGCTGTCGTGGGCGGCCATCGCGATTCACCACGAGGTCTTCCACCTCACGCAAGTCACCGCCTCAGCGCGGGGAAAGCTCTCGGGCTGGCGCAGCTGCAACCCGGCAGGCTTCGTCTATGCGAGCGAAGGTGAGGTCGACCGCTCACGCGCCCGGGTCGCCACTGTCACGCAGTACGCGCAGACGAGCGTCGAAGAAGATCAGGCTGAGACGTTCGCGTGGGCGCTGGTCGACGCAGCGTTCACCGAGCAGCAGTCCAGGCAGGACGAAGGCATCGCGTGCAAGGTGAAGCTCGTGCGGGAGTCGGTGAAGGCGGTCGACTCGGGCTTCGACGACGACCGCTGGAGCCGGCTCGCGAAGCGCCTGCGCGGTGAAGCGCTGCCCTGACTGACCGCTCCCGTGTAAGGAGTGGGCGTGTCGCTCCTTCTCCTCATCGCCCTCGCCGCTTCACCCGACGCCGGCGTGCTGCTCAGCCGCCCCGTGCAGGTCAGCGCCGACAAGCTCGAGCTGCTGAACAAGGAGCAGCGCGCCATCTACACGGGCCACGCGAAGGCCATTCGCGATACCACCACGCTCACCTGCGATCGCATCACCGTCGAGTACGGCGCCGATCGTGAGGTCAGCCGAATTCTCGCGCGCGGCAACGTCGAGGCGGTCGACGGCGAGCGCTGGGCCCGCGGTGAAGAGGCCGACTACGACAACAAGACGGGCACGCTGGTCGTGCGGGGAAACCCGCAGGCGCGACAGGGCAAACGCGAGGTGCAGGGAGAGCTGGTGACCATCATCACCGGCTCCGATCGCGTCACCGTTCAGAAGGCGCGCACGCGGGTCGAAGACGAGAAGGGCCTCGCGCGTGATGGCGGCGTCGCCGCAGGGCCCCAGAAGATCACCATCGATGCCGATCAGCTCGTGCTCGACGAACAGAAGAACGTCGCGGTGTGGAAGGGCCACGTCGTCGCCAAACGCAGCGACACGACCATCACCTCACCCGAGCTCACGGCGCTCTACGACGACGGCGGCAACATCACGCGGCTGCAGGCGCGTGGCGGCGTCGAAGCGACCGAGAAAGACCGCTGGGCCCGTGGCCAGCGCGGCGACTACGACGTCGAGAAGGGCGTGCTCGTCGTGACCGGCCAGCCGCAGGCGAAGCAGGGCAGCAACCGCATGAAGGGCACGAAGGTGACGTTCTTCACGGGCGCTGACTTCCTCGAGGTCGAGAACGCCACCACCGTCATCGAGGTCGAGTCGAAGAAGCCGAAGAAGAAGTGATCTTCAACGCACCAGCCACACCTTCAGCAGCTTCAGCTCGACCAACGTCTGTGGCCGACTCTTCGCGAAGAGGAACTGCGGGTTCGGGCGGCTCGTCGGAAACGTCGTGAAAGAGCCGAGCACCTCGTAGCCGATGCCCTGCTCCGTCAACTGCTCGAGCGGTCCATCAGGCCCCACGATCGCCACCTTCGCGCGCTTCGCCTCGAGGGCGGCCTTCAGCCCATCGGGCATCAGGTACGTCGCGTCACGGCGCGCGTAGAACGAGAACGAGAACTGCGGCGCCGCGAACACCACCGGCACCATCGTCGCGTCGGGGTCGAGCTGACGAATCAACGCGCCGAGCTCCTTCGAAGGCTGAGACTCGAGCGTCTGCGGCTGCAGGTAGCCGGGGAGGAACGCCATCACCCCGCTCAAGCCGAGGGCGAGCGAGACGCGAAGCCCGTCGGCTGGAGGCAGCCGCCGCCCCCACGTCAGCAACACCACCACCGCACCGCTCGCCACCACCGCCCACAGCGCGACCTGCCAGACGGGCGCAGGGAACGCGACGAAGAAGACGCCCGCGGCGAAGAGCACCCCACCGCCGGCGAAGGCCACGAACAGCCACCGCCATCGCGCCGCCATCACGTCATCGAGTCGCTCGAGCTCTTCTGCGGCGAGCAACGCCGCCGGCGCCGTGAGCGGGTAGAGGTACTGGGGGAGCTTGTACGTCGACAGCGAGATCACCAGGAACGTCAGCGCGAACCACCAGAGCGGAATGCGCGCGATGGAGCCAGGCAACCGCCGCGCCGTCACGAACGTGGCGATGCGCCGCGCGAGGCCGACGACCAGAATCGGAGAGAACGGCAGGAACGCCCACAGCATCGTGTGCGTGAAGAAGAGCGGCGTCGTGTCATCGAGGAAGCCCGCCTGTCCCCAGAGCCGGCCGAAGCCCTGGTACCAGAGCAGGTACCAGACGCCTTCATCGCCAGTGGTGTCGTGCATCGCGGCGTAGAACGGCAGCGCGACGAGCGCGGTGAAGACGAGCCCGAACGGCCACACGCTCCAGAGGCGGCGCAGCAGCGTCGATGGCGCCTCGCTCCACGAAGGACGAACGACCTCGGGCAGCAACGCCAGCACGGGAATGCCGAGCCCGATGGGGCCCTTCGAGAGCACCGCGAGCCCCGCGACCGCCCACGCGACGAGCCTCAGCCACGGCGTCTTCCGGCCCTCGAGCATCAGCGCGATCGCCAGCGTCGTCATCGCCGTGAGCGCCGTGTCGACCTTCGGGTCGAGCACCATCAAGTGCATCGACAACGACGCGCCCACCAGCACCGCCGCCGTCAGCCCGCGCCGCTCATCGGCCAGCGTTCGCCCGATGAAGAACGTCGACACCATGGTGATGACCGCGAAGAGCAGGCCCGGCAGCCGCACTGCGAAGGCGTCGATTCCGAACACCGACATGCCCGCGGCCTGCAGCCACATCGTCAGCGGAGGCTTGTTCCAGAACGGCCCGTTCTGATCGCGCAGGTGCCACCAGTCGCCGCTCTCGAGCATGCGGCGCGCGACGTCGGCGTATTGCGCGGGGTCGACCTCCTGCACCTCGTTGGTCAGCCCCAGCACCGAAGGGCCGATCGCCAGCGTCAGCAGAATGGCCCAGGTGGTGCGAGACACGCCGCCGATGTGCCCAGCGCGTCGCGCGAAAGCAAGCGCCGTTCAGTGTGCTACGCGGCGCCTCGTGAACCCGGCGTTCAAGAGCCTGTGGCAGCTGACCAAACGCACTGGCAGTGACGCGCTCGCGAAGGCCGCTTCCGTGCCGACCATCAAGAGGCAGCTCGATCGGTTCTCGCTCGAGCTCGATCGCGCGCTCACGCCAGAGGTCGCGTCGACCGGCGACTTCTACGGCCAGCGCTACTTCGTCGGAGCGAAGACGACCCAGGCAGGCAAGACGAGCGGCTACGAGAACTACGCGCGACACAACTCGCACGCCGACGTGCTGGCCGAGCTCATCGCGAAGGGCGTGCCCGGCCAGCAGACCCTCGACGTCGGGTGCGCACGCGGCTTTCTCGTCGAGGCGCTGCTCGAGCATGGGCGCGACGCCATCGGCTGCGACGGCAGTCTGTACGCGGTGAACACGGCGGCGCGCGGAGCACGAGGACGCCTGCATCACGCCGATCTGCGCAAGCCCCTGCCCTTCGCTGATCGATCGTTCGATCTCGTCACCGCCTTCGAGACGCTCGAGCACGTGCCGCCGGCCGATGTGCCTCACGCCGTGCGCGAGCTCGCGCGCCTCACCCGAAAGACGGTCATCGTGACGATTCCCAGCTTCGGGCCGCGACCGCCCCTGCCACCAGGCTGGTTCGAAGCGAAGGTGCGTGGCGAACGGCTCGCCCACTACAAGCGCCTGCCGCCCGAGTTCGACGGGCCCATCCCTCCCGAAGATCTCGCGTGCGACGCCGAGGGCCACCCGGTCGAAGGGCACGTCTGCATCGCGTCGTTCGCGTGGTGGCGGCGCCAGTTCGAAGCCGCCGGGCTCGTGGCTGACCCTGCCCTCGATCAGTGGGCACACGAGCAGCTCAAGCCGCACGGCCTGCACATCTACCTGGACTGGATGACGTTTCGCGTGCGCAGCTGAAAGCAGAGGTAGGCTCGCGAACGATCCGTGGCCGACCTGATTCCCGTCTCGACGTACACCCGCGCCGCTGAGCAGACGATCGCGTCGCTCAAGCGCAGCCCGTGGGTCGTGGCTGTTCCCATGGCCGCGCTGGGCCTCGGCACGCTGGCCGATTGGCTGCTCGCGCCGTTGCTGAACCTCGGCATCATTCTCGCGGCGCCGGTGAAGGCGCTGCTCTGGGCGGTGGCGTTGCACGTGTGGCGCCGCACGATGGTCGAAGGCGCCGTCGATCGCGCCGAGGTCGAGGCCGAGCTGGTCGCGCGCGCGAAGAACTTCTCGATGCTGGCGGTGCCGCTGCTCTTCGGCTCGGTCGCGTTCCTCACGCTCGCGTACGGAGGCGCGCTCGCCAGCCTGTTCGTCCTGGCGGTCGTCCTCACGCCGATGCTCGAGGTCACGCTGCTGGGCTCTCAATCGGGCTTCGTCGGCTTCGAGAAACGCCACGGCAAGTCGTGGGCGGTGACCCACTTCGTGATGACGTCGGTGCTGATCGCCGCATGGCTCGTGGTGGTGATGGTCGCCGCCGTGTTCCACGTCTTCGCGGGAGAGGTCGCCTCAGCCGTCATCGGCGGGCCACTCATCGCGATGGTGTGGCTGATTCGCGGCCACGCCTTTCTCGCGCTCGACGCACCCGAGCCCGTGAAGCCCGTCGTCGTCGCGCCGAAGAAGCCGACGCCGACCGTGAAGAAGCCGGCAACGAAGCCGAGCGGAACGCCTGCCGCGAAGAAGACCGAGTCGGTGGCGCCGAAACGCCCGCCGTCGAAGTAGCCCTTCACACCGCCACTGAAACCCGAGGGGCCGAGGCTTGAAGTGACTTTCGCCTCATGGTTTCTGTGCCGCCTCTCACCGCACTGGAGCCCGTATGCCCGCACGTACGACCGCCGCGCAGTCCGTCACGCCCCGCGCCACCACCTCGATGTCGAACGAGCGCAAGGCCTTCTGGCACTCGCCGTACACGAACGCCGACGCGCAGGTCGTGAAGCAGAAGAAGAACCTGCCCTCGCTCGACGCGGCCAAGGAGTTCATCGGCTCGGCCATCATCAACAAGAAGGAAGGCGACCTTCAGAAGATCGGCGTCACCCGCTACCGCTACGACGACCAGGACTGCCTCACCCGCTTCGCGCGTTCGGGCTCCACCGCCTCCGACGTGCGGCAGGCGAAGAAGTCGTTCGACTTCCTCAAGGGGGCGTCGACGAACGAGGTGAAGGGCTACCTCGGCCTCAAGCTGCGCAACGCCGAGGTTGGCTACAAGGGCGGCATCGAGATGCTGAATCAGAACGGCATCACCGAGAGCAAGTACGACAACCACGAGCAGATGGACGCGTTCAAGTCGAGCGGCATGGGCGATCGCCAGGTGCGCGACGCGAAGGCGAAGTACGACTTCCTCTCGGGCTCGACCAACACCGAGATCAAGCAGTACCTCGGCCTCAAGGTGCTCAACGCGAAAGACGGCTCTGACTTCGCGAAGGACTTCCTCAAGAACATCGGCGCGGCCAAAGGCTGGGGTCGCTGAGCGCTTCGCCGTTCTCTCGCGTGGGCCTCGAGCTCGAGCTGCTCACGCCGAAGGGCCACTCCCGCGTCTCGTTCGCCCGTGCGCTCGCTCGCCGGGTGAAGGGCCGCGTGGAGTTCGGCTTCAAGTACTTCAGTGAAGGAACGCTGCCCGACGGGCGGCCGCTGTGCCGGTTGTCGCTGGCGACGCGCGTGCTCGAGCGGAACGGGCAGGTGCTCGCCACCCTCGTCGATGACAACACGGTTCGTAACGGGCTCCCGAAGAAGCCCGAACGTCCCACGCTGCACGCGACCGATGATCTGCGCCTGGCGCTGCTCGTCGAGCGGCTCGGGTGGAGCGACGACGAGAGCACCCGCCTCGAGGCGGTGCGGGAGCTGTTCGCAGGCTTCGAGCGTGACGGCACGCTGCACGACGCCTTCGGGCACCCGCTCGTGGTGACGATGAACGAGCCCGCCTCGTGGCACCGCGTGTGTGAAGTCGTCACGCGCCCGCTCGAGAAAGACCGCGCGCAGGTGGTGTGGCTCATTCTCCAGACGGCGGCGGAGCTCGGCTGCACCCTGCCCTCCACCGCTGCGCTCCACGCGCACTACGACGCCGAGCCGTGGAGAGACGTCGCCCGTTTGCGCCGGCTCATCGTCGCTCACGCCCAGCACCGCGAGCAGTGGTGGCGAGCGCTGGAGCCGAACCCGAAGTGCCTCAAGCTCGCGCCGTTTCCGCCGAACGTCGTGCGCGTCGCTCAGCAGCCCGGCCGGGTCTCGTTCCCCACCTTCGCGGCGGCGCTGAAGCTCGCGGGCGCCGAGAAGGCCTGCGATCTGAACCTGCTCGGTGTCATCGACCCGCACCCGAAGCAGCCGACCCTCGAGGTGCGCTGCCTGCCCATGTCGCTGGAGCCGAACCACATGCTCGAGACGCTGCGGGCGGCCGAACGCCTGCTCGCCAACGCACTCGCGCCCAACAAGCCTTTGCTGAAACGCGCGCCCTCGGGCACCCTGCGCCGCCGTGTCTGACGCCACCGACAGCCTCGCCGCGACCGGGTTGATGAAGACCTACGCGAAGCGGCGCGTGGTGAACGGCGTGAGCATCAACGTGAAGCCGGGAGAGATCGTCGGCCTGCTCGGCCCCAACGGCGCCGGCAAGACGACCTCGTTCAACATGGTCGTCGGCCTCGTGCAGCCCGATCAGGGCGAGGTGACGCTCGCGGGGCGTTCGCTCACCGGCCTGCCGATGCATCAACGCGCGCGCGCCGGCCTCGGCTACCTGCCGCAGGAGGCGTCGATCTTTCGCAAGCTCACCGTGCGGCAGAACATGCTGGCCGTGCTCGAGCTGCAGCGCGGCACCACGCGCGCCGAACGCGAAGAGCGCGCCGCGCAGATCATTCAGGAGTTCGGCCTCACCCACGTGACCGAGAGCCTCGGCGAGACCCTCTCGGGCGGTGAACGCCGACGCGCCGAGATCGCCCGCAGCCTGCTCCCGAAGCCGCGCTTCATGCTCTTCGACGAGCCCTTCGCCGGCGTCGACCCGATCAACGTGGGCGAGCTGCAGAAGGAGATCGCCCGGCTCAAGACGAAGGGCCTCGGCGTGCTCATCACCGATCACAACGTGCGCGACACCCTTCGCATCTGCGATCGCGCGTACATTCTCGCGATGGGGCAGATCCTCGAAGAGGGCACGCCTGAAGCGATCTCCCAGTCTCCGCGCGCCCGCTCGGTCTACCTCGGCGAGAACTTCACGCTGGGCTGAGCGCCGACGCTCCTGCAGGGTTCGGGCCCAACCTCGCGGAAGCACGACAGCACGTCGAATGCCAGCGTCAGATTGCTGACGAAAACCTCAATGAATGCATGGGGCTTTCGAGATGCCGTTGTGTCTGGCACGCAGGTCCAATACCCTTGGCATGGCTTTTGAGGGACTTCCAGGGGACGAATCGACATGGGCATGGAGCTGAAGCAGAGCCTCAAGATGTCGCAGTCGCTCGTCATGACGCCGCAGCTGCAGCAGGCGATCAAGCTGCTGCAGCTCTCGCGCATGGAGCTGATCGAGCAGGTGCGGGAGGAGATGGAGCAGAACCCGCTGCTCGAGACGCCCGACGAGACCGTCGAAGGTGACATGGCCGACAAGGCGCCCGGTGAGGCGTCGCTCGAGGCCGATACCAGCGAGCAGCGCGCCGACTACGAAGCGCCCGTCCCCGAGAAGGCCCAGGAGGTCACTCCCGAGAAGGGTCCCGGCGAAGACATCGACTGGGATCAGTACCTCAACAGCTACCAGTTCAACGAGCCGACCACGCCCTCGAACAAGGGCAACGTCGACATGGAGGACCTGCCTTCCTTCGAAGCCAACATGGTGAAGAAGGAGGACCTGGTCGATCACCTGCACGAGCAGCTCTCAGGCGTGCGGCTCAACGACGCCGAGCTGCGCATGGCCGAGCTGATCATCGGCAACCTGAACGACGACGGCTACCTCATGCTGCCCGACGTCGAGGGCGACCCGCTCATTCGCCTCGCCAACGAAGCCGACGTGCCCGTGCAGCTCGCCGAGCGCGTGCTCAAGCGCATTCAGCAGCTCGACCCCAAGGGCTGCGCGAGCCGCGATCTGCAGGAGTGTCTGCTCGTTCAGCTGCAGGGCCTGCACGACACCTCGGCCGCGCTGCTCGGCACCATTCTCAAGAAGCACATGAAGCTGCTCGAGTCGAAGAACTACCCGGCCATCGCGCGCGACTTGAAGGTCACGCTCGAAGAGGTGGTGACGGCGGCGAAGCTGCTCCCCCGGTTGGATCCGAAGCCCGGCCGCAACTTCTCGGGCGACGACGCGCAGTACATCACCCCCGATGTCTACGTGTACAAGATGGGCGACGAGTACACGGTGGTGCTCAACGACGACGGCCTCTCGAAGCTGCGCATCTCGGGAGCCTACGCCCAGGCCCTTCGTGGTGGCCGCCTGCCCTCGGGCCAGACCAAGGAGTTCGTGCAGGAGAAGCTGCGCTCGGCGATGTGGCTCATTCGCTCGATTCACCAGCGCCAGCGCACGATTCACAAGGTGACCGAGAGCATCGTGAAGTTCCAGCGCGAGTTCTTCGACAAGGGCATCGCGTTCTTGAAGCCGCTCATCCTTCGCGACGTCGCCGAAGACATCGGCATGCACGAGTCGACCGTGTCGCGCGTCACCACCTCGAAGTACGTGCACACGCCGCAGGGCATCTTCGAGCTCAAGTACTTCTTCAACTCGTCGATCGCGCGCACCGGCGGTGACGACATCGCCAGCGAAGCGGTGAAGAACCACATCAAGCAGATCGTCGGCCAGGAGGACGCGAAGAACCCGTACTCCGATCAGAAGATCGTCGAGCTGCTCAAGGCCCAGGGCATCGAGATCGCGCGGCGCACGGTCGCCAAGTACCGCGAGGTGCTGGGCGTGCTGCCGTCGAGCAAGCGCAAGAAGTACTTCTGAAGTTGCGGAAGGCCCGAGTTCGGGGGGAGTCTCACTTCATGTCCACGCCTGACGTGCTGATCGTCGACGACGATCGCCTGCTGCGCACCATGCTCAAAGACGCGCTCGCCGACGTGCCCTGCACGGTGCGCGAAGCCGACTCGGGTGACGCTGCGCTCGCCGCCGTCGCCGAGAAGAAGCCCGCCGTGATGCTGCTCGACCTGATCATGCCCGGGAAGAGCGGGCTCGATCTGCTCAAGACCTTCTCGCAGCAGAAGACTTCGATGCGCATCGTCGTCATCTCGAGCCTCGACACCGAATCGCTCGTTCAGCAGGCGCTCTCTGACGGCGCGCACGGGTTTCTCTCGAAGCCCTTTCACCCGCTCGACGTGCAGAACGTGGTGCGTGCAGCCCTCGAAGCCGCCGAGGCCGGCTCATGACGACGCAGTACTGGTTGGCCGACAGCGAGGCGCGCGTGCTGGGGCCGGTGAGCCTCGACGTCGTGCGCGATCTGGCCATGCGCGGAAAGCTGAACGACGTGCGCGCGGTCTCGCGTGACGGCCGCCAGTTCGTGCCCCTGCGTGAGGTGCCCGAGATTCAGCAGGCGCTCGCGCCGCCGCAGGGAGACGAGGTCGCCCGCGCGCAGTACGACGCCACGAGGCAGATCCGCGAGTGGCTCGAGTCGGTGAAAGATCGCCCGACCCACGAGATCCTGCGCGTGCCCTCGACCGCCTCGAAAGAGGCCGCCCGCGCCGCGTTCTTCAACCTGGTGCACCGCTACCTGCCCAGCCGACTGCCTCCCGAGGCGACCCCCGAGCTGCGCCTGGCCTGCGAAGACGCCTTCATGATCCTCGCGGAGCGCATGATCGAGTTCGAGAAGAAGGGCCGCACCGCACCGCCGGCCATCGCGCCGAAGGCCGCGCAGCCGCTGCCGAACACCTCGGCGAGCGTCACGTGGCGAGGCGGCATGATTCACGTGAAGCTCTCGCTCTCGCGTGGCGACGCGCGCCCCTTCACCATGGACCCCGACTCGAACTGGAAGGGCGACGCCATCTTCGTCGTCTCGGCCGAGAAGGTGATGGTGGGCACGCCCGCCGAAGTGACGCTGTCGTTCGAGGGTCACGTCACCCAGATTCACGCCACCGGTCGCGTCATCGGCGTGACGCCCAGCGTGGGCTTCGGCGTGAAGATGCTCGACCTCGGTGAGCACCAGCGCTCGATCATTCGCACCTGGGTCGCGCGCGCGCAGCCCTGAAGACCGACGCCTGTCGCCGCGGCGCCAGCGAATTCGTCAGCGCAGGAATTTCGTGGCGACGAGAACGGGCAAATCCCACCTGTCCAGTCCGCGTCGGGCCCGGCGCGCTTTTCTTCCACGACAACACGTTGCCTTTGACGCTCGCGTGGCGTGGAATCGATTGCGAGGTCACGGGTTGCTGATCACCATTCCCCGGACCCACAACGGAGGTAGCACCTCATGCAGATGAACATCACCTTCC
>JBEOKA010000015.1:0-22701 GCA_040275325.1 Myxococcaceae bacterium | reverse complement strand
CACCGAGGAGGCTGCAGCATGAAAAAGCGCTTGCTGGACGTCACGGCATCTCAGAGGCGCGTGAGGAAGCGCTTGCCGACGAGGTGGTCGACGAGCTCGAACACCGCGCCGTCGTCGACACCGAGCGCCGCCTTGAGCTTCGGCATCACGCTGCCGATGCTGCCCGGCTTCTTGAACGCGTCGAGCGCCGTCAGCACCGCGGCGCCCTCTTCTCCCTGCTGCAGCATCGGGTCCGAGAAGCGCTTCGGCGACAGCGCAGGCGCGCACGCCATGCCAGCGCCGTTCTCCGAGCGCAGCACCGTCACCGGCTCCGACGCCACGGCCGCTGGCACCTTGAAGCGCCCGAGCCAGTCACCGAGCGAGACCTGCTTGAACGTCGTCGACGCGCGCAGCTTCGTTCGCGCCATCAGCACGTGCTCCTGCTTCGCGGCGTGTTCGGCCAGCACCTCGTCGAGCTTCGTGCACGCGCGCGTCACCAGCTTCTCGAGGCCCTGGTCCTTGAAGCGCACCATGGGAATCGCGCCGCCTGGTTTGCGCTTCGAGAAGAACGCCAGGAAGTCGTCGAAGGTGACGGCCTCTGACACCATGCCGAACCGCTCGGCGTGTGACGTCACCAGCGCGCCGGGTTGCGACTGCAGCCGCTGGTAGCCGACCCGACAGCCGCGCCGCATCACCTTGTCGACCAGCTTCGCCTCTTCGTCGACCGCCTTCGCCGACGCCATGGGCAGCCCCGCGATGCCGCAGACCTCGAGCTCGAGGTTCGGGTACGAGAGACAGTCGTCGATGGCCGCGAAGAGCGCGTCGTCGGTCGGGCACGGCTTGAGAATTCCGCCCGCCATCAGCTCGAGCCGCTGCGTCTGCGAGAAGCAGCCGATGTCGAGAATGAGCGCGACCTTGTGGAACGTCTGCGACAGCGCCTTCACCAGCCCGCGCGACGGCACGCCCCAGAGGAAATACGTCGTCGACTGGCTCTTCAGGTCGAGGCCCGGCCACACGTCGCAGAGGTACTCGGTCGAGCCTCCGGGGAAGTCGTAGCGGTACTGCCAGACGGCGTGGCGAATCGCGCGGTGGTCTTCCTGCACCGAGTGGTACGGCCGAAGGAACGGCATCGGCCGGCCGAACTGCAGGCGCTGCGCGGCGCGACGGCCTCCGCAATAGACGCACGACTGGTCGCAGCCTTTTCCGGGAGCGACCCACCCCGAGAAGCCGCTCTGGTCGAGCTTCGAGAGGAAGATGTCGTCGAAGTGCGAGTAGTGCACGTCGGCGCTCGCCTCGGTCTGCACGTAGCCGAAGGGCACCTTCACCGGCACGCCATCGGCGCCGCGGTGGGCGCGGTTGGGAGCGTCGACGTCTCCACGACACAGCGCAAGGAACGGCGCTTCGCCATCGCCCATGACGATGTCGTCGACCGCCTCGTGCAGCAGCAATTCCTTCCACCACAGCGCCGCGGAGTTTCCGCCGAGCACCACGCGCACCTTCGGGTCGATGCGCTTGAGCGCGCGCGCGATGACGAGGGCGCGGTGCACGTGCAGGTACCACTTGAGGCTGATGCCGACGACGGCCGGCTTCACGTGCGCCATGAGCTGCTTCAGCGAACGGTTCAGCTCGTCTTCGGTCTGGTCCCAGTCGCAGAGGCGCACGGACGCCTCGACGCCGTTCCGCCGCAGGTAGCCCGCGATGTAGAGAATGCCGCAGCTCGCTTCACCGCGGCCTGCGCCGAGCAACAACACCGGGCCTGGAGTGGAGGACATCGGAGCGAGCGTCTCTCACACCCGCACCAGAAGGGAAGCGTGGCCTCCCTCACGGCGCGCGCGTGCAGTCGGCGTTGCGCGGAATCTCGGCGCCCAGCTCGACCACCTCGAAGTCGTCGACCCGAAGCGCGTTGAACGTCTGCGGCGTGATGCCGACCTGCGCCCACTTCGCGGTGGTGGTGCGGTCGTCGGCGAAGGTGAGCGCGATGTTGCCGCCATCGGAGAGAATCATTCCGTAGCGCTTGAGCGCGCGCAGAATCACGCGAGCGCCGGGCGTGAAGGACGTCTCGTCGAAGCTCGCCTTGAGGCGAAACCGCACGCCGTAGGGAGGCGCGTTCGGGTTGGCGCTCGTCGGGCCTCCAGCGTGCGTCGCGGGCCGAACGTAGACACCGGCCTTCATGCGCGCGTTGGGCAGAATGAAGCGCAGCGCGTGTGGCACCTCGCCTGCGGCGACCTCATCGGCCGTCGGGAGCAACGCCGCGATGGGCAGGCCCGCGGCGTCGGCCGAGGTGCATTGCTCTCCGCGAAGCACCTCGCCGTACTGCTTCGTCAGGTCCCACACGAAGGCGCCGAGCGCCGCGAGCGATTGGCCCGACGCGGTCGTGTTGTACAGCTCGTACAGCTTCTTCTCGGAGCGCTCGACGACGAGCAGGTGACAGTCCGCGTTCGCGACGTCACAGGTGAAGCCCGCCACGCCTTCGATGTTCGCGTTCGCCGGCACCGGCATCTGCATGGGCAGCGTCTCGCAGTCGGGGCCGCCGTAGCAGTAGCGCCCCGCGGGCTGAACGATGGTGCGCCTCGGCGTGCTCGCGTCGGCGAAGAAGAGCGGAATCGAGAAGTCGGTCTGCAGCTTGTTGCCGTTGCCCCAGCCGCCGAACGAGGTGAGCGCCGCCAGAATCGCGTCGCTGCGCGCAGACTTCGCCGACGCCGAGACGTCTCGGTTCCAGCCGTGAATGCGCTCGAAGAGCCCGGTGTTCGACGAGGCCGAGCCACCGGCCGAAGCAACACCTCCAGCTGACGCAGCGCCACCACCCGAGGAGCCGCCACCGGTGCCACCAGCAGTCGATGACGTTCCACCTCCCGCGCCAGCGTCGACGGTCGAGGGTGCACTGCAGGAAACCAGCACGAGCAGGACGAGTGGGAGCAGTTTCACGGGGCGAACGTTGTGCGCTGCCGCCGCTGAAGGGAAGTCGAACCATCGATTCCGTGGATGAGCGGGTTCGAGATTGTTGCTACCTGCGAGGGCATGAGCACTCCGGCCTGCCCCGTCTGCACGATGACCGATGTCCTGAGCCACGCGAACCGCTGGGAGTGCGCGACGTGCGGCAACGAGTGGCCGAAGGAGGTCGTCGAAGCAGCGCCAGTCGCGCGCGTGGTGAAGGACGCGCATGGCACCGTGCTGGCCGATGGTGACACCGTCGTGCTCATCAAGGACCTGAAGCTGCGCGGCTCGTCCGAGGTGCTCAAGCAGGGCACGAAGGTGAAGGGCATTCGGCTCGTCGACGGCGACCATGAAATCGACTGCCGCATCGATGGCAGCGCGATGGGCCTCAAGGCCGAGTTCGTGAAGAAGGCCTGACTCGATACCCCTCACTCGCTGATGCTGACGTAGCGCGCGTTCTTGAGCTGTTTGCGCCATGGGCGGTCTTCGGCGAAGCGCACCATCGGCAGGGTGGCGGTGAGGCGGGCGCGCTCGGAGAGGTCGAGCGCGTTGTCTCCGAGTTCGAGGCAGGCGAGCCGTGCGAAGGCGGCGCGGTGCTTCACGAGCTCGGTTGCGCCCGCACCATCGAGCACGCCGAGCGACAGGTTGACCGACTCGAGCTGTCGCAGCAGGTCGCTCTTCGCGAGCAGCGGAACCAGCTCATTCGTGAAGGGCGTGTTGCAGAGCCCAAAGTGTCGGAGGCCCGGGAAGCGACGCGGCGCGAGCTCGATCAGCGCCGCGCAGTCGTCGATGGTCGCGCAAGGCCCGTACTCACCGTCGCCCACGCCGAGCTCGAGCGTCGTGAGACGAGGCAGCGTTGCGCCGCCGATGGCCGCCAGCGCCTCGGGTGACAACGTGCTCGATTCGACGCGAAGGAGCTCGAGGTTGGGAGCTCGCAGGTCTTCGAAGTTGGGGGCTGAGCCGCGACAGCTGAGCGACTTGAGTGAGGGGGAGCGGGTCACCGCGCGGCCGACGTCTCCCAGCCAGAGCCAGCTGATCTGGTGCTCATCGGCGAAGGGCAGGTGGTTCCACCCGACGACGAGCGACTCGAGGTGGGGAAGACCCGGCATCGCCTCCCACAGGGCGTCCATCGAGCCGTTCGTCTCCAGCGCCGCCGCCCGCAGCACCCGCAGCCTCGCGAGCAGGGGTGCTTCGAACACCTCGCCCAGGCGCGCGAGCTCGCTCCTCTCGGCCCGCGGCCACGGTGCGACGTCGAGCACGTCGACGAGCCCATGCTTCCAGCTGACGAGCGCCGCTCCGCGCGTGACCCAGCTCGCGAGCAATTCGCCGAGCAGCGCGACGTCGTGCTCGGTCGCGAAGGCCGAGAAGGCGCTCGCCGTGGAAAGCGGAGAGAGCCCGAGCGCGAGCGCAGTGCCCACCACGTTCCCGCCCTGCGCGAGCTCGTCGGCCAACACCGCCAGTTCATCGAGCGACGCTGCCGCCCCAAGCCGGTCCCTGAGGTTCATGGTCGAGCCTGCAGCCTCACGGGCTCACCGCGCCGACAGCACACCGTCGTCGCTCACCTTCACGCCCGTCTTCGGAAAGTCGCGCGCCGAGAGCTCGGCGATGGTCTTCTGCCCGCGCTTCGTCTCGTCTCGCATGGGCACGCCCTTGCCCTCCTGCTTCGTCGACAACAGCCGACCCGTCACGAAGCGCCCGTCATCACCGAGCTCGACCTCGAGAATCACCGAGACGCCGAGCGCACCGCCGAGGCTGAAGCGGCCGTAGGTCGCGAAGTTGCCCAGCGAGTAGGCGATGAGGTGGCCCTGGTAGAGCTCCATCGCGCGCAGCAGGTGCGGCCCGTGCCCGATGACGACGTCGGCGCCCGCGTCGATGACGCCATGGGTGAACGCCTTCAGGTCGCCGCGGTTCTCGCCCAGGTACTTCTCGGCGCCGTCCTTCACGCGGTCGGCGCCCAGCCCTTCAGCGCCGCCGTGAAAACTCACGATGACGAGGTCGTGCGTCGCCGCTGCCTGCGTGACGAGCTTCTTCGCCGTGGCCAGGTCGTTCACGTCGTTCGTCGCGCCCGAGGTGTGAAACGCGAGGAGCGCCAGCTTCTTGCCCTTCACCGTCGTGGTGCCGATGGAGCCCGGCGGCCCGCTCCACACGATGCCCTGCCCGTCGAGCGCGGCCTCGGTCTCACGCCGGCACGCTTCACCAAAATCGCCGGAGTGGTTGTTCGCCGTCGAGCCCAGGTCGATGCCCGCCGCCTTGAAGTACGGCGCATAGTGGGTGGGCGTGCGGAACGCGAAGCAGTTGCCGCCCTTGCGGCACTTCGCCGACGTGCCCGTGTCGCAGAGCGGCCCTTCGAAGTTCCCGAAGGTGACGTCGGCGTCTTGCAGCAGGGGCGCGACGTCGTCGAGCAGGTGCTTGCCGTCGTCGGGCGGCAGCACGCCTTCAGGCACCGAGGTGCCCAGCATCATGTCGCCGACCGCGCGCAGCCTCAGCGTGCCGCCGTCTTGCGAGAGCACCATCGCCACCACGAGGACCGAGGTCATGCGCCGTCACCTGCCACGGGAGCGCCCGCCACGGAACAGCCCTGACATGACTCGGCCCTGCGACTCCGGAAGGGAGCACGCAGGGCCGGAGAACTTCGACGCGAACTCTCAGTAGTTCTCGTGCACCAGCGACTCTTCGAGGCGCGGGTCGTTGATGGCGAGCACCTTGTTCTTGTTCAGGAAGAACCCGAACGCGGCGAGGAACACGCCGACGAAGCCGATGAGCGAGGTGACGTCGAGGTACGAGATGTCGAGGTGCGCGCCGTGGTCGCCTTCGCCGCCGTGGTGCAGGCCCGCGTTCGGCATGATGATCCAGTACAGGTCGACGACGTGCATCACGAGGAACCACACGCACCCGATGGCGAGGCCGAGGCGGCTGCGCTTCACGTGGCGTGAGACGAGGAAGAAGAAGGGCACGAAGAAGTGCAGCACCGGCAGGCCGTACGAGATGTACTGCCAGCCACCCTCGACGCGCGTCATGTAGAACACGGTCTCTTCGGGAATGTTCGCGTACCAGATGAGAATGAACTGGCTGAACGCGATGTACGCCCAGAACACGCCGTAGCCGTACACGTACTTGCCGAGGTCGTGGAAGTGCTCGGTGGTGATGGCCGTCTTCAGCACGCCCGCCCGCTGCAGGCCCATCGCCGCCAGCGCGAGGAACGCGTTGAACGCGAGAATCGAGACCGCGAAGAAGTACACGCCGAAGATGGTCGAGTACCAGTGCGGCATGAGGCCCATCACCCAGTCGATGGCCGCGAAGCTCGACGACAGCGCGAACAGCGCGATGCCCGGAGCGCTCACCGTGATGAGCCGAACCATCATCGACTCGCGCTTCTTCGGGTCACCCTCGACGTCCATCTTCGTCGAGTTGCTGTAGAGCACCCACGCGAGCACGCTCCAGATGGCGAAGTAGAGCGCCGCGCGGCCGAAGAAGAAGCCCGGCGTGAGGAACCACTGCTTGCGCGCGAGAATCTCGTCCATCTCGTGCGTCCACGGGTAGAGCTCGTGGAAGCCGAGCGCCGCGATGGGAATGAAGAGGAACGCGAACACCGGCAACGTCATCACCGCCGCCTCGGCGATGCGGCGCAGCACGATGTGCCAGCCCGCCTTCACGAGGTGGTTGATGAGCAGCCAGGCCAGCGACCCCAGCGCCACGGTGAGCGCCACCTCGAAGCCGAAGAGGTAGGCGAACATCGCGCGCGCCTTGTGCTCTCCGAAGGCCGAGGCCAGCGTCGCTCCGAGGCCGATGACGGCCATGGCGCCGCCAATCATCGGCAGCTTCGCGAAGAGGCTGGTGGACGGAATGGTGATGTCTGTCGGTTTCTCGATGGCGTGACTCACGCGGCCCTCACTTCAGCGTCTCGATGAACATGGCGATGCTCTGCGCCTCGACGTCGGTCACGACGGCAGGCGGCATCGCCGGCGGGTAGCCGTCGACGACCTTCGCCATTGGCGCGCGAATCGACTCGGTCACGTAGGCGAGGTCGACGGTGACGTCGCCCGCGCTCGTCTTCTCAGTCTTGCCCCACAGGGCCTTGAAGGTCGGCCCGACGATCTTCGTGCCGTCGACCGAGTGGCAGGCGTTGCAGCCCTTGCCCTTGTAGAGCTTCTTGCCGAGGTCGGCGCTCGCCACGTTCGGGTCGATGGCCGGGCCCGAGTCGCCGCCGGGCTCCCACGACTGATTGCCGTCCTTCGAGCGCTCGAGGTCGCGCACGTAGGCGACGATGGCCCAGCGATCGTCGACGGGAATCTGCGCGGCGTACGAGGCCATGTTGCCGTTGTTCACGCCGACGGCCATCGCAGCGTACAACTTGCCGTTCGGCAGCTCCTTCACGCGGTCGCTGAACATCGACGGAGGCGGCACCAGCAGGCCCTTCGTCGTGTTCACCGTGCCGTTGCCGTCGCCGAGCGCACCGTGGCAGGGCGTGCAGTAGATCTTGAAGCGCTCCTGGCCGCGGGCAATCACGTCGGCCTTCGGCGCGCCGTCGTCACCCTTGATGTTCGCGGGCAGCTTGATGACGAACTCGCCCTTCTCGTCGGTGCCCTTGAAGTACGTATCGTCTTCTTCGAGCTGGCCGAGCGCGACCGTGCCTTCGACCGGCGCCTGCATCGAACGCCCATCGGCGAACAGGCCCGTGGTGTCCTTCCGGTAGGCCTTCACCTTCTCCTGAGTGTCCATGTTGGGAATGAGGTGCACCGGCGGCTTCTCGGACTCCCAGCCGCGGCACCCGACCAGACCCACCAGGCACACCACTCCGCTCCACAAGAGGTTTCGCATGTGACTCTCAGCCCTCCAGCTCTTCGACGAGGGTGGCACCCGACTCCTTGAGGAGCGTCTTCGTCTTCTCGGTGTCGAAGCGCGGGTCTTCCGACTCGATCATGATGAAGAACTTGTCGTCGGTGACGCGCTCGAAGGCCTTCGAGGCGAACGCCGGGTGATACGGCTGCGGCAACCCGTTCATGATCCAGTTACCGAGGAACGCGGTGAGGCAGCTCGAGAGAACCGTCACCTCGTACCAGACAGGCACGAACGCGGGGATCGACAGCAGCGGCTTGCCGCCGACGATCATCGGGTACGCCCAGCCCATCGCCCACGCCTGGAAGAACAGCATGAACGTCGAGCCGGTGATGCCGACGACGAGCACCGCCCACGGCAGCTTCGTCGCGGGAATGCCCATGACCTTGTCGAGGCCGTGCACAGGAAACGGCGTGCACGCGTCCCACTTCTCATAGCCCGCCGCCTTCACGCGCGAACACGCGTGGGTCAGCGTCGCCGGGTTCTCGTACTGGGCCAGCAGGCCCCAGGGCTTCGAGCTCATGAGTGACCTCCCGTCGTCGCGACTGCCGCTCCGCCGATGGCCGGAGCTGCGTGGTGGTCGTGCGCGTGTTCAGCCGCGTGGTCGTGACCGCCAGCCGCGTGGCCGTAGCCTTCCCAGTGCGGGTTGGCCTGGGGCATCACGGCCTTCACTTCGCTCATCGCGATGACGGGGAAGAAGCGCACGAACAGCAGGAAGAGGAAGAAGAAGAGGCCGAACGTGCCCAGCAGGAAGAAGACCTCGGTGACCGGCACGAAGTACTCCCAGCTCGAGGGCAGCGCGTCGCGGTGCAGCGAGGTCACCGTGATGACGAAGCGCTCGAACCACATGCCGATGTTCACGAAGATGCTCAGCACGAAGGTGATCTTGATGTTCGTGCGGATCTTCTTGAACCAGAACAGCTGCGGCGTGATCACGTTGCAGCTCATCATGATCCAGTAGGCCCACCAGTACGGCCCACCCATGCGGTTCAAGAACGTGAAGCCCTCGTACTGGTTGCCCGAGTACGCGGCCATGAAGAACTCCATGCCGTACGCGTAGCCGACGAGCGAACCGGTCAGGAGGATGACCTTGTTCATGTTCTCGATGTGACGAATCGTGATGACGTCTTTGAGGCCCAGCCACTCGCGCGCAGGAATGGCGAGCGTGAGCACCATCGCGAAGCCCGAGAAGATGGCGCCGGCGACGAAGTACGGCGGGAAGATGGTCGTGTGCCAGCCGGGCAGCTGCGAGACGGCGAAGTCGAACGAGACGATGGTGTGCACCGAGAGCACCAGCGGCGCCGAGAAGGCCGCGAGAATCTGGTACGCCTTCTCGTACGTCATCCAGTGGCGCATCGAGCCGCGCCAGCCCAGCGAGAGGAAGCCGTAGAAGAACCGGCGCCACTTCACGGCCGTGCGGTCACGCAGCGTCGCGAAGTCGGGAACGAGGCCCGTGTACCAGAAGAGAATCGAGACCAGCGCGTAGGTGTTGACGGCGAACACGTCCCACTCCAGCGGGCTGCGGAAGTTCGGCCACAGGCCCATCTGGTTCGGAATCGGGAACAGGTAGTAGTCCATCCAGATGCGGCCGGTGTGCAGCGCCACGCATGAGCCTGCGCACGCGACGGCGAAGATGGTCATCGCCTCGGCGAACCGGTTGATGCTCGTGCGCCACTTCTGACGGAACAGATAGAGCACGGCCGAGATGAGCGTGCCTGCGTGGCCGATGCCGACCCAGAACACGAAGTTGACGATGTCCCACGCCCAGCCGACCGGGTTGTTGTTGCCCCAGATGCCGGGGCCTTCCCAGAAGAGGTAGCCGACGTAGCCGCCGAACATCGCGGCGCCCGCGGCAGCCAGGGCGATGCCGAACTTGAGGCCGTTCGGCGTCTTGAGAATCGGCGCCTCGTTCACCGCGCACACCATCTCGGTGACGGAGTGGAAGTCGTGGTCGCCACGAACGAGCAGCTCACGGCCCTCGAGCGTCTCGGGCAGCACCACGTCGCCACGAAGCTTGGGGTCGTTCGGCAGCGCAACGGCAGTTGACGTACTCATCAGCCCAGCTCCTCGTTCTCGTTGCGCACGCGAGCCAGGTAGCTCGTGCGCGGGCGCACGTTGAGTTCCTGCAGCATCTCGTAGTTGCGCTCGCTCTTCTTGAGCGCGTGCACCTTGGACTTCTCGTCGTTGATGTTGCCGAAGGTGATGGCCTGCGTCGGGCACGCCTGCTGGCACGCCGTGACGACCGCGCCGTCGGGCAGCGCCTTGCGGTCTTCACCCTTGCGCTTGGCCGAGATCTTCGCCTCTTCGATGCGCTGCGTGCAGTACGAGCACTTCTCCATCACGCCGCGGTACCGCACCGACACGTCGGGGTTGCGCTGGAGCTTGAGCGTCTTCATGCGCTCCTTCCAGTACGGCTCGACGTAGACGTTCCCCGTGTGCGTGAAGTCGAGGTAGTTGTAGCGGCGCACCTTGTACGGGCAGTTGTTCGCGCAGTACCGCGTGCCGATGCAGCGGTTGTACGCCATCGAGTTCACGCCCTCTTCGTCGTGAACCGTCGCCGACACCGGGCACACGGGCTCGCACGGCGCGTTCTCGCAATGCATGCACGCGACCGGCTGGTGCACGGCCTGCGGCGAGTCCACGTCGCCCGTGAAGTAGCGGTCGATGCGAATCCAGTGCAGCTCGCGGCCGAGCAGCACCTGCTCGCGGCCCACCGAGGGAATGTTGTTCTCGGACTGGCAGGCGATCGAGCAGAAGTTGCAGCCGATGCAGGCCGACAGGTCGATGACCATGCCCCACTGCTGGCCTTCGTAGACGACCTCGGAGTGCGGCTGCTTCGGCTTCGACGGCTGGTGCGCCGGCGTGCGCAGCTCGACGAGGTCGTGCGGAATGTTGCCCTTCTGCGCGAACTCGGCGTCTTTCTGGTACTGGCTCGCGGTCGCCGAACGGAACAGCGGGCGGTCGCCGAGGCCGAGCTTGCGGTGCACCGAGTCACCCGGCTCATCGAGCATCTTCACGAAGGTGAGCTCTTTGAGGGGCGAGGCCGGCACCGAGAAGTGGTCTTGCGTCGAGGCCAGCGTCTGCGTCGCGCCCGTCTTCGTCACCTTGACGCCCGTGACGACGTTGAGGCCGTTCTCGAGCAGCGGGTTCACGTCGACGCCGATGCCCTTCGAGACCTCGCCCTGCGCGCGGCCGTAGCCGTGCACCATGACGACGGTGGTGTTCGAGAGCCCGGGCAGCACGAACGTGGGCGCGGTGATCTTCCGACCGTTGGCCGTCACCTCGACCACGTCTGAGGTGTAGCCATTGCGGCTGACCTGGCTGCCGATGCCCAGGTCCTTCGCGGTGGAGGGGCTCACCAGCAGCGCGTTGTCCCAGCAGAGCTTCGACATCGTGTCGGGCAGCTCCATCACCCACGTGGTGTTCGTGAGGCGGCCGTCCTTCGCGTGGCCGTGAATCGCGACCAGCTCGTAGTTGTCCTTCGCGGGCGTCACGCTCTTCACGGCGCCGACGGCGGTGGCAATCTCGGCGAGCTTCACGGCAGGCGTCGCTGCGGTGCGGGCCGTGCCGGGCACGATGCCGTCGTGGAGCGCCTTGCGCCACGCCTTCTCACCCGCGAGCGAAGCGCCAGCCGCGCGCCACGTGCCCTCGAGCAGCTTCTTGTCGTTCGTCTCGGCTTCACCGGCGAGCTGCGCGAGCAGCGTGGTGAGCGGCCGGCCCGTGAACAGCGGCAGAATGATGGGCTGCACGAGGCTGACGGTGCCGTCCCAGCCCTCGGCGTCGCTCCACGACTCGAGGAAGTGCGCGAGCGGAACGTGCCAGCCGGCCTTCGCGCCCGTCTCTTCGGCGAACAGGCCCGCGTGCACCACCGTCTTCGCCTTCGCCAGCGCCTCGCCGAACTTCAGCGCGCCGGGAGCCGTGTAGACGGGGTTCACGTCGAACAGCACCACCGTGTCGATGGCGCCGTCGTTGAGCGACTTCGTGAGCGCCGCGAGCTGGTCGAACTGGCTCGGGTGGTCGATGGCCTCGCCCTGCGTGACGGTCATGCCGCCGCCGAGCGCCTGGTTGATGGCGAAGGCCAGCGCGTGCACCGCCGCGGGCTGACGCTCACCGACGAACAGCGTGGCCGCGCCCTTGTTGGCCGCGAGGTCTTTCGCGAGCACCGTGACGAACTTGGTGACGTCAGCCGCCAGGGCAGCGCCTTCGAGCGAGCCGAGCGCGCCCAGGTCGACACCGTTGGCCGCGAGCGCCTTCGCCAGCGCCTTCAGCACGTCGACGCCCTGGCTCGAGGCCACGCGCACGCGGTGGTCGGCGTTGGTGCCCGTCGCGCTGAACGTCGACTCGGCGACGTAGAGGCGCTGCATCTTCGCGAGGTCGTCGCGCGTGTGCACCGAGCGGGTCTCGCCGAACTGCCGCGCGAGCTTCAGGTGGTCGGGGCCCGAGATGAGGAAGTCGGAGTCGAGGCCGAAGATGACCTTCGTCTTCGAGAGGTCGTAGTGCACGCGAGCGCCGGGGCCGAACGCGAGGTGCGCGCCCATGTGCTGGTTGTCGGGAGCCAGCGGGTCCCAACGAACGACCTTCGCCTGGGGCAGCTTCGCCGCGATGGCCTTGAGCAGTCGCTCGGCGGTGGGGCCGAGCTCGTCTTCGACGACGATGGCGAGGCCCGCGCCCTGCGTGCCGGCGAACTTCGTCGCGAGCTCCTTGAAGGCCGCGTCGAACTTCTCCCACGTGCTGGCCTGGCCGCCCTGCATCGGCGAACGCGCGCGCTCGGGGTCGTAGAGGCGCAGCACTTCGGTCTGCGCCCAGATGTCAGACGCACCGAGCGAGCTCGGGTGGTTCGGGTTGCCTTCGACCTTCGTCGGGCGGCCGGCGTTGGCCTCGACGATGAGGCCGATGGCGCCTTCCGACCGCTGCATCGCGGTCGAGTAGTACATGCGCACGCCGGGAATCACCTGCTCCGGCTGCTTCACGAACGGCAGAATCTCTTCCTGCGGGCGGCGAACCTGCAGGTTCTCGCAGCCGGCGAGCGTGCCGAGCGCCATCGCAGCGCCGCCAATCTTCAGCGCGTCACGGCGGTTGAACCCCTCGGGCGGGACGATGCCGTTGGGGAACTCGACGTCCATCTGCTGCTTGATGGTCTCGTCGCCTTCCTTGTGCGCGATGGAGCGCCAGTACGTCGGCGTCTCGGTCATCTGCTCGCGAATCGGGGCGTAGGGGTCTTTCTTCATGGGTTTCGTTCTTTCGAAAAAAGACGACAGTCTTCAGCGGTGGCAGCCGGAGCAACCGGCCGTCGCGTAGGTCAGCAGCTCACCGTTGGGGCCACGCCTGGCCGCGGCTGAGAGGCTGCCGGGCGGGTTGAGCGTGGTGGCGATGTGGCGCGCCTTCTCGGACCAGCTCAGGTCGGGCTTCCAGCCCATCGCGGTCAGCGCCTCGACCGGGCGCAGGTTCGGCGCGGGGTCGGAGTGGCAGTCGAGGCACCAGGCCATCGACAGCGGCTGGTTCTGCGCGACGACCTCCATGGTGTCGATGCGGCCGTGGCAGGTCTCGCAACCGATGGCGGCGCGGTTCTCACCGACGCCGACGCCCATGTGCGCCGAGTGGTTGAAGTAGGCGAAGTCGGGCGTCTTGTGAATGCGCACCCACTCGAGCGACTTGCCCGTCTTCCACGACTCGTAGAGCGGCGGAAGTTTGGGCGAGTCCTTCTTCACCTGCGAGTGGCAGTTCATGCACGTCTGCGTCGACGGCACGCCGGCGTGAGGGCCGCGCTCGACGTAGGTGTGGCAGTACCGGCAATCGATGGCGAGGTCGCCCGCGTGCAGCTTGTGGCTGTACTCGATGGGCTGCTTCGGCTTGTAGCCGACGTCGGTGTGCCACGGAGAGCCCCACCAGTAGAGGCCGAACGACGCCACACCACCGCCGACGACCGTGCCGAAGAGCGCAAGTCCGGGGGTCTGGTTCCACCACTTCGGAAAGATCTGAGCCATGTGAGAGTTCGACCTCGCGAGAGCGGCTGCGCGTGTAGCGGTAACGGGCCGGGGCCTCAAGAAAGAAACCGAGCGTTTCTGAGAGCGACGCGACTGCGATCAAGCCTGCTGCAAGGCATTCGATTCACTTCGTGAATGAGCGATCACGCTGGGGTGCGAGGGCGTCGCGACGCACGCGGAGTCGAGTGTGATGAGGCGCACTGTGGCGCGGCGAGAAGAGCGGCTCATTCGCCGATGGGGAACTGTCGTTGCCAGGCGAGGCGATCAGCCGCGCGAGCGGTCAACTTCGAGGCGAGCTCGTCCCAGACCAGGAAGTGCCGCCACGCAGGCTCGCCGAGGTGACGAACGATGGCGGCGTCGAGGTGTTGGTCTCGTTTGCCTCTCCAGAGCGTGTCGGCGGCCTGCACGAGCAGGTCTTCGAGGGTGAGCGTGGGGTCGTCAGCCGCGACGCCGTGCGTGCGCGCGAACCGCGCCGTGGCGACGTCGAACCCGGCCTCGCGCAGGAGCGATTCTCCCAGTGCTTCGTGCGTGCGACCGGGCTGCGAGAGTTCGGAGAGGACTCTCGCCTTCCCGACGTCATGCGTGGCCGCGCCGAGCCGCACGCGTGCCCGGTCGATGCCGAGGTGTGGCTGAGCGCGAAGGAGCCGAACGGCGACGTCGTGCACCAATGTGAGGTGCGCAACGAGCCGCGGTGGAGCTCGCTCCTTTTCGAGCAGCTCGAGCACACGGGGTGGAAGAGACACGAGCTGCAGCAGCGCGCGATTGTCTTCGGTGGGCCAGTGCAGGAACGGCTCCGCTCACGACGAGGAGCGGCGCTGACGTCGCGCACACCATCTCCTGCGCGCGTGTTCGCGCTCCTGCTGACTCGACTCCGCGAGACTGCCGATGACGGGGTGGCGCTCGTCGCAGGTCGCGAAGGGTCGCCTGATCAGCAGAGCGAACAGCACATTGTCCGCAGCTGGGGAGCAGGTTCGCCCAGTCAGGGGTTCGGCGAAGTCAGGGGTTCGGGCCGTACTTCGCGAGCAGCCGCGCGGCGTTGATGGCGTTGCCGCGACCCGCGGAGTCGTCACGCCAGAAGCCGCGCACCATGCCGTTCTGGTCGACCAGCACGAACGCTGGCAACGAGATGTGCTCGGCCAGCGTCACGCCCGCGTCGGTGCCCGCGAATTTGCCCCACGCCGTGTGAAACGCCTGCAGCACTGGCCCAAGCTTGTCGTCAGGGCCCGTCACGAGGTGCCAGCGGCTCTTCGCCAGTGACTTGAGCGCGGGCGCTGCCGTGTCACGCGCGATGGTGACGAAGTGCACCTGGTCGCCGAGGTCGTCGGAGTGCTCGAGCCCGCGCCCGAACGCCTGCTGCGCCTCGAGACAGGCCGCCTCGCACGGCGCCGCGGCGAAGAACGCGATGAACACCTTGCCCGAGAGCTGCGTGGAGCCGAACGGCTGGCCGTCGTCGACCGTCGACAGCGTCCACGCTCCGAGCGGCGCGATGGGCGGAGGCGCCTTCAAGAACCGCCGCTGCGCGAGCGGCAACACCGTCAAGAACACCGCGCCGAGCACGAAGCCGATGACGTACGGGTTCTTCCACTTCGGCCCTGCAGGCTGCTCCTGCGCTGGCGCTTCAGTCGTCACCCTTCTTGCCCTTGCCCTTCTTCTTCCCGCGGCCACGGTCGTCGTCGCCGTCGTGCTTCTTCCACTTCCGGTACTGCCCCGGCGGCAACTTCACCAGCGACATCGGCACGCCGCGCTCGACGACCACCCAGCCACCGCGGTGGGTCTTCGTTCGAAACCACCGGCCGTCGCGGCGGCACCAGTACCACCCGTCGACGAAGAAGACCTCGTCATCGAAGTCCTCCACCACCTGAACGCCCGGCTGCACCACCACCAACGGCGGAGGCGCCTCGAACACGATGGTCGGCAGGGCAATGTCGATCTTCACCTGCACCTGGGCAAACGCAGCCGAAGCACAGACGAGCAGCAGCGATGCGCACCGCTTCATGAGACCTCCCTGGAAAAGGCCAACGATGACCCGGTCGCGAGCGAATCGCTCACACGCCGGGGGTCGAAGACTGCTGGGCTGCCTCGACCGCGCGCGCCTCGGCGTCTTCGGCGTCTCTCGCCTTCGACGCGCGGTACAGCCAGAAGGCCACGCCGCCAATCATGGCCAGCGGCGTGAGCGACACGACGCCGGTCATCGCGAGGTAGGCCCACTCGGTGCCTTCCTGCCCCGCGCCACAGACCGAGCAGGCGAACACGAGCGCGCTCATCAGAAGTACACCCGCGCGTAGATGATCGGCCACATGAGGACCACGAAGTACCAGAAGACCTGGGCTCCGAAGAAGAGCCCCCCCTTCAGCGTGCCGCGCAGCAGCTGAAACGCCGCATAGCCAAGCGCTCCAAGGGCGCCGATGGCGTGCACGCCGTGCATGCCGACGATGAGATAGAAGAACGCGCCGAGCCGGCTCGACGTCAGCGTGAGGCCCGCCGACAAGAGCTGCGCCCACTCGCGGCCCTGCAGCCCGACGAACGCCGCGCCCAGCAGCCAGGCCACGAGCACGAAGACCTTCGCGACGCTCTTCTGCTTCGCGTACAGCACCTGACCGACCAGCAGCACCACGCCCGACAGCACCAGCAGCACCGTCGGCAGCATCGTCGCGTCGGTGGGCAACGTCGGCTGACCGGGCACGGGCCAGGTGCCGGCAGGCGCTCCCGAGCGGCTGATGGTGAACGCGCTGATCATGCCGACGAAGAACATCACCTCGGCGACGACGAAGATGAGCGTGCCCAGCACGGCGCTCGGCACCACGGGGCGGTTGGGCTTCGGCAGCGGCATCGCGGGCGGGGAGATAACGGCAGCGTCGGCGGGAGCCACGTTCATGTCAGCAGCTGCCCTTCTGGAAACGAAACGACCCCGCCGCGCGAAGCGACGAGGCCGTTTGGGTGCGTGAAGACCGACCTCACTCGTCGCTCAGTGAGCCGGCGCGGGCTCGGCGGGCTTCTCGCCGTGCGCGTCACCATGCGGCGACGCGTGCGGGTCGCCACCGTGCTCGCCGTGGCCGCTGCCTGCCTTCATGCCCTCTTCCACGACCTTCTTCGCGGCGACGTTCGACCAGCGCGTGCCGTCGTGACGGAGCACGTCGGGCCCGACGCCGCCGACCATCAGCACCATCAGCGCCAGCATGGTGACGAGCAGGTAGCCGACGTACTTTTTCTCCACGCCGATGTGCATGAAGTTCTTCACCACCAGGTACGCCTTCACGATGGCGATACCGAACGCGGTGATGAGCGTGACGATGCGAATGCCGAGCTCGGGGCCGATGACCGAGACGACGAGGAGCACGAGCAGCACGCCCCAGATCTTGATGTAGAAGCTGTCGGGGTGCGCGTTGTGTGCGGCGTGGCCAGCAGCGGCTGGAGCGTGTGCGTTATCGGACATGGGCGAGCTCACTTCGCGATGTAGAGAAGCGGGAAGAGGAAGATCCACACCAGGTCGACGAAGTGCCAGTACAGGCCGGCGTTCTCGACGCGCTGAAGCTCCTTGCCCTTCGCGGCGTCGGTCGCGACGAACATCATCACGATCATGCCGGCGATGACGTGCAGGCCGTGGAGCCCGGCCGCCGTGTAATAGAAGGACCAGAAGGTGTTCGAGGTGATGGTGTAGCCGGCCTTGATCTCAGCGGCCCACTCGAAGCTCTTCACCACGAGAAAGGCCGCGCCGCCGCCGATGGTGGCCCACATCAGCTTCGCGGCGCGCTTGCCGTCACCGCGGCTGGCGGCGTTGTGCGCGAGCACGGCCGACAGCGACGAGGTGAGCAGGATGAAGGTGTTGAGAGCGCCCTTCCACGTGCTGGTGTGCACGCTCTGGTTCGCCCACTCGGGGTGCCCGAGGCGGTGCATCAGGTAGCTGCCCAGCACGCCGCCGAAGATGACGATTTCAGAGGCGATGAGCCACCACACCGCGAGACGCCCAGTCGGCATCCCGGTGACTTCGCGAGTCGTTGCGATTGGTCGAATCACGTTGGTTGTCTCCGTTACGACTTCGCGGGCTCTGACGCAGGCTCGGTCTGCGGCCAGTAGTCGGAGTCAGGACGCTCCGGGTTGCTGTACTCGTAGGGGCCCCGGTACACGTTGGGCAGGCCCTGCGGGAAGTTGCCGTGCGGCGGGGGCGACGGCGCCTGCCACTCGAGCGTGTTCGCCTCCCACGGGTTGGCCGGAGCCTTCGCGCCGCGGAACATCGAGTAGAACAGGTTCACCAGGAACACGACCTGGAACGCGAGCAGCACCAGCAACGAGATGGTCGCCAGAATTCGCAGGTCCTGCATGCCGGCCTTCATCAGGTCGGGGAAGTGGCGGTAGTCGTAGATGCGGCGGTGGTCACCACGCGCGCCCAGCAGGAAGAGCGGAATGAAGATGAAGTTGAAGGGAATGATGGTGCCCCAGAAGTGCACCTTGCCCCACGTCTCGTTCATCATCTTCCCGAACATCTTGGGGAACCAGTACGTGATGGCCGCGAACGACCCGATGAAGGCGATGGGGAAGAACGTGTAGTGGAAGTGCGCGATGACGAAGTACGTGTCGTGGAAGTAGATGTCCGAGCCCGACGCGCCGAGGAAGATGCCCGTCACGCCGCCCAGCAGGAACTCGGCGATGAACGAGAGCGCCCACAGCATCGGCGTCGTCAGGCGAATCGAGCCGCCGTACAGCGTGCCGATGTACACGAACACCATCTCGGCGACGGGAATCGAGATGAGCAGCGTGGTGACGCTGAACACGTTCGCCATGCGCGGGTCGATGCCGGCGATGAACTGGTGGTGCGCCCACACGAAGAACGAGAGCACGCCCGTACCGATGGCCGTGTAGAGCACCGTCTTGTACGCGAAGAGCTTCTTGCGCGAGAACACCGTGATGATCTCGGCCACGATGCCCATCGCCGGGAGCAGCACGACGTACACCTCAGGGTGACCGAAGAACCAGAACAGGTGCTGCCACAGCACCGGGTCGCCGCCCTTCGCGGGGTCGAAGAAGCCCGTGCCGAGCTGCTGGTCGAACAGGAGCATCACGGCTCCGGCGACGAGCGGGCCGACCGACGCCATGAAGAGAATCGAGGCGATGATGATCATCCAGATCACGATGGGCACGTCGAACATCTTCATGCCCGGCGCGCGGCTGTTCATGACCGTGGTGACGAAGTTGATACCGCCGAGCAGGAACGCGGCGAACTCGAGCGCGACCGCGAAGAGCCACATCGATGACCCGAGCCCGGTCAGGCTGTACTCGGCTTTCGCCGACAGCGGGGGGTACGACGTCCACGCTCCGCCGAACGCACCGCCCTGAACGAAGAACGACGCGATGAGGATGATCGCGCTGATCAGGAACAGCTGGTACGAGAGCCGGTTCAGGCGCGGGAACACCATGTCATCGCAGCCGATCATCAGCGGGATGAGGTAGTTGCCGAGCGCGGCGATGAGCACGGGCATCGCGACCCAGAAGATCATCACCGAGCCGTGCGTCGTGACGAGCGCGTTGTAGTCGGTCGCCGTCACGCGGCCGTAGCCGGGCACCGACATGCCCGGAAACGCGAGCTGCATGCGAAACGCGTACACGGTGAAGCCACCGATGAGCGCCATCGCGATGCCGGTGAACATGTACTGCATGGCGATCATCTTGTGGTCGGTCGACCAGAGGTACTTCTTGATGAAGCCCTCGTCGTGGTGCGCGTGACCGTGGTCGGCGTGCGCGTGGTCGTGACCTGCGTGCGCGGTGCTGCTCATGGCATTCCTCCTGCGCTGGTCGGCGGCGTCGTGGGCGCGGCGTCAGCCAGCTTGGGCGCGTTGGCCTGGTTCCAGAGGCGGTGCTGCGCCTCGTTCTCGATGAAGATGCGCGCCGGCATGATGCCGTGGCCGATGCCGCAGATCTCGGTGCACTGAATGTCGAACTGACCCGTCTTCGTCGGCTGGAACCAGCCCTTGATGATGCGACCGGGAATCGCGTCTTGCTTCAAGCGGAAGACGGGCACCGAGAAGCTGTGGAGCACGTCACGGCTGGTGAGCTCGAAGTGGTAGGTCTTGTTCAGCTCGACGTGCAGCTCGTCGACCGTGGTGATGTCGTCGGGCGTGTCGAGCTTGTTGTCGGGGCCGGGGTGAACGAACGTCCACGCCCACTGCTGCGCGATGACGCGAACGGTGCTGTTCGCCTCGGGCATGTTGATCTTCACCTCGTGCCACACCTTCACGGCCATGAAGACGATGGCGACGTCGAACACGAGCGTCGCGTAGTGCGGAATGGTGACCCACTTCTTCTCGTGGGCCTTCTCACCGCTGATGTACTGCGCCTTCACGCCCGGCTTCGCCCGGAACTTGAGGATGAGCCAGAAGAAGACGACCTCGGCGAGGATGAACCAGAAGCCGACCGCGAACAGGATGAGAATGATCACCCCGTCGATGTCGCCGGAGAATGACGACGCAGACTCGACGTATTGTTCGATCACGTGGGGCTCCCTCAGAGGACGAAGGCGAAGACGGCGCCGACGAAGGCCACCGTTCCGGCGATGAGAAGAAAGAAGAGCGTCTGCGCCAGCTTGTCGGGCGTACCCGGGGTTGCGTCGGCCATGGTGGTTACCTCGGGAAAGTAGCGATGTGGGCGACCACGTTCTTGATGGCCTGCTCATCGGGCAGCGTCATCGACATCGGGCGCATCTGACCGCCGGTGACGTCGAGCGGGTTGGCGCCGCGCACGCCCGCCTTGAACTTCTTGAGCTGGTTGACGAGGTACCAGTCGTACTGACCCGCGAGCGGCGGTGCGTTGAGCGCCTGGTTGCCCTGGCCCTTGTCACCGTGACACGCGAGACAGGTGCCGTAGTTGCCCGCGCCCGCAGCGGCGTCGCCACCCTGCACCGACGGAGCCTGCTTCACGGGCGTGAGCGTCGCGACGTACGCAGCGACGGCCTTCACCTCGGCCTCGTCCATCATCTGGCGAGACATCGGACGCATACGCAGGCCCTCGAGGTCGTCGGGGTGCGCGCCACGAACGCCGGTGCGGTACTTCACCAGCTGCGCCTCGACGTACCAGGCGGGCAGACCGGCGATGTTCGGCGCGGCGATGTTGGCCTGACCGGTGCCGTTGTCTCCGTGGCACGACGCGCAGGCAGCGAAGAGCTCTTTGCCGGGCAACGTCTTCTTCGCGCCATCAGGCCTGATGCAGCCCACGGTCGCCAGCGTGACGATGGCAAGAGTCGAAGTGATGAGTCGGTGCATGTTCGAATGCTCCAGCGACGCAGGACTTTCGCGATCCTCCCTGCGCGCAGGGCGGCGATTTGTCACAGGGTTCCCAACCTGCCAAGCGATTTGCTGGCCGCCGCAGAAGCCCCGATCATTCGTCTTCGCTTCCTTGCTTCACGTCAAGGCAAGCTGCCGCAACTGAACGAGGTCTCAGCCGGCATCGGGCAGGAACGCGGCCGGCGTCGATGAGAACCGGTTGAGGCAGCTCTTCGAACAAAAGAAGGAGCGGTGGCCCTGATGGTCAGCAGCCAGGGCGTCGGCCGTGGCGCGCACCTTCATGTGGCAGACCGGGTCGACCTCGACAGGCACCTCGGCCGTCGCCACCGGCTCGGTCGCCGGCGCCTCGAGCACGTACTTCGTCAACACGAGCAGCGCCTCGGCCGAGAGGTGGTCGTAGCCGGGCATGTGCAGCGGGTAGCCCTTCGCGCGTTTGGCGTCGGGCGCGAGCAGCGACTCCTTCACGTACTCGGCGTCGAACGCGGCGGTGATGCCATTGTCGAAGGCGACGCGTGAGCCGGCGCGGCCGAACAGGGGCGGCGCGAGTTCGGGCGCTTCGTGACAGGTCGCGCACGACTCCGAGTGGTACAGCTCGAGCCCGCTGGCCGCGCCTTGAACGGGTGGAGGCGTCTGCGCTCCCGCGAGCGTGCGCGCGGCGTTGGCGAGGGCCTTGAGGTCTTCTCGGTGCTCGCTGTCGTAGACGCCACGCACCATGCCCGCGCGGTCGACCAGCACGAAGACCGAGGAGTGGATGATGGGGTCGAGCTCGCCCGGCTTGTTCTTCTCGGCCGTGACGTGAAAACCGGCCGCGGTGGCGGGCAACGTCTCGGCGTCGGTGGCGAGCAGCGTCCACCTCGGCTCGTCGGGAGCCCACTTCTTCGCGTAGGCGGCGAGGGCGGCGGGCGTGTCGTTCGCCGGGTCGACCGAGAACGAGAGGAAGCGCACGTCGACGCCGGGTAGCGCGCGCTGCAGCTGCACCATGCGGGCAGTGAGCATCGGGCAGATGGTGCGGCAGGTGGTGAAGATGAAGTTCGCGACCCAGACCTGGCCGACGAGCGAGGTGTTGGTGACAGGCGCGCGGTGCTGGTCGACGTAGCTGAACACCGGCACGGGGAAGAGCGGCTCGAGCTTCTTCTTCTCGGCGTGGGCGAGGGCCTCGGCGCGCTCCAGCCTCGAGGGCGCGCGCGTCTTCACGTACGCCAGGAAGCCGATGGTGAGCAGCGCGAGAACGCCGACGAGCGTGAGAGCCTTCGACATGGCAGCGCGCCTATAGCGGCATCGGTCGACGTGCGCTCGCGACAACGGGTCGCAGCCGAACGGGTGCGCGCCTCCCACGATGGGCAGCTTGGCGCGTCTGATGCTGCCGACCCTGCGCCGGCCCGCTATGTCGCCGGCCCATGATTCCTCGCCCGCCCACACACCCCGCCATCGCCGACGCTCGCGCGAGCTACCACGCCGATCTCGTTCAGGAGGTCGCGCAGGCCGTCGCCTCGAATGACGTGGTGGTCGTCGGCGTGTCTGGGCTGCAGCCCGGCAAGAAGGCGAAGCGGCTGCTCGATGCGCAGAAGGTGCCGTATCGCTACCTCGAATATGGCAGCTACTTCTCGGGCTGGCGCAGGCGGCTCGCGCTCAAGATGTGGGTCGGCTGGCCGACGTTTCCGCTCGTGTTCATCAAGGGCACCTTCGTCGGCGGAGCC
>JBEOKA010000014.1:0-4343 GCA_040275325.1 Myxococcaceae bacterium | reverse complement strand
CGTGGCCGGCTGACGGTGGCTCCGTGATTCGCTGGGCCGCGCTCGCGTTGCTCGTGGCGGGCGGCTCGAATGCCGCGCCGATACGCCGATGGGCGCTCGTCGCCGGTGAGAATCGCGGGGGGGGTGGAGATGAAACGCTCCGCTACGCAGAGCGCGACGCCCAGCGGGTGCGTGACGCCCTGGTCGAGGTCGGCGGCGTCGCGCCTGGTGACGTCGTGCTGCTGCAGGGCGTTCGGGCCGACTCGCTGCGTGAGGCGCTCACGACGCTGAAGACCCGGCTCGCGAAAGAGGCCTCCGCGACTGATCGGCTCACCGTCTATCTCTCGGGCCACGCAGGCGACGGCGTGCTGCACCTCGACGACTCCGAGCTGCCGATCGCCGAGCTCGTCGACTTCGTGAAGCAGGCGCCGGTCGAGATCGGCGTGTTGATCGTCGACGCCTGCCAGTCGGGCTCCATGACTCGGCTGAAGGGCCTCAAGCCACTGTCTGGAGCCCCGGTGAAGGTCGAAGCGTCGGGCCTTCAGGGGCGCGTGCTCATCTCGGCCTCTGGCGCGACCGAGTACGCCCAGGAGTCAGAGACGCTCAAGGGCAGCACCTTCACCCACCACTTCGTGACCGGGCTGCGCGGCGCCGCCGATGCGTCGCACGATGGGCGCGTCACGCTCGACGAGGTCTACAGCTGGGCGTGGTCGCGCACGATCGAGTCGACCTTCGGGACACGCGGCGGCGTTCAGCGACCCTCGTTCAAGATCGATCTCTCGGGCAACGGGCAGCTCGTGCTCTCGGAGCCCGGCACCGTCGATGGGCGGCTGGTCATCGGTGTCGAAGCGCCTGGCCGCTGGCTCGTGGTGAACGCCGACACGCAGACGATCTTCGCCGAGCTCGACAAGCCGGCCGGCCCGCTGACGCTCGCAGTGCCTCCCGGTGGCTACCGGCTGCAGCTCAAGGCCGATTCGAACGTGCTCGAGCGAACGGTGACAGTCCCCGCCACGGGAGACGTCGTGGTGAGCGGTGGCGATCTCGAGCGGGCGTCTCTCAAGACGATCGCGCTGAAAGGCGCTCCCGTCTCGAGCGTGACGATCTCGGCAGGAGCCACGGTTGCCTCGGGCATCGTCAACGGCGTCTCGATTCAGCCCGGCGCCGAGCTGCGCTTTCGGGCGAACAACGACTTCGTGGGGATTCTCGACGAACTCACGGTGGCCCTGCTCGCGCGTGATGGAAGAAGCGCGGCCTCGGGGTTCCGTCAGACCGAGCTCGAGCTGCGCTTCGGTGTGGCGCATCGGTTCTTCATCTCGCGGCTGTCGTTGTCGCTGGGGCTCGAGCTCGGCCCGGTGCTCTCGCTGCAGAACGATCTGCCTGATCGCGCTCCGAGAACCAGCCTGGGCCTGACGGGAGATGTGCAGCTCGAAGCCCGCCTGCCGATCATCAGGCCGATCGAGCTCTACGTGTTGCTGACCGGTGGCGGGGCCGTGGTGAAGAAGAGCGTCGGTGTCGTGCCTGTTCCGCGAGTCGCTGGATCTGCCGGCGTCGCATTGACGTTCTGAGGAGCGAGCATGAAACGAGCGACCGCCCTCCTCATCCTCGCGACCGGCCTCGCCTGCCTCGACCCGCTCTACGAAGATGGCATGTCGAGCGGGTACTTCGTCTGCTGCCAGAACGGGAGCGTCGGAACGTGCGCGTGCGTGACAGGCACGTCGTGCCTGCCCTCGTTCAAGGCCTGCGCAGCGGGGCGGTGCTCGTCGACACCATCGTGCAGGAGCGGAACGGGAGGCGGAAACAGCGCAACTGCGGGCGGGTCGTCGGCGGCAGGTGGAACGTCAGCAGGTGGCGGTACTTTCGACGCGGGAAGTGCGGGCGGCTCGGCAGGTGGTGGCGCGGCGGCCGGGGGAACGGCTGGCGCAACGGCCGGGGGAACGGCTGGCGCAACGGCCGGCGGAGCGGCTGGCGCAACGGCTGGCGGAAGCGCGACTTCCGATGCAGGGGTTGGTGGCGGCCTCGCAGGTGGAGGTCTCGCAGGTGGAGGTCTCGCAGGTGGCGGCCTCGCAGGTGGCGGCCTCGCAGGTGGCGGCCTCGCAGGTGGCGGCGGGGCGGTTGTCGAGCCTGAGTATGAGTTCTGCTGTCTGAGCGGAGTCGTCACCACCTGCGTCTGCGCGCCGACAGGCTGCACGAGCGCCCCCTTCACGCCGTGTGCATCGAACCGCTGCGTTCCTGGGACGACGACGGGCGTCTGCCGCTGAGGCACGGGGCGCGGGCTGATGAGCGTGAAGGTTGTCGATGGTCTGCGTCGAGACGCTGGTGTCACGCGAGCTGCGAATACGGCGGCTGCACGAAGACGGCCCCCTGCTCCTTCTTGAACCACGTCCACTGTCGCTTCGCGTAGTGCCGGGTCTTCTGCGCGACGTCGGCGATTGCCGCCTCGACCGTCATCGCGCCATCGATCACCCTGAGCGCCTGCGCGTACCCGACCGCCCCCATCGGAGCCGCCTCGCGATACCCACGATCGACCAGCGCCTTCGCCTCATCGATCAGCCCCGCGTCGAACATCGCCTTCGTACGGGCATTGATGGTCGCGTAGAGCGCCTCTCGCGGCGGATCGAGCACCCACAGTCGATACGGATACCGATCGGCCTGAAACGAATGCCGCTCCCGATGAACCGAGGCTGGCTCTCCGGTGAGCGCATGAATCTCGAGGGCGCGAATGATGCGAACGCGATCGGTGACAGGCAGTCGCGCCGCGGTCACCGCATCGACCGCCCCGAGCCGCGCGTGCAGCACTGCGTCCGAGAACTGCTCCAGCTCGGCCCGAAGCGCCTCGTCGCTCCCCGGCGCAGGGACGACGCCATGCAGCAGCACGCGAATGTACAGGCCGGTCCCGCCGACGACGATCACGCGCTTTCCACGCCCCACGATGTCGGTGATCGCCGCGTCTGCCAGCTGCTGGAACTTCGCGGCGCTGAAGTCCTCGAGGGGCTCCACACACGAGATCAGGTGATGCGGCACACGACTCAGCTCGGCCGCAGACGGCTTCGCGGTGCCAATGTCGAAGTGTCGATAGACCTGCTGTGAGTCGGCGTTGACGATCTCAGCACCGACGCGTTCGGCCAGCTCGAGGGCGACCCGTGTCTTGCCCGAGGCCGTGGGCCCCGCGATCACCAGCAGCGGCTCACTCACTTGCCGGCGAGCGCAGCCGAGACTTCCTTCTCGAGGATCGTGCTCGCGTCATCGCTGTAGCCGCGGTGCACGATCTTCACGGTGCCGTCAGGGCGAACCATGAAGAGCGACGGCAGCGGGCTCTGATTTCCGAGCCACCGGCGCGCGACGATGTTGAAGCGATCCTTCAGCACGGGGAACGTCACCTTGTTCGTCGCGACCAGCTCGGCCACCTTCTTCTGGCCGTCTTCTTCTCGATCGATCGCCACCATCAGCACCCGCAGGCCCTGATCCTTGTACTTCTCGTGCAGCGACTGCAGGTAGGGCATCTCCTTCTTGCAGGGCCCACAGAAGCTGGCCATGAACGAGACGACCAGCAGCTTCGTCTTCTTGTCGGTTGGGTCCTGGCCGACGTAGCGATCGATGCCGATCATCGGAGCGTTGGGCTCTCCGATCGCAGCCCCGTTGTAGACGGGCAGGCGGAAGGTGGGTGCCGGCTTGTCGACGGCGGCGAGCTCCTCCTGCGCGAAGGCAGCGGTCGAGAGGGTCAACGCGACGAAGGCAGTGCGCAGGAGCATGGGATCTCGGAAGAACGTCAGGGCGAGGTCGTGACGGGAGCGGCCTTCGACACATTCAAGAGCCACCCGGCCAGTCCGTCGAGCGGAACCGTGACTTCTTTGTTCGGGTCGGTGTCTGGCAGATCCATGTTCTTGATCTTGAACGTGCGGGCCTCGTGCTCCGCCTGGCCGTACACGACGAAGTGGCGCGCCTTCACGGCCGACGCGCGCTCGATCTGACGTTTGATCTTCCCGCCGCGCGGGTCGAAGTCGACCGCGAGCCCCTGGTTCCGCAGCTCGGTCACCAGCTTCACCGCCGCGACCTTCAGCTCACCGTCCATGGTGGCGATGAAGAGCAGTGGCCGCCGCTCCTGCCGCCTGCCCAGCGCGTCGAGCAGAATCTCGAGCCGATCGAGACCCATCGCGAAGCCGACCGCAGGCTTGTCGGGTCCGCCGAGTTCCTTCACCAGGTTGTCGTACCGCCCGCCGCCGCACACCGTGCCCGCCGTGCCCAGCGAGTTCTCGCCCTCTGGCTCGTAGATGAACTCGAAGGTGGTGCGCGTGTAGTAGTCGAGGCCGCGCACGAGCCGCGGATCGAGGGTGAAGGGAATGCCCATGGCCGTGAGCAGCGCCTTC
>JBEOKA010000013.1:0-11882 GCA_040275325.1 Myxococcaceae bacterium | reverse complement strand
GTGCTGTCGAAGGCGCGCACCACCCGGCTCAAGCCGCTGCTCGATGCGCTGACCGATCCCCGGCCGTGGGCTGATCGGGTTCGGGCTGATCCGGTCGAGTTCCCGCATCGGTACGACGACCCGCGTGACATCGAGGTGGTGGCGTTGTTGTCGGCGTCGCTCGCGTATGGGCGGGCCGATCTCTTCAAGCCGAAGATCCAGTCGATCCTCGATCGGCTCGGGAAGCGGCCGGCGAAGCGGGTGGCGTCGCTGCGGGTGAACGAGCTGAAGCCGATGCTCGAGGGCTTCGTGTACCGGTTCAACCTGCCGGCTGATCTCGGTGTGCTGCTGATGGGCATGGGCGCGTGCCTGGAGCAGTACGGCTCGCTGGAGGACGTCTTTCTTTCATCGCGGCAGACGGTCGGGCATCGCGAGGCGTTGTCGACGTTCGCGAAGACGGTGCGAGACGCGGCGCCGCGGAAGGAGATCGTTCGCGCGTTGGGAGACGTGCGCGGGCTCGATCACCTGCTGCCGACAGGCGGCGGCGCGGCGAAGCGGCTGTCGCTCTACCTGCGGTGGATGGTGCGCGGCCCCGATGCGATCGACTTCGGCATCTGGAGCCGCGTGAAGGCCTCGGAGCTGGTCATTCCGCTCGACACGCACATCGCGCGGCTGTCGACGTGGCTGGGGCTGACGTCACGGCAGACGCAGGGCTGGCCGATGGCGGTCGAGATCACCGAATCGCTGCGGCTGCTCGATGGAGCCGATCCCGTGCGCTACGACTTCGGGCTCTGTCACTTCGGCATGAGCGGCGCGTGCCCGGTGCGGCCGGTGAAAGAGAACTGCTTGAAGTGCCCGCTGCGCGACGAGTGCCGTATCGGCAAGAAGGCTCAGATGCCGCCGTAGTTCTGCGGCTACCCGATCGCCACAGCGGGAGAGAAGTTCCGATACTTGCCTCGAGTCACCCGACGCGAACGCATGACGCGAAACACTCCGCGAGGCGCCAGTTCGGCTGCAGACAGCCGTATTCGGAGCAAGCTCGCCACCGTTGCGACACCCGCGAAAGGCTCCCAAAGCGGCCAGGTCAGAGTGTTCTCTGCCTGATCGAAGCCGACCGTCGCGCCGCCTCGTTGAGCCAGTACCGGAAAGAACTGATGTCCGATCAACGCGAGAATGTTCGCCGCGCGCTCGCCCTGCGCCCCCTCTGGGGAGGGATCAGATGCTCTCAGCGCGTATGAGCGATCTTCTGCGACAGAGAGGCGGAGCCCTCCCTTCTCGTCAGAATGCGCCCAGAGATCGTCCAGTGTTCCGCGCACATTCGCTTGTGTGAGTTCCTCGAAGAGGGCGGTGATCTGACCGAAGTACTGCAACTGGCCACCGCCAACAGCCCGAAGCTCTGTCGACTCGCTCATCTCGTTCTCGTCGGGCTCGCCAGCAACGAGCGCACTCAGCGCATCGATCTCGAGTCGCGCATCGAACGAGCGGAGGGAAGTTTCGAGGCGTGCCTTGAGCAATCGCTTGGTCTCTGCCGCCGGCATCTCGGATGGCTGCGCATACGCCTCGCCTGCTTCGTTCCGAAATGTCCACACCTCCGCAAGGGCCGGGTCGAGGAGCGCCCGTTCCAGAGCGGCTCTGAGGTCTCCGGTTCCCCGAAGGCGTGCGTGCCCAGTCGCTCGGTCGAAGCCAAGCGACGCACTCCCCGGGCGGGAAACTGCATCGAGCAACCGCATGGCTCCGCAGGCGGCAAGAAAGCCGAGCAGGGTTGTGCCGTCGAAGCCCTTCAGGTCAAGCGTCTGCATTGCTGCCTCCGTCGTTGGCGGTGGCTTCTTCCTCGCTCGCCCGATGGTCAGCGAGCCTCAGGACCGCTTCGAGCGCGGCCAGCTGATGCCAGCCGTACTTTCGGGTGAGTCGGTCGAAGCGCTCCGCGAGCCCAGAGTCGAGCCTGTGCAATTGAGTGATCGCTGAGGACGAGAGCGACAGGTCTCCATGCTTGAGTTCAACCCGATCGTTGATCCCTTCTTGAAGGTCTGAGCCGTCGAGCGAGTAGGTCGGCGCAAACGGACGGCACCAGCCGTGATGCGACGCGATCAGGTGAAGCACCAGATCGAAGTCGTCAACGCCTCGGCGCACTGCCTCTGCGCGCACCGGGGCCGTGTCGCACATCGCTGTCGAGAGCACTTCGTGTCGCGCACCGATCGGGTACCCACTCCGCCGACGCGCGAGACGCGCTCGTTCCATCTCGTGTGGTGCAAGCGCTGACTTGGCAAGAAGCCAGTCAGAGCCAGGTGAGAGGCGTTGTGCCAGGCGCACGCTGGCTTCGGTGCCATCGCGAAGGAGTCGCTGGAACCGAACGTCTGCCTTCCCGACGTCGTGGAGCCAACCAGCGAAGCTGACGGACGCCGCAACCTCGCTCGGCAGCCTGAGGTTCTTCGCGAACAGTCGAGCCCATCGTTCGACGTCAGCGCTGTGCACGGCGAGCGGCGTTGCGACGCCGGTGTTCAGCGACGTCTCATCGTCGGTTGTCGCCTCCGTGTCCCCAACCAGCTCGCGCAGCGTCAGCCGTCTTCGGCCGCGGAGTTGGCGTGAGTCGTCGTCGACGGGGAACTCGCGCGGGCGCCCTTGCTCCAGAATCTCGCTGAGAATCTCGCCGACCCACGCTGGAGAGGCGGGTGCCTTCCATCGGCCTTGCGATTCCGACAGACGTCGAAGCTCGCAGCGCAGAACGAGTTGGCCACGAGAGCGCCTGGCAGCTTCTTCTGCTCGGTCGCGAACCGGCTCTTCGTCATCTGGCGCAAAGGTGCCGGCCCAAAGTCCGCCCGCCGAGGAAGGGACGACCAGGGTGTCACCGGGTTGCAGCGGTGGCTGTGCCGTCAGCCGCGCAGCACCTGCTGACCGCCAACGGAACACGGTGCGAACGATCGCGCCTCTGGGGGACTCGCGGTCGTCGCGCCCCTCGACGTCAGAGACGTTCGACGTGCGCGGACCGCGCTGAAGCCAACGAAGGGCTGCAACGAAGGGGACGGAGACCGCCTCCATCGTGCAGGGCGGGAGGGCGTTGATTCGATCGACAGCAATCTCATCAGAAACGCCATCAATGTCCTCGCGCCAGACGACCATCACATCGGGGACGCCAGGAGGCCCGTGAAGCAATCGGCCGAGGTCTGGCGTGTGTTCTGGCTCCGCGGCAGGTCGGGTTTGTGCGAGCAGGTCGAGGTGTGCGGGAAACAGCGGTGGCGCTGACGGCTTCTCGGCTGTCGCGGCGGTCAGGAGACTCTCGTCAGCCTGACTGAGCGCGCGGTCCATGGCGACGACGCCGAAATCGAGAACGCCCTTTGTCTTGCCCTTCTTCGGGGCCAATTCCTTGAGGAGCTTCAGACACCCGAGCAGCGCTCCTCCGTACACAGCGTCATCGCGGTCGAGCTTGAAGTCGCCCCGAGCCTGTAGCGTTCGGACCTCGATCACTGTCCCAGACGCGTGACCGTACTCGCCAAGTCGGTCGACGCGGCCAAAGCGCTGCCGAAGCGCATCGAGGGGGGCAAGTTCGGTCACGATGGAGTCGAAGTCGAAGTCGGCGCCGGCTTCGATGCACTGGGTTGCCACGACGACAAGAGGTCGCGCGCCAGCCTCGCGCTTGCGTCCACTGGTGATGCGACTCTCGATGGCAGCGACTCGCTCGTCACGGTCGATTGGTCGCATGCGACCGGTGAGCAGTTCCACATCCGCCTTGCCCTCCAGCGCTTTGCGGAGTGCAACGCAGGAGTCGATCGCGCGCTGAACACGGTTGTGCACCACGAGGACTGACGAGGCGCCTGCAGCAATGGCAGCGGTCGTGTGAGCAACGGTCCGCTTCGGAAGGTCGGGTTCGTTCACCGCGTCGAGAGTCGTCGGCTTCGAAGCCTCGAGGCGCTGACCAATCCGACCAGCCCGTTCCTTCTCAGTCAGCGTGAAGGTGTTTGAGGCGGTCGCACCTGGAGTCGCGGAGAGTGAGACCACTCGGAAGCGATCGGCTGGGCGAGTCAGAGTGCTCGTGAGGGCCTGGACTGCGCCAAGCGTCTCCCAGAACGGTTGGGCGAGGTGCACCTCGTCGAGCAGATACAGGCAGTCCGTACCAAGGAGACCCGCGTGGATCGGCCACATGCTCGGCGAGATTCCATAGCCACGAAAGAGCAGGCGCGAGCCAACCTGATCAACCGTGGACGAGATGACCAGTGGCTGATCTGGGGTGCTCGCCCAGTTGTCATCGCGCGGCACAGCACCGCGAAGCAGCACAGCCTGGAGCGGCGCTCCGCTGCTGATGCCGCTCAGCGCTTCCTTCACCCGCTCAGTCACCGAGCCCTTCCGCGCAGCAGTCAACGCATTGACGATTCGCTGTGCCCGCCGGTGCGATTGATCGACCACGACCCGTCGGTCGACAACCATCACGATTCGTCGTGGGGCCGGCTGGCTGCCTTGAGTCGACAACGCGAGTGCAAACACCCCGATGTCGATGCAGGCAGTCTTGCCGGCGCCAGTTGGAACACTGATCGTCTCGGGCCACTTGCCTGCGCATGCAGCCTTCGCGAGCCGGCGCTGCCACTCGAACGGTGTGTTGCCGTTCACCTCTTCGAAGAATGCATCGAAGTCTTCGACGGCGAGGCCGCTCACGACTCACCCCCGTGCAGCGGGCGAAAGAGACCAAGCCCAACGAATCGGCCTGCACCAACCGAAATCGGTCCCACAACGGGTTCCGCGAACTCGAGCAACGCGTGGACTCGCAGCTTCCTCAGGCGCCCCGGTTCTCGCGGAAACACGTCGAAGTCGCGAACAGGGTGACTGCCGGCGAGGAACGGGTTCAACGACAGTTCGACCCCACGCGGTCGCGGAAGCCCGATGCGCTCGCATGCGTCGCCAACCAGCTTCGCTGCTTCAGCCAGGCCCTGTGGCTTGCTCAGGTCGCCAGGGTGGCGGTCGAGCGCCACCGGAGTGACGGTTGCCCATCGCCGCGCGGGGCCGGCCCACGTCTTCTCATGCAGCGCCCTCGATTCGGGAAACTCGGAGTGCTTCGCACGGACAACTGCGCCTCGCGGCAGCGTGAGCGGACGGTCACTCCGCAGAAACTCTCCGAGAGCATCGATGACCTGCAGTCGCTCGTTCTCTGTTGCGCTCCGTGGGAAGACGATGCCGATACCCATCAGCCCTCCGTGTGCGTGTGAGTGGCCAACGTCAGGCAGCGGAAACAGCGCGAGGTGCTCTCTCGTTGTCGGCTTCCCGTCGGATCTTCCCGTGATGATCTCTGGTGCGGGCTGGCTCGCGTTCGCAGCCAGAGCGCCGTGGAGCGCCTTGGCGACATCGACCGCGCGCGAGCCCTGAATGCGACCCTGGTGTCGCGCCGTCGGGAACTCGAGGACGATCCACCCATCGTGCTCGAAGTGCGAGCGTGCAAGAGCACGCTCCACGGGCTGCTCGATTCCGTAGCTCACGGGCCACGAGGGAAGCACGCGCGGCTTCTCTCCCTGGTGACGTTCGAATTCAGAGTCGAGGCGTTCGAGTTGGCCCGGGGCGACCCAGCGAATCGATACGCCGCTTCCGAATCGGGGAACGAATCGTTCGAGAAGGGCATGTTCGTGAGGCTTCTCCACCACTGCACAGCGCACCTGCGAGGACGAGTGGCCGAGCGCTGTGACTCCGTCCAGAAGTGCTCTCAGTGCAGGAAGTTGCGTCGCACTCAGATTCGCTTCTGGCCAGCAGAACCAAAAGCGCGGCACATCGGGTGAGAAGGATGGAAACGTTCGCTCCTTGCGTGGCCGGTGAGCTGGCAACAACTGGGCAGCGGCTTTGAGGTCAGAGCCCGAAGGCTCTCCGACGGCGGTGAGCGCAGCGTCGCGAGCAGCCAGAGCGCTCTCCGCCTTCTTGCCTTTCAATGAAGTGAGTCGTTCCGAGAGCTGTTGCCATCGGCCTGCCACAAGGTCGGTGTCGTTGACCGGGACAAAGACAGAGTTGACGGTTCTTGCCCCCGACCGGTCGGTGATGTTGCTCGCGATGATGTGTGGCGCAGGGAGGTTCTCGAGGGCTTGGAGCACGTCCCGGTGACTGTCGACGCGACGGCTGACGTGCCCAGACGAGGCGACCAGTGCCGAGAAAAAGCGAGCAGGGTGGGGCGGCCATTCGACCGCGGCGCGGTCATTGACCTGCTGAGCGACGTAGCGCCCAGTGAGCAGCTCGAACTCGATGGTGAGCATGAGCCCCTCACGAGTCCGTCGCGATTTCGTCTGATCCTGCGGCTGCGAGTTCGCGCGTCCTGGTGATCAGCTGCGTGAGCTTGGGTGTGGGCTTGAGAGTGGCAAGGGCAACGCCTCTGGCAGGCCACGCGATCGATTTCGGAAGTGCCGCCACAGCCTCGTCGAGCAATCCAATTGCCTGGGCAAGGGTCACCTCGAGGGGCGTGGTATCGCCATTGCGGTGAACGGCCTCGAGCTTGAGCGCGTGGCCCTTCTCGGGGATCAGCTGGCAGCGTGACCGGAAGTCGTATCCGGCCTCCTCTGCAGACAGAATCGAGACGAGTCCCAGCGCGCCAAGTGCAGCTCGAGCTGCCGCAGTCTCCTCAGCAGTGCCGAACGACAGCTTTCGCAGCACACCGAGCGACAACACGATTGTCTGCTGTGCGTAGTCGAAGGTGACGCCGCCGCCGGTTGCGTCGATTCGAGGGGGCTGGTTGCCATGGTTGGCCTCCGCGGGGGTGCCCTTGGCTTTGAAGAGCACCGGTTCCTTCTTGTCCTGCTTCGCCTGCTTCGGGTCCAGCGTGTACTGCGTAGAACCATCAAGCGCCTCGTAGAGCGGTCCGGCGCCCTTCGAGATGTTCGTAGGGTCGATGCGGCTGGAGGTCTTGACGCCGTACACCACGTCAATGCCGACGATCTCCGAGGTGATGGCTCGGGAGAGCTTGAAGCCCATGCCGCCTTTCGGTCCCGTCGAGTCCCAGATGCCGAAGAGGCACGCCGTCGGGCATGCACGGAACAATGCGGCGGCGTTGTGGATCGAGGCGTCGGTGAAGGACTTGCCCAGGTCGGAGTGCCTGAAGAGCGTGTCGCCCAGCAAGCTGTCTCTCAGGAGTGCATCGGCGACGCGATGAGGCGCAGTGAGCGATGACACAGCCGGCAAGTCAGGAAAGCCAAGCTCGACCTCGATGACAGGGAGGCTGAGCCGCTTGGTTTTCCAAAGCGAATAGAGCGCCTCCTCCATCCGATTGGCCTGCGACTGAACCGAGTCGAGCAACACCACATCACGCACCGCACCGTCGACCCGACGGGTCTCCCTCGCATAGCTAGCCGCTGGCTTGCCCACGTCCTTCTTGTCCACGACGTGAGTGGGCGGGAAGACTTTGTCGCCCTGGCCACCCACCGGCTGAAGGCGAGCGCTGCCGCGGATGGCTGCGTGGGACTCAACGGCGAGCTTCAGTTCTGAGAGCTTCATGGAAACTCCGTCTTCGGGTGGGTTTGCTTCTTCAGCGGCAGCGCGCCGGGAAAGGCGCTGGGAGTTGGGTGCACGCACGCCTCACCGACCTGAACTTCAACGAGGCCCAGCAGCCAAAGAGTAGTTGTCAGGTCGATGAGGGGTCAAGGGGCTGGCGATGGCTTGCGTTTGGAAAGGACTTGGGCGAAAATTGCCCAGCTGAGCCAGAAAGTGAGGGCATTTCGTTGTGAAAGACCCGAAGAAAGAGCACAGTTGTCCTCGCAATGACCGCCAGAATCGAAGCAACTCTCCCGGATTCTCGTGCCGAAGCCGCCGACCAACTGGCCGAGCAGCTCGGCCTGTCTCGCAGTCAGGTGATCGACGAGGCCATCGCGCTCTTCGTGAAAGTGGTGATGGAAGCTCGAAAGGGGAGACGGGTGGTGAGCATCGAGCAGGGCAGCGAGCGGCCGGCGTGCGAGCTCTCGACGCCGTCGGTGACGATGCTCGAGTGGCAGACGACTCCGGCAGCCGTGGAGCTGACCGAAGCAGAGGTCGAGAAGATGGCGGCGCTGAGCCGTGAGCCCGCCCGGCCCACCGACACCCTCCGGCGAGCCGCCGGGCGCCTCCGAAAGCTCGCTCCGGACCGTTCGACTGACCTCTGAGGTCGACGTCAGGGGCTTTCGGTGTGGAGTCGAGCCACTCGACGCGTTCCTTCGTCGTCACGCTGCGGCCAACGACGCACTTGGCGCCTCGCGCACCTTCGTGCTCCTTCGGCGGGCTGCAGACCCAGCCGAATTGCCGCTGGTGCTCGGGTACTACTCGCTCGCGCACGGCGTGATCGACTCGTCGCTGGCGCGAAAGCACTTTCCCTCCGCGAAGCTCCCGGCCTACCCGCTCGGCGTGGCGTTGATCGGTCGTCTTGCTGTCGACTCCCGTTGCCAGGGCCGGGGACTCGGCGACCTGCTCGTCGTCGACGCGCTCCTCAGGGCCACGCTCGCTGCGACCCAACTCGCGGGAGTTGGTGTGGTGGTCGACGCCAAAGACGAGCCGCTCGTGCGCTTCTACGGGCGCTTTGGCTTCGCAAGACTGGCCGAGGCTGATGCGAGTTGGCCCCGTCGCCTGTTTCTCCGCGCCAGTGACATCGAAGTGGCCCTCGGTCGCCAATCGCCTTCGCATCCGTGACTCCGTACCAGCCGGGGCTGACATGCGATCGGCCAGTGTCGTGAAAACAGGGCTTTAGAGGCTCCTCACCCCCCAGCGGAGCCTCCTCACCTCCCAGCGGTGCTTCCTCACCCGCTGGCGGTGCTTCCTCATGCTGCCCGAGGGGGCTCCTCTGAGGCTCCAGGGAGCCTCCTCAGGGGTCAGCGCCACCTCCTCAGCCGTTGTCGGTGGGTTTGGCGCCCGGATCGGCGACCTTGCTCGTTCGATTCCCGTACGTGTGATCCAGGCGGTAGCGGGGCTCGCGCACGGGATCTTCAGGGTACGCAGCGAGGCCCTGCGCCGACAGGTACTGCATCGCGTTCAGCAACAGCCGTTCGATGCGGGCCTGCTTGCGACTCTCGAGCGAACCGTCGGTGCGGAGCAGTCTCGCCTCCGCCCGGTTGCTGCGCTGCGCGTCGATCAGACTGCGTGCTTCGACGACCAGGGCGTCGACTCTCTGGCCATCTGGCAGGAATGAGCGGAAAGCCTGCACATTCTCCAGCACCTCCTCCATCTTCATCATGACAACGTTGAGGCGCTGGGTATTGCTGGTTTCAAGTGAGAAGATGCCCGGTGGCAAGCCTGCTGCCTTGCCGATGTCTCCGAGCGCAGTGCGAATTCCAAGCAATCGCAGACGCGCAGCCTCGGCCGCTTCAGTCTTGACCTTGCTGACCTCGGCCACCCGGGTCTGTTCGGCTGCGATTGGAGCCAGCATGGCTCCTCAGCAGCGACACCCGCTCGAACTGGCCGTCAGAAACCTTGTAGCCCCGCCGCGCGAGGTCGGCGACGTCGGCCCGGGCCAGCAGCATTTCATCGGCGTCGGCGACGAGATCGGCCGGGTGGCTCGAGACGCTCGGGAAGTTGTCTCCGAGGAGCGCTGCTTCCGCTTCGAGCTGCGCCTTGGTCGGTGGTTCGGTTGGCAACGGTGGAAATACGGACACGGCAAGAGATTGCTCGGCGACGGCCATGCAGGCTCCTCGAGACACGGACTTCGATGTGAAGGTGTTCAGCCCCCCCATGGGTCTGAACGCGCGGAGCGTTGATCAGCCGCGATGTGCGCCTCAACGGGAAAATGGCGGAGTGCCCCTGCGCGGCCATGCTCCAGGTCATGCACGACGACTCAGGGGAAGTCGCAGTGCCACTCCCGGCGCGAATGGTGAACGAGGTCGTCTACTGCGCGCGCCTCTTCTATCTGGAGTGGGTCGATCGCGAGTTCGACGACAACCACTTCACGGTCGACGGCCGGTTCGTTCACCGCGCGGTCGACGAAGGCCAACCCACCGCGCCCGTCGCCGACGCAGAGGTGCCCTGGAAGGCGAGGAGCGTCGACCTCGTCTCGGCCACCCTCGGCGTCAGCGGCAAGATCGATCTCGTCGAGGGCGCCGCCGGAGAGGTGATGCCCGTCGAGACCAAACGCGGCAAGGCTCCCGACGTGCCCGAGGGTGCGTATGAACCCGAGTTGGTGCAGCTGTGTCTCTACGGGCTGCTCCTGCGCGAGGCGGGGTTCGTGGTGAACCGCGGCGCGTTCTGGTTCGCCGGCTCCCGGCAACGCGTCGAGGTGCCGTTCGATGACGACCTCGTCGCCAGAACCGTTGCGGCCGTCGCGCTCGCGCGAACGACTGCCGCGTTGAGCGCTCCGCCCCCGCCGTTGGTGGCCAGCCCGAAGTGCATCGGGTGCTCGCTGGCCGGGCTGTGTCTGCCCGACGAGACGAATCTGCTCGCGGGCGTGTCGACGGGCTCCGAGCCTCGTGCGCTCTTCCCCGCGCGTGACGACGCCCAGCCGCTCTACGTGCAGGAACTCGGCGCTCGGGTCGGCGTCAGCGGGCACTGCCTCCAGGTGAAGGACAAGGAGTCGCGCAAGCTGCTCGATGCGCCGCTCGTCGACATCTCGCACGTGGTCGCGATGGGAAACGTGCAGATCAGCACCCAGGCGATTCGCGAGCTCTCGAGTCGTGGCATTCCCATCGCGTGGCTGTCGACCGGCGGCTGGCTGAGCGGGCTGCTCGACGGCATGGGGCATGGGCAGGTGGCGCTCCGGCGTGCGCAGTACGAGCGCGCCTTTGACGAGTCGCGCGCGCTCGAGCTCGCTCGCCGTTTCGTCGCCGCGAAGATCGTGAACGCGAGAACGTTTCTCCGCCGCAACTTCGATTCGCTCGAGCCTGGCGTGCTGCTCGAGCTGGCCCAGCTCGGTGACCGCGCCGCTGCCGCTCCATCGCTGGAGGTGCTGCTCGGGCTCGAGGGCAACGCCGCCAGGCTCTACTTCGAGCGGTTCGGCGGAATGCTGAAGGGCGACGAGCTGGGCACCTTCGACTTCTCGACCCGCAACCGCCGCCCCCCGAAGGACGCGGTCAATGCGCTGTTGTCGTTCTGCTACTCGATGCTGACGAAGGACCTCGCCGTCGCGGCCCGACTCGTCGGCTTCGACCCGTACGTGGGGTTCCTGCACCAACCAAGGGCAGGGCGCTTCTCGCTCGCGCTCGATCTCATCGAGGAGTTCCGGCCCATCGTCGCCGACTCCGTCGTGGTGAACGTGATCAACACCGGTGTCGTCGGGAGGTCGGACTTCATCAGCCGTGGTGTCGGCGTGACGCTGAACGCCGAGGGCCGAAAGAAAGTGCTCCGCGCCTGGGAGCGCCGCCTCGCCGAGAAGATCACCCACCCTGTGTTCGGGTACCGCGTCTCGTATCGACGCGTATTCGAGATGCAGTGCCGACTGCTCGCCCGCCACCTGCGCGGCGAGTTGGCGGAGTACCCACCCTTCACGACGAGGTGATCGATGAGAACCCGATACCTGGTGACCTACGACGTGTCGGATCCGAAGCGGTTGCGGCAGGTGTTCAAGGTGATGAAGGGGTTCGGCACGTGGTTGCAGTTGTCCGTGTTCTCATGCGACCTGACCGAGATGACCCTCGTGCACCTGAAGCAGGCGCTGAGTGAGGTGATGCATCACACGGAGGATGCGGTGCTCCTGGTCGACGTCGGCCCGTCAGATGGGCGTGGTATGACGTCGTTCGAGTGTCTGGGGCGCGCGACTCGACCGCCTGAGAAGGGACCGAAGATCGTGTAGCGGTCTTTGAAAAGTGAATGCGAGGGGCGGGGTGACGGCCTCGCCCCTTGAGCCGCTCGCAGGTGAATTGATGAGTGAGAAGAGGCGGTTGGCTGTGATGGTTGGTCGATCGATGGCGGTTGATGTGTTGTGAGGGCGGGGCGCTCGAAATCGGGGGTGCAACGCTCGATGATTGTTGGCAGTTTGGTTGGGGAAGTTCTCCAGATCA
>JBEOKA010000012.1:0-10676 GCA_040275325.1 Myxococcaceae bacterium | reverse complement strand
CCAGAGAGCGCCTTGTCGAGCTTGGTGGGGTTGTCGATCTCGATCGAGACGAGCGACAAGCCACGTGACTGCGCGAGCTGCGAGGCCTCGTCGACGAAGCCCTTCGAGTAGCGAGGGTCGATGACGACGCCGATGCGCCTGGCCTTCGGCAGCAGCGCGCGCAGGGCCGTCAGCTCGAGCGTGAGATCGCTCGTCAGCGCGATGCCCGTCGTGTTGCCGCTCTCGAGATCGTACTTCTGGAAGTACGGCACCATCACGAACAGCACCGGCACGTCGGAGAACTGCTTGCGCGCGTTGACTGCGGCAGCCGGGCCGATGGCGAGCACCAGCGCAGGAGGCTCCTGCGCGAGCTTCTTCATCGCCTTCTGCGCTGCGTCGGCGCCCTCTTCGAGCAGCACGTCAGAGACGTCGGCCTTCACCTCGGCCGTGAAGCCTGCGGTGACCTGCGAGTACGGCGCGAGATCGGCCGACTTCACGACCACGACGCGGGGCCGGGCCTGAGCGACGGTGGCGAAGAGCACGACGAGGAGCGCGTGCTTCATTTCGGATCGGCGCAGCAGCGGAACCCGACCTCGGACGACTTGTTGAACGACGCGCCGTTCTTCCGCGCCGAGCACCGCACCGCGTAGTCGCCGCTCGCGAAGGAGCCGCCCTTGATGATGCGATCGCTCGTCCACTCGGCCACATTGCCGGCCATGTCGGCCATGCCGTAGCCGCTGCGGCACTTGCCGAACCGGCCAGCAGGCGCGAGCGAGCGGGCCTCACCCGAGTCGTCTTCGGTGTTGCAGGCGTTGGCGTCGAAGGTGTTGCCGAACGGCCAGCGCGCGCCGCCAGGGCCCTTGCAGGCCTTCTCCCACTCGGACTCGCTGCACAGCCGCTTGTTCTGCGACTCGCACAGGCGACGGGCGTCGGCGAAGGCGACGGCCACGGTGGGCGCGACGCCGCGTTTGTTCGGGTACTCGTTGAGGTCGATGCAGAAAGCGCCGACCTCGACGGCCGAGAGCACCTTCTCGTCGAAGCCCATCATTGGATCGTCGCGGGGCGTTCCCATGCGGAAGACGCCGGCTCCGATCGCCTTCATGCCGTCGGGGCAGCCCTCGGTCGCGGCCGGCTTGGGCGGCGTGACGGCAGCGATGACGGGGTTGTTCTTCTTCTCGGCCGCAATGCGTTCCTTCTCGGCCTTGTCAGCGGCAGCCTTCTCGGCGGCCAGCCTGTCCTTCTCGGCCTTGTCAGCAGCGACCTTCTCCTGTGCGGCCTTCTCGGCGGCGAGCTTGTCCTGCGCCGCCTTCTCTGCGGCGAGCTTCTCTTGCGCAGTCTTGTCGAGCGCCGCCTTCTCTGCGGCCAGCTTCTCCTGCGCCGCCTTGTCAGCAGCGGCCTTCTCGGCGGCGAGCTTCTCTTGCGCGGCCTTCTCCTGCGCAGCCGTGTCGATGGGCACCACGGAGGGCGGGTTGGCGGGCGGCGGGTCGACGATTGGGTTCGGGTTCGGGTTGGGGTTCGTCGGCGGGTTGTTGGCGGCAGCGAGCTGCGCCTGACGCTCGGCCTCGAGGCGCGCCGCTTCGTCTTTGCGCCGCTGCTCTTCTTCCGCCTTCTTGCGGGTGTCTTCAGCGGCAGCCTTCTGGCGCTGAATGAGGAAGAAGCCACCACCAGCGCCCACGCCCACGCCGAGCATCACCAGCAGGAGCACCAGAATCCACGTCTTGCCCTCGGAGACGGGCTCGATGGGCTCTGGGGGCGGCGCGACGGTCTCGACCTGCGCGCGCGTCTCGGCGTGATCGTCGGCGTCGAGCGACGCGATGAGCTGGCCCGAGTCCATCACGGCCGTCTCTTCACGGTTCTCTGCGGGCTCTGGCGTCGGGCCTGCGCCCTTCAGCGCGGCCTCGAGACGATCGGGGTCGACGGGCTGGGTCGCGTCGGGCAGCGGGTTCTCGTCGCTGATGCCGGGCGGCGGAGGCGGCGGCGGCATCGCCGCGACCGGCGGGCCCGGCTTGTCACGCCGCGGCTGCAGCTGGAGCATGCCCGTCGTGGTGCGTGGCTTGAGCGGAGGCGGCACTCCGGCGGCCGACTCGGGCTTGTTGGGCAGCGGCGGCGGCGGCGCGGTCGCCTTCGAGATCGCGGCGAGCTCGGTGAACAGCTCACCCGCCGTCTTGAAGCGCGCGTTGGGGTTCTGGTTGACGGCCTTGCGGTAGAGGCCTTCGAGCGCCGGCACGACGTTCGGGTTGCGACGGTGCAGCTCGGGAACAGAACCGTCGGGCGTGAGGCCCGAGAGCATCTCGCCGAGGATCACGCCCACCGAGTAGATGTCGCAGCGGCTGTCGACCTCGCCACCTTCGACGAGCTCGGGCGCGAGGTACCGATCGGCCTTGCGCGACTTCATCGCCTGCACGAACGGCAGTCGGGGCAGCGCGAGGCCGAGGCCGAAGTCGGTGACCTTCAGCAGGTCGGGCAGCACGAGCACGTTGTCGGGCTTGATGTCGGTGTGCGGGCCGACCTTGTGTGCGCCATCGAGCGCCGAGCACACCTGGCTCAAGATGGGCTCGATCTCGTGCAGCGCGAAGAACTGACCCTTCTGCAGACGAAGGTCGATGATCTTCCGCAGCGTCAGGCCATCGAGGAACTGCGAGGTGAAGAAGGGCCGGTCTTGATCTTCGCCCTCCTCGTACACGCGCGCGAGGTTCGGGTGCGAGAGCTTGCGCGCGAGTCGCAGCTGCTTGGCGAAGGAGCGACGCTCATCGGCGGTCTGACAGAGCCGCGCGTTGACGACCTTGAGCGCGACCTCGACGTCGACCTCTTTGTCGTGGGCGCGGAAGACGAAGCCGAGCGGGCCGCCGCCGACGATGTCTTTGATCAGGTAGCGATTGGCGACGAGATCTTGCGGCTTGTACGGAGCGCCCTCGACGACCTGCGACGTCGCACGCCGTCTCGAGAACGTTCCCGTCGCCTGCCGAAGCCCGCCACCAGACAATTTCTGGCCGCACGAGGGACACGTGTCGACGTTGTCGGCGACGTGGCTGCCACAGCGGTAGCAAAGCACTCGTGAGGCTCCTGGAACCCGGGAACGTCAGCGCCCCCGTAACACACGAATCAGACTGGCTTTTTACCTGAGAAGTGACGCTTCAGCAACGGTCAGGGTTCCCGGCCACCCCGGTCGACCCAAACCCTGCGGATCCTCTCGCAGTCTCGGACAATTCTGACACCTCCATGAGCGTCGCGCGGGTGACGGCGGCGACGACCAGCTGCGCGATCCGGTCTCCGCGCTGCAGGGTGACGACCTCGGACGAGAGGTTCACCAGCAGCACCTTCACCTCGCCGCGGTAGTCGGCGTCGATGGTGCCGGGCGCGTTCAACACGGTGAGGCCCTGCTTCGCGGCGAGCCCACTGCGCGGCCGCACCTGCCCTTCGAAACCGGGAGGAATCGCGAGCGAGAGCCCCGTCGGAACGAGCGTTCGTTCGAGCGGCTTGAGCGTGAGCGGCGCTTCGAGATCGGCGCGCAGGTCGAGGCCGGCGGCGAGCTCAGACTGATACTTCGGCAGCTCGAGATCGGAGTTGGCGCGAACGCGGCGAACCTGAACAGAGACGGTGTTCATCGCGCGGCGCATAGCACGACTCAGGGCGGCACTTCGGTCGCTTCGGGCGGAGCCGCTCCCACCGCGTCGAACGCGGCCTTGAGCGCCTTCGAAGGTCCAGCGGGCGGAGTGATTGGAGTGACGGGCTTCGGCGTCATGGGTGAAGGCACCGAGGGCAGCTCGGCGACGGGTTTGTGCCCACGGAACACGAAGGGGTCGACGGGTCTGCGGCCGAGCTCCAGCTGGTAGTGCAGGTGTGGGCCCGTGCTGCGACCGGTGTTGCCCGACTCCGAGATGACCTGACCCGCCGCCACAGCCTCGCCCGTCGTCACCAGCAACCTCGAGTTGTGGCAGTACGCCGTCGTCACGCCGCGCCCGTGGTCGATGATGATCACCTTGCCGTTGACCGCGTCTTCGCTCGCGCGCTTCACCACCCCGTCGGCGACGACCTTCACCTGCGTGCCCTCGGGCACCGAGAGATCGACCCCCGTGTGCAGCTGCTGCCGCCCGAGCGTCGGGTGATTGCGGAAGCCGAAGGGCGACGTCACGCGGGTCGACGGCGCGACGGGCCATGACAAGCCGTACGCCGTGCCGAACATGAGCGCCTGTGAGGTGGCCTCGAAGAACGCCGTGCTCCCCGGCGGCAGCTGCGTCGACAACACCTCGAGCGTCGGCGCCCTGCCCTCTGCGCGCGCTCTCGAGACGGCGTAGCGGGCGAGCTCGGGCCCTGCGAACAGCGCCAGCACCGCGCCTTCATCGGTGACGAAGTCTGCCTTCGCGCGGGAGACGAGCGTGGCGACGTCGTCGGGCGTCTGGAGGGTCGCGAGCTGGTAACGCTGGCCGAGCTGCTCCGCCGAGGCGCGCACTGCTGCGGGCTGCCGTGAGAGCACCGCGAAGGCTCCACGGCCGAGCGCCGTACCGGCAGGAACGATGGCGAGCACCTCTGACGGGAGCGGCTCGGGCAACACCGGCGTCACCGGCATCTCGATCTCGCGCGCGTCGTAGACGCCACCGCTGAAGTACGCGAGCAGGGGCCGCCCTTCCGACTTGCTGCCCGACACCTTCGCGATGCCGCCACGCACGAGCGCTCCGACCGGCGTGTGCCAGGCCGCAGCCCACAAGCAGAGCACCGCGCCCAGGAAGTCGAAGAGCCCTCGTGAGTTCGCGCGGAACATGTCACCGCACCAGGGCCAGCAGGCTCTGCGCTTCGAGCAGGAGCGCGACCGCCAGCGGCAACGAGAGCGCCGAACCCCAGAGCCCGACGGGCCAGGGAGACTTCGCCAGCTTCACCCGCGCTTCACAGGCAGCGTCGGCGTGTTCGAGCGCGCGCAGCACGGCCCGCCACCCGTGGCTCGCCAGCACCAGCAGCATCGCGGCCACGCCGAGCCCTCTCGCGAGCCCTTCGGCGACCGACGGTGTCACCACGTCGGCCTGCAGCGCGACGAAGAGCGTCGACTCCACCAGCCGCGCCACCGCGTACGCGCCACCACCCGCGAAGACCGCCGTCACCACCGGCCGCACCAACCGCATCGGCGTTGGCTGGCGGTTCACCCGCGCGAACAGCGTGCGCCACGTCTCTCTTCGAAAGCTGAACTTCGCTTCGTGCTCGTCGGCCTCGCCGTAGCCGAGCTGCGGCAACACCACGAGCGCGTCGACGGCCAGCTCCCAGCCGAGCGCGACGAGCCGCGCGATGATGGTGCGTTGCAGCGGCCCGATGCGATCGACCCACGCTGCCGTCGAGCTCCACTGCGCCAGCACGCCGTCGGCCCAGGCATCGAGCGCGTCGACCAGCGAGAGCACCTTGTCGTCCACCAGGTCGGCCGCGGCGTGCACGCCCACCGCCACCAACGCGAACAGCCCCAGCGGCATGAAGAGGCCTCGGAAGAACCCGAAGAAGCCACTCACGCGCGCCAGTCTGGTGTCAGTTGCCACGTGCCCTCACTTCAACGCACCTGAGCCATCGTTCGATCTGTCCGTGCACCCCACCTGTGGCCGTGGGGCGGGCATGGGAGTCTGGACGATCGACACATGGGAGCCACTGCACTGGATCATGGGAGCGCCGCTCCTGTCAGACATGGGACCACATGGGACCATGCTGACGATCGACCATGGGTGAACTCCAGGACCGTTCGATGTGAAGTCCTTTCAGCAGTCTGGAACTGCAGGGGAGACCAGCACAATGCGGCTGCTCGTGGTTGACGACGATGCACAGGTGCGTCGTGGGCTCAGTGATGTGCTGAACCCGACGAAGCAGGTGTCGATTGTGGGCTCGTGTGCGACCGCGGCCGAGGCCATCGATGCGGTCGAGCGGGGACTGGAGTTCGAAGTCGCGCTCATCGATCTGCACCTTCCTGACAGGCCGGGCAACGAGCTGCTGCGACTGCTTCAACGAAGCCGGCCTCAAGCCGTCTTGCTGGCCTTCACGCAGTTCGATGACGCCGAGTCGATCTTCACGGCGCTCGAGTCGGGCGCGACCGGCTACCTGCTCAAGACGACCAGTCCTCCCCGGCTGCTGCGCGCGCTCGCCGAAGCGCGTGATGGCGGAGCGCCGATGTCGCCGTCGATCGCGCGCAAGGTGGTCGAGAGCTTTCGCCAGCGCAAGCGCCGCCCCGCCGCCTTCGCGTTGAGCGATCGTGAAGCCGACGTGCTCAAGCTGCTCGCCCTGGGCACGAGCTACGCCGAGACCGGAACCCAGCTGGGCATCGGCCTGGGCACGGTGCAGACGCACGTGAAGAACATCTACCGCAAGCTCGAGGTGAACTCGCGCGAGGAGGCTGCAGACTGGGCGGCCGCGCACGGCCTGCTGGACTCTCCGCGAAGCTGAGTGCACGAAGTCGACCCTCGAGGGTTTGATGGACGCTGATGCCGTGCTGCACCGACACATTCGCAAGCCGCTGGCGACGGTGGCGTTGCTGCTGATCGTCGGCTGCTTCACGCTCGCGCCCTTCTTCCCCCTCGACCGTGCAGCGCTCGGCTACAGCCCCTGGCTCAGCGTGCCGCTCGGCCTGCTCGGCATGGCGTGGACGTTGTTCACCGGGCTGGCGTTTCGTCGCTACGGGTACCGGTCGACCACGTATCGCGTGATGAACCGTGGCGAGACGGTGGTGTTCCTCGCCACCTGTCTCATCGCCATCTGCGCCTCGGGGAACCCGACCAGCGCCGTGTGGGTGATGCACTTCGCGCACGTGATCACTTGCGGAACCGCGGGCTCGGAGCGCCGCTTCAACCTCGCGCTCTTCACGGCGGCTCCGTTGCCTGCGGTTGGGTACTTCGCGCTGACGCAGGGGCTCGCGGCCGGCGCGCTGGTCGCGGCGATCGCGGGCGTCACGCTCTACGCGTACGCGGTGATGTCGGCGACGTCGAACCGGCTGTCGGCGACGCGCCGCGAGCGTGATGCCCTGCAGGCCCAGGTGACGGCGCTGACGGTCTCGAAGGAGCGGGCTCGCATCGCGCGCGATCTGCACGACGGGGTCGGCGCCGAGCTGTCGAGCCTGTTCTGGCAGCTGCAGTCGCTGCGGGCGACGGCGACGACCCCCGAGGCGCAGGCGAGCTTCGACGCCCTCACCCAGCGCATCACGCAGTCGACCGACGAGCTGCGCAACGTGGTGTGGGAGCTGCGCGCCACCTCGCTCGCCTGGCCCGAGCTGCTCGCCCACCTGAGAACGCGGTGCAACGAGCTGGCGGGTGACGAAGCGCGCGTCTCGATGAAGGCCGATGACTCAGCGCACAGCGACGTTCCCGGCGAGGTGCGCATGCACGTGGCCCGCATCGTTCAAGAGGCCGTGCGCAACGCGATTCACCATGGGCAGGCGAAGCACGTCGAGCTCACGCTCTCGTTGAACGGGGCGCTGCACATTCAGGTGGAAGATGACGGTCGCGGCATCGCGCCAGACGCCACGCGCCGCAGCGTCGGCGGCTTGCGGAACATCGACGTGCGTGTGCGGAGCCTGGGTGGAACGTTCTCGGTGGTGCCTCGGCCCGGTGGCGGTACGTCGTTGCGCGCTGAGATTCCCTTGAGCGTCGCGACCACGGCGGCGGTGTGAGTGGGGCTCCCGCTCCTCAGGGAGCCTTGTCGACCCGGTACACCGGCAGCACGTTCAGCATCGGGTCGGCGCTGGGGTGTCGCGCCGAGAAGAACTGCAGCCGCGCCTCGGGGCTCTTCGCGAACGCCTCGTCTTTGAGCCGCGCCTCGAACTCGGCCTTCACCTTCGGGTCGGCGAGCAGCTCACGCGCGTAGGCCTCGGTCAGGTAGTCCTCGAGGTACTCCTTCTGCTCGAGGTGCGCGTTGAAGAAGCCCCACGCGAGGAACGAGTCGGGCGACGTCGGGTCGAGCAGGTGCATCGCGAGGAAGAGCCGTGACTGCGCCGAAGGAATGAAGAGTGAGCCCTTCGGCAGGACGATGGAGCGCGGGCTCCACACGCCGTCACGCGCCGTCACCGTCAGGCGGCCCTCGTACGGCACCGCGCGAAACTTCGGCGCCACCAGCCGGTACACGTCGGCCGTGACGCGCTTCTCGTCCTTCAGCACGGTGAACGACACGCCGTGCAGCGCCAGCTTCTCGGCCACCCAGCCCGCGTGCGGCACCGGCACGACCCAGCCTGCGGCGGGAGCCTTCACCGTCAACGCGGGCTCGAGCTCGTCGAGGTACGGCACCGTCCACACCTCGGGCTTCGTGTCGTCGTAGCGAACCCACGGCTGGCCCGAGACCGTCGATGGCTCCCTCGTGTACGCGTAGCCCTGAAACTCGATGGGCCGGCCGGTCTTCTTCGGCTCCCACATCATCACCACCTCGGAGCCCGCCTTCTTCCCCTCGGCCGCGTCGGCCTCCTTCGCCGCCTTGAGCCAACGTGCACCGTCCTCCGAGGTCAGCCGCAGCAGCGCGAGGCACACGTCGTACGTCGTCGTCACGCGCGTCTTCGAGTCCTTCCACGAGTGCGTCTCGACCAGCACCCCGTAGCGGTTGTTCGCTGCCCAGTACGCATTGCCGAAGCGCGGCGGCGGCCAGCCGTACGCGAAGCCACTGGCGGGATCGTCCTCCTTCGTGAACGCCGGGTAGAAGTTCACCGGCAGGTGGCCCTTCGCCTCGAGCTCGGCGAAGAGCGAGACGCGCAGGCTGTTGCCGAGGCTGCGCAGGCCATCGGGCCCGAGGTGAGCCGGCTCGAACGTCACTGACACGTCGTGCTGAAACTTCGCGCCGTCGGTCACGTGCAGATCGGCCATCAAGATCGGATCCCACCGGTGCAACAGCTTGAGCATCGCCTGCATTTCGGGAGCGTCGGCCTTCGCGTAGTCGCGGTTCAGGTTCAGGTTGTGCGAGGTGACACGCCAGCCCATCTCCTTCGGCCCGTTCTGGTTCGGCCGATTGTTCGGCCCGAAGCGCTCGTGCCCGTCCACGTTGAACACGGGCACGAAGACGAGCGTGACCTTCGCGAGCACGTTCGGCAGCACCTTGCCCTCGAGCACGTCGCGCAAGAGCCAGAGGCCGGCGTCTTTGCCGTCGATCTCACCCGCGTGAATGCCGCCCTGCAGGAACAGCACCGGCCGGCTCTTCTTCTGCGCGGCCTCGGGCGTGAACGTGCCATCGGCGCTCGCGACGAACACCAGCATCGGCCGGCCCAGCGGCGTGGTGCCGAACGGCTCGCACTTCACCTTGCCGGGGAACGCTTTGGGAAACGCGGCGCACAACGCCTGCACCTCGTCGAAGCGGCCAGTCTCGGTGAAGCCCGAGCGCTCGGCCTGCGTGGTGAGCGTCGGAGCAGCGGCCAGCACGGCCAGGAGCGCGGGGAACATGAGCGCGCACCGAAGCAGAATCTCCAGCGACTGTCAGGCCGCCCTTCCTGTCTGGAGTAGCGTTCTCGCCATGGTGCCGACCGAGGTGCAGGTGCTGTTCGACTGGCTGGTCGATGGAGCGCCCGGTGCGCCGACGCCGATGGCCGTCATCGCGAGAATGGGCGACGACCTGCGGAGCGCCGGCGTGCCGGTCGATCGCATCTCGGCCTTCGTTCGCACGCTGCACCCGTCGTTCGTCGGCCGTGGCTTCTTCTGGCAACCCGGCGAGCAGGTGCGCGTGCAGGAGAACCCGTGGTCGGGCCTCGAGAGCGAGGAGTTCAAGAAGAGCGCGCCCGCGAAGGTGCAGGCGGAAGCGAGCGAGCTGCGCGTTCGGCTCGACCGCCCCTCACCGTATTCGGGCCTCGATGGCCTGCGCCGTGAGGGCTTCACCGACTACTTCGTCGCGCCGTTGAAGTTCATGGGTGGCTCGACGCACTCCATCTCGTTCGCCACGAAGGCGGAGGGCGGGTTCAGTGAGCATCAGCTCGAGGTCATTCGCGCCATCGTTCGGCCGCTGTGCCGGGTCGCCGAGACGCTCGCGCTCATGCGCACGGCGGTGAACCTGCTCAACACCTACGTGGGGCGCGATGCGGGTGAGCGCATCTTGAAAGGCAAGATTCAGCGCGGCGACACCGAGAGCATTCGCTGCGTCATCTGGTTTTCGGATCTGCGCGGCTTCACTTCGCTGTCGGGCGAGCACACACCGACCGAGATCATCGCGGTGCTCAACAAGGTCTTCGACTGCCAGGTGCCGCACATCGAGCTGCATGGCGGAGAGGTGCTCAAGTTCATGGGCGACGGCATGCTGGCCATCTTCCCCATCACCAGCACCGTGAGCGACGCCGCGAGTCACGCGACACAGGCCACGACTGCGGCCTTCCACGCGCTCGACGTGCTCAACGTCGAGCGGGCGAAGACGTCACAACCTGCCCTGCGCTTTGGCGTCGCGCTGCATGTGGGCGACGTCGCCTACGGCAACATCGGAGGCGCGGGCCGGCTCGACTTCACCGCGATTGGGCCGGCCGTGAACCTCGCGAGCCGCATCGAAGGGCTGACGGGCAAGCTCGACAAGCGGGTGCTGCTCAGTGACGAGCTGGCGAAGTCGACGTCACTGCCGACGAAGTCGGTCGGCCGCTTCGAGCTGAAGGGCGTAACCGGATCGCAGGAGGTCTTCGAGCTCGCGTGACGCGCCTGAGACGATGCCTGGAGCGAGCCTGCTGATCGGCGGCTCGCGACGGCGAAGTCGAACTGAGAACTCGTGAGACGCAGCCCAAATCGAGCCTG
>JBEOKA010000011.1:0-4744 GCA_040275325.1 Myxococcaceae bacterium | reverse complement strand
ACCACCGCGTCGACGTCGGCCTTCTCGAACTCGGCGAGGAACCGCTCGACGCTCGTCTTCGTCTCGGCGTCGAGATCCTTGATGCCCGCGAGCAGGCCGAGCCGCACCTGCTTGCCCGGCTTCGCGGCCGTGCGGCGCAGCTTCACCGTCGCGCCCGTGTACTCGTACCGAAAGCCGTCCTTCTCCTTCACATCGGGCGTCGAGAAGTGGGTGAACGGGCCGATGCAGTCGAACTGCGTGGCCTCTTCCCATTGCTCCTGGTTGGTGGGGGCCTCGGCGAACGCAGTGACAGCGGTGAGCGCGACGATCGACAAAGAGCGCACGTCAGGGACCCTTCTTCTTCGGGGGAATGGGCGGCATCGGCGTGGTGGGCGTCTCGGCCAGGTGCTGCACGGGCATCTCGGGCTCGGTGGTGGTGAGCAGGTAGCTCTGCGTCGTCTCGCCGCTGTCCGAAGGGCCGCGGGCGGGCATCTCGGTGGTGAGGGCGCGGAAGCGGCTCTTGTACTCGTCACGCTCGGCGACGGCCCGCACGCGGTTGCTGCGCTCCTGCTCGATCATGCGTTGCAGCGCCTCGACCTGCTGCACGGCGCGGTCTCGATCTCCGACCAGCTTCGCGGCCACCGAGCGTTCGTGATCGAGCGTCTCTCGAAGCTCCTTGATCTCCTTCTTCAGCGCCTCGGCCGGTGCGCCACCGCCAGCGCCGAGCCGCTGATGGAGCGTCTTGGCGACCGTGCGGGCCTCGTCCCGCTCCGTCGTCGCTTTCTCGGCGCGATCCTTCAGCGTCTTGGCGACTTCGCGCGCCTCAGCGAGGTCGGCCTTCTCCTTCTCGAGCGCGGCCTGCCACTCGGCGATCGCGGTCGCTGCCTCTGCCCGGGCGCTCTCCAGCTCGGCCCGCAGCGCTTCTCGTTCGGCGACGGTCGCGTCCCGCTGGGAGAGCGCGTCGGTCATGGCCTCGAGCCGTTTGTCGAGATCGGCCTCGAGGCGCTGTTGCTCTGCCTTCGCCGCGTCGAGCTGGTGCTGCAGCTCGGTCACCTGCGCGTTGGCGCCCTCGGCTCCCGAGGAGAGATCGGCGAGCTGGGCGTTCTTCTGCGCCAGGTCCTGAGTGAGCGTCTCGACCTGCGAGCGCACCTGCTCGAGCTCGGCCGCCTGGGCGAACGCCTGCTCCAACGCTGACGACTTCTCGGCGAGGGTGGCGCGGGTCTCGGCGAGCTGAGCTTCGAGCGAGCCGGTCTGCGCCTGCGCCGCGCTCAGCTCGGACTGCATCGCGGCGGACTCCGCCTGCACCGCGGCGTGCTTCGCCTCGAGCTCCGTCAGCCGAGCCGCACCAGCCTCCAGCTCCGACCGGAGCGCGCCGACTTCACCATCGAGCGCGCCGTGCTTCGACTCGAACTCCGACAATCGCTCCGTCGCAGCCTTCAGCTCGATGCGCGCCGAGGCGAGCTCGGCCGTGGACGACTCGAGCTTCGCTTCGGTCTCCGAGAGCGCCAGCTCGAGCTGCCCAACCCGCGCGCGCGCCTCGTCTCGCTGCGCCTCGGTCTCGTTCAGGGTCTGCGCCAACTCGGCCAGCTGCTTCTCGAGCTCGCTCTTCTGAGCGTCACCGCTGCTCTGCGTCAGGCGAAGGGTCTCGAGCGAGCAGGCCGCCGTCGCGAGCTGCAGCACCAGTCCGTCGCGCTCGGTCGTCAGGGTCTTGAGCTCTTCGCCTCGCACTGAGAGGGCCGATGACAGCTCGGTCAGCTCCTTCGAGATCTGACCACGCACGCCTTCGGCAGCGTCACGTGCCGCGCGCGCCTCCGAGAGTTCGCGCATCAGCACCGCCGAACCCGCGTCCTGCTCCTCACGGAGCCGATCGAGCTCGGCGCGCGCCTTCTCCCGCTCGCCCAGCACCGTCAGCCGGCTCTCTTTCTCCTCCGCCACCATGCGGCGGGCTTCCGCGAGTTCGCTCTCGAGCCGGGCCACCGTCGTCTCGTGCTCGGCGATGGTGGTCTCGAGCTGCTTCTCGTTGTCGTGGTGGGCCTCGGCGCGCTCCCGGGCCTCGTCACGCTCGGTCACCGTCTGCGACTGCAGCTTCTCGAAGCGCTCCAGCGCGGTGATCAGCTCCTGCTTCTGCTGCTCGAGCTGTCCTTCGAGCTGAACGATGCGCGTCTCGTCGATCACGACGAGCGGAGGCACCTTCGCCTCGGTGCCATCGATCAGCCGCCGCTGCATCGAGGCCAGCCGCGTCGTGCCATCGGGAGCCACCTCGAGCGCGACCTTCAGCTGCCCGACGACGGGCGCGTCGATCACGATTCCGATCGCGTCCTTCTGCACCGCGAGGCCGACGTCGATGGCGCCGACCTCGGCGTCGGCGTGCACGCCTGCTTCGAAGGTGTCTTCGCCGCGGGTGCGACTGGTCACGTCTGCACGGGGAGTCGAGGCCATGGGCTCTTTCGAGGAGGGATCAGAAGCTCGCGCCGATGGTAGCCCCGAAACGCGTGGTGCTCATGGAAACGGCCGGGGTGCTCCACTCGAACCACAGACCCAGCTGGTTGATGAAGGCGAGCCCGAAGAGCGGCAGGGTGATCGGCCCCATGTCGACCGAGCCCTCGTCGGCGATGAGGCCCACCAGCTTGAAGAGGGTCAACGTCCACGCGACGGCGGTGACACCCAGCTCGACCCGTACGCCGTAGCCCAGCTTCGCGCCACCAGGCATCAGCGGAGCGTCGGGGATCGCCTCGCGCACCACCAGCGGGCTGGCCTCGAGCCACAGCTGCAGCTCAGGAACCATGGGGCGCTGCACGAGCTGGTGCTCGTTCTCTTTCGGCTTCGGGGCATCACCCATGACGTAGCCAAGCCTGAGGAGCGGTCCGAACTCCTGCCGCGTGAGGCACCAGTCGCAGGTCGTCCAGGGCGCTGCACCGAGGAAGCCGCGAAGGCCGGTGCCGAAGACCCAGCCCTGCCGATCGAACGGGAGTGGACCTGGGCCAGGGCTTCCGAAGATCGCGAGCACCGAGAGATCGACCCCGAGCAGCGGCGTGGCCTCAGTGGTGACCGAGGCCGAGAAGCTGGCGCGCGCCGACACGGGAAACCACCGCGCCTCGTCGGGTGCTGCCGCCAACAGGATCGTCAGGAGCGCGGTCATCGGCGCCGCAACGCGCGGCTACCAGCGATGGTACGCGGGATGACCCGGCTCGACCGCCACGAAGGTGCCTTTGCAGGTGCCACGCACCTTGCCGGCCGCTTCGAGCACGCCTTCGACGACGACTTTCGTCCCGTCGGACTCGACGACCTTCGCCGTGAGCGAGAGCGGCACGTCGGTGGGGCAGGGGCGCTTGAGCACGATGGCGTAGTCAGCCGTGACGGTGCAGGGCGGCGTCGCCACCTTGCGCTCGTTCATCAGGTGCCACGCCGCGGTCCAGTTGCAGTGACAGTCGAGCAGCGAGCCGATGATGCCGCCGTTGAGCACGCCCGGAAACGCCTCGTGGTGTGGCTCAGGCTTCCACTCGGCCACGACCGCGTCACCCTTCGCGAACGATCGAATGCGCAGGCCCTTCGGGTTCGACGGGCCACAGCCAAAGCAGGCGTTGTGCGGGGCGTACTCCTCCTGCAGGCACTTCTCGTCGCTCATTGTCGGGTTCCGGAAGACTCGCGCGCGGCGAACGCCCAATCACCGGCTTCTCCGTGTTCACGCTTCAGCACGGCGTACTCACGGCGAACGGCGCGCACGTAGTTGCGGAACTGCTCGAGGTCGCGCTGGCGAGCGGCCAGGTACACGCGCGTCGGCCCGGCGTTGTAGGCCATGAGCGCGACGTCGAGATCGTTGCCGAAGCGACTCGAGAGGTACTTGAGGTAGCGAATGCCGAGGCGAACGCGCAGGGCAGGGTCGGCCTCGATCTCCTTCGCGCTCAGCTTGATGCCCTCACGCTCGGCGATGAACTGCAGCGTCACCGGCTGGATCTGCATCAGCCCGCGCGCGTTCATGTTCGAGACGGCTGCCTCGCGGAACTCGGACTCGACGTCGATGATCGCGAGGATGAGGAGCGGATCGAAGCCGGCCGCGGTCGACTCCTCCGCGATGGCGAGGGCGAGCTGCTCACGCAGCCGCAGTCCGAGGCCAGGACCGCGACGGGCGAGCACCGCGTCGATCCGCTCCGAGTCCGGGTGATGAACGACCTGAACGCCGATGGTCTCGAGTGAGGCCACAGGAGCGGGCGGCTGCACCACCGGCCAGAGAGAGATGACGAGACAGGTGACCGCCGCCAGGCCCGTGAGCAGCGCGGTGCCGCGACGGGGCGTGAGGCGAACCAGCAGACGCGCAAACGACAGCCCCTTCGCTGACGGGCGGGAACGACCCACTCCGTTGGCGGCGAGGGCGTTCACCGGGACAGGTGCTCGATTCGCTTGTTGAGGGTGTCGAGCCGCGAGTTCAGCTGCGCGATCTCTTCTTTTCGCGGCACCCGCAGCCGCTGCAGCGCGACGCGCACGGTGTCTTCGACCTTCCGCTCCATGTCACGGCGCTGTGACGTCAGCTTGTCGGCGTACTCACGAACCTGGCGCTTCACTTCGTCCTGGCTCCAGCCGGCCATGCCCTGAACGCGCGCCAGCAGCTTGGCCGCTTCGTCTTCGGCACCAGAGACGGTCACGAGCGCCTGACTCCACACCTGCTGGAAGAATTCAGCGATGGACCGGCGGTCGTGCGGCGGCTGCGGCGGACGCGTTTCCATAAGGTGGGCCCTCTAACCACATCAACCGACGTGATCGGAAGGGC
>JBEOKA010000010.1:0-4237 GCA_040275325.1 Myxococcaceae bacterium | reverse complement strand
CGTGCGGGTGATCGTCGACGAGGCCTGTCCTGATCCCGGGCGACAGTTGATGCTGGGTGACGCTCCCGCTGGAGATGCCCAGCTCGAGGTCGTGCTCTCGAAGCTGCAGTCGGCGCTGGGTGAGGCCTCGTTGTTCTCGGCCGAGCCCATGGCCAGACATCGCCCCGAGGCCGCGTGGAGGCTCGCTCCCTTTCGCCCACCTGACACCGGCCGGCCGTCTGATCTCTGGGGCGCCGTCGACGCGGAGTGGACGCTGGGCGGCAAACGCGACGAGCCGGTGACTCCCGAGCGCACGAAGGAGCGTCAGCAGACGAACGATCAGCTCGCGTTGCTGGCCGCGGCTCCTGCTCCCGTGCCTGCTGCTCCCACGAGCTGGGAAGGGCCTCGCGGCAAGGCGGCGGCGGGGCCCAACGAGGCCGACGTGATGGATGTGATCGCCGGCCTCGAGGTGGGCGCGAAGTGGCGGGGCTCGAAGGTGAAGCCGGTCGCCGAGCCGGTGCTGCTGCCCGTCACGCTCGAGGCCCGTCCGTCACGTCTGTTCCGCGAGCCATCGGCGCTGCACGTCGAGCTCTCCTCGACGGGGCTGCTGGCGTCGGTGACGTTGCAGGGCCGGCGCCGGCGGGTCGAGGCGATGGAAGGGCCCGAGCGCCTCGTCGGCCAGTGGTGGAGTCCCGAGTCGGTCGCGCGCGATTACTACCGCGTGCAGCTCGAAGGTGTCGGCGTGCTCTGGGTGTTCAAAGACGCCGCCGATGGCCGGTTCTACGCGCACGGCATCTTCGACTGAGCCATGTACGCCGAGCTCGTCTGTCGATCGAACTACGCGTTCCTGCGCGGGGCCTCGCACCCTGAAGAGCTCGTGTCGGCCGCGGCCTCCCTCGGGCTCTCGGGCCTCGCGATCACCGACGACGACGGGCTCTACGGCCTCGTCAAAGCCCACCTCGAGGCGAAGCAGCACAAGCTCAAGCTGGTGCTCGCGAGCCGAATGACGCTGCTCGACGCTCCGCCCATCGCGCTCTACGTGCAGAACGCCGAAGGCTACGCGCACCTGTGCGAGCTGATCTCCGAGAGCCGGCTGTCTCACCCCAAAGGCGAGGCGGGCCTGCCGTGGCAGCGCGTGCTCCCACGGGCCGGGGGGCTCGCGATGGTGCTGCTCGATGATCCGGCTCGGCCGCATGAACACGCCGTCGCGGCTGCGCTGGCCGAAGCCTTCCCCGGCAAGGCGTACGTCGGCGCGTCGCGACACCTGTGCGCCGATGACGAAGCGCGGGTTGCAGTCGCGAAGGACCTGTCGCGAACGCTCGGCCTGCCGTTGCTGGCCCACAACGACGTGCACACGCACTCCCGCGAGCGGCAGCCGCTGCAAGACGTGATGACCGCCATTCGTTGCGGCACCACGCTCGCGAACGCCGGCACGCTCGTGTTCCCCAATGGAGAGCGCACGCTCAAGTCGCCCGACGACCTGCTGCGGCTCTTCTCCGACGCGCCCGAAGCCGTCGGCCGCTCCATGGAGATCGTCGAGGGGTCGACCTTCTCGTTCGACGATCTTCGCTACACCTTCAGCGAAGAAGAGCTGCCGCCTGGCATGACGCGCACCGAGTTCCTGCGCGACCTGTGCGAGCAGGGCCTGCGCATTCGATATCCATCAGGCGTTCCCGAGGCGGCGCGGAAGCAGGTCGACAAGGAGCTGACCCTCATCACCGCGCTCGAATACGAGGGCTACTTCCTCGCCCTGTGGGACATCGTTCGGTTCGCCCGCGCGCGCGGCATTCTCTGTCAGGGCCGGGGCAGCGCCGCCAACTCGGCCGTCTGTTACGTGCTGCAGATCACCGCCATCGATCCCGTGCGCATGAACCTGCTCTTCGAGCGCTTCCTCTCGATGGAGCGCAAGGAGCCGCCCGACATCGACGTCGACTTCGAGCACGCCCGCCGTGAAGAGGTGCTGCAGTACGTCTACGAGAAGCACGGCCGTCACCGCGCCGCGATGGTCTGCGAGCACATCTGCTTCCGCGGGAAGCTCTCGGTGAAAGAGGTCGGCAAGACGCTCGGCCTCTCGGTCGATCAGCTCGAGCGGCTCTCGAAGGCGATGGATCTGTCGGACGACGTCGGGCCGTACCAGCTGCACCAGGCCGGGCTGTCGGCGGCTGATCTCGCCGTGCAGCAGACGATGGCGCTGGCGCGGCAGCTCTCGGGCATGCCCAGGCACCTGTCGATTCACGTCGGCGGCTTCGTGATCACGCACGGGCCGCTGGTGTCGATGGCTCCGGTCGAGGCCGGCTCGATGCAGGATCGAACGGTCGTGCAGTGGGAGAAGGACGATCTCTCGGCGCTCGACATCTTGAAGGTCGACCTGCTCGGCCTCGGCATGCTCACGGTGATCGCGCGCAGCTTCGAGCTCATCGAGCAGGTCACCGGGCGGCGCTACGACATGGCCACGGTGCCCGCGGAGGATCCGTTCGTCTACGACATGATCTGCGACGCCGACACCATCGGCACCTTCCAGATCGAGAGCCGCGCGCAGCAGAACATGCTGCCCAGGCTCAAGCCGCGAAACTTCTACGACCTGGTGATCGAGATCGCGATCATTCGCCCCGGGCCCATCGTCGGAGAGATGGTGCACCCGTTTCTGCGGCGGCGAAACGGCGACGAGCCCGTCACGTACCCGTCGAAAGACGTCGAGGCGATTCTGGCGCGAACGCTCGGCGTGCCGCTGTTCCAGGAGCAGGCCATGAAGTTGTCGATGGTGGCCGCGGGCTTCTCTCCCGGAGACGCCGATGCGCTGCGCCGCGCGCTCTCGCACAAACGCGCGCACGAGAAGCTGCCGCTGTTCCGCGATCGCTACATCGAGGGCTGCTTGAGCCGCGGCTACGAGCGCCACTTCGCCGAGAAGAGCTTCGACAGCTTCAAGGGCTTCTCGCACTACGGCTTTCCCGAGAGCCACTCGGCCTCGTTCGCGCTGATCGCGTACGCCTCGTGCTGGCTCAAGAAGTACTACCCGGCGATCTTCACCGCCGCGCTGCTCGACGCCCAGCCGATGGGCTTCTACGCGCCGCACTCGCTCGTCGACGATGCGCGAAGACACGGCGTCGAGCCCCGCGCCGTCGACGTGAACCGCTCGACGTGGAAGTGCCAGCTCGAACTCGATGGACGGACCGAGGCGGGGTTGAGACGCGCTCCCGTGAGGGGCGTGTTGCCGGAGCAACCGGCGCTCCGATTGGGGTTCGAGCTCGTGAAGGGGCTGCGGGAAGAGACGGCGCAGCGGCTGGTGGCCGAGCGTGAGAGGGCAGGGGCTTTTGGATCGCTTGCCGAGCTGGCCCGGAGAACCCGCATTCCGAAGGCCGAGCTGACCCGGCTGGTGCTGGCGGGCGCGCTGGCCTCGATCACCGCCTCACGCCGCGCCGCCCTGTGGGAGCTCGCCGCCCTGGGCACCTTCGATGAAGACGATCTCTTCTTCGGCCTGCCCATGGCGACCGATGCGCCGGCCTTCCCTCCGATGAACGCGACCGAGCGCGTGGCCACCGACTTCGACACGGTCGGGCTTTCCCTCGAGGCGCACCCGGTGGGGTTGATGCGAAAGCAGCTCCGGAAGGCAGGGGCGCTCACCGCCGAGCAGCTGCAGAAGATGCCGAGCGGGAAGACGGTGCGGCTCGGAGGTCTGGTGATCGTTCGCCAGCGGCCGCCCACCGCCAAGGGCTTCTGCTTCATGTCCGTGGAGGACGAGACCGGGCTCGCGAACCTCGTCATCGAGCCCAAGCGCTTCGAGCAGTACCGAAAGGAGATCACCGGCACTGCGCTGGTGCTCGCGGCCGGCCGGGTCGAGCGCAGTGGAAAGGTGGTGAACCTGAAGGTCGATCACCTCGAGCCGCTCATGCCCGAGGCGTGACCCTCACGGCCCGAACACGGGGAAGGTGCCGACCGACTGAAAGCCGAGCGATTGCAGAATCGGCCCCGACGTCTGCGGGTTCGCCTGGCAGGTGACGATCGCCTTGCCGAGCGATCGTGCGAGCGAGAACCGCGCATTCAGCAGCGATCGGTACACGCCACGGCCACGGAAGCGGGGGAGGACCACGGCTCCGATCAGGTAGACCGACCGTTCGACGATCGCGAGCCCGGCGCTCCCGGCTGGCTCACCGTTCACCCGCGCGAGGAAGAGGCGCTGCTTCGTCGGCGTCGCGGCGAGTCGCGTGTTGTAGGCGAGCAGCGGAGCCACCGGCACGCTCCACCCCTCGGCCATCACCGC
>JBEOKA010000009.1:0-8605 GCA_040275325.1 Myxococcaceae bacterium | reverse complement strand
TCATCACCGTGCCCGCGTACTTCAACGACGCCCAGCGCCAGGCCACCAAGGACGCAGGCGAGATCGCCGGCCTCAACGTTCGCCGCATCGTCAACGAGCCCACGGCCGCTGCGCTCGCGTACGGCCTCGACAAGAAGAAGGCCCAGAAGGTCGCCATCTATGACTTCGGCGGCGGTACCTTCGACATCTCGATCCTCGACATGGGCGACGGCGCGGTCGAAGTGCTCGCGACGAACGGTGACACGCACCTCGGCGGCGACAACATCGACCTCAAGCTGATGGAGTGGCTGATCTCCGAGTTCAAGAAGGAGAGCGGCATCGACATCTCGAAGGACAAAATGGTGCTGCAGCGCCTGAAGGAGGCGGCTGAGAAGGCGAAGATCGAGCTGTCGAGCGCGAACGAGACGCAGATCAACCTGCCGTTCCTCACCGCCGACGCGACGGGCCCCAAGCACCTCGACATCAAGCTCTCACGCGCGAAGTTCGAGCAGATGATCGCCGACTTCGTCGAGCGCAGCCTGGTGCCGTGCCGCCAGTGCATCAAGGACTCGGGCCTCAACGTCTCGCAGATCGACGAGGTCGTGCTCGTCGGCGGCTCCACGCGCATTCCGGCCGTTCAGGAAGCGGTGAAGAAGCTGTTCGAGAAGGAGCCGAACCGCTCGGTGAACCCCGACGAGGTCGTCGCGGTCGGCGCGGCGGTGCAGGGCGCGGTGCTCTCGGGCGACGTGAAGGACATTCTGCTGCTCGACGTGACGCCGCTCTCGCTCGGCGTCGAGACGCTCGGTGGCGTCTTCACCAAGCTCATCGAGCGCAACACGACGATCCCCAGCCGCAAGTCCGAGACGTTCTCGACGGCCGCCGATGGCCAGACGCAGGTCGAGATTCACGTGCTGCAGGGCGAGCGTGAGATGGCCAGCGGCAACCGCAGCCTCGGCCGCTTCCACCTCTCGGGTCTGCCGCCCGCGCCGCGTGGTGTGCCGCAGATCGAGGTCTCGTTCGACATCGACGCCAACGGCATTCTGAAGGTCACCGCGAAGGACAAGGCGACCGGCAAGGAAGCCAACGTCACCATCACCAACAACTCGGGCCTCTCGAAGGACGAGGTCGAGAAGATGGTGCAGGACGCGCACGCGAACGAGTCAGCCGATAAGGCGCGCCGCGAGCTGGTCGACCTGAAGAACCAGGCCGAGAACATGGCGTACAGCCTCGAGAAGCTGGTGAAGGAGAACAAGGAGAAGCTCGGCGCCGAGACGGTGACGAAGCTCGAGGCCGCCGCGAAGTCGCTGCACGAGGTTCGCAACAGCGACGACAAGGCGAAGCTCGAAGAGACGCTCAAGGCCGCTCAGGAGGTCAGCTACAAGGCCGCCGAGGAGATGTACAAGGCCACGGGCGGCGCTCCGGGCGCGCCTGGAGCACCGGGTGCTGACGCTGGCGCAGGGGCCGGGCCGGCGGCGGGTGCAGGCGGCAAGAAGGACGACGTCGTCGATGCCGAGTTCCGCTCGAACTGACGCGAACCGGGAGAACCCGTGAAGCATCCCGCGTGGCCTCCATGGCTCCGCGGGATGTTTCGTTTTCGGGGGCCAGAAATGACCTGAGGGAGCCGCTCCTCAGGTGAGGGGCGCTGTCCAACGACATGCGCCCACGCTCGCGCTTCGAACCGCGCGCGACTCGGTGGGTGCTGTGATCCCCGCACCGCCACGGCCCCACGGCGGCGACTTGTCTCTCACTGACGTGCGCTCTCTACAGTCGGCGGCTTGATGAACGGGCTCGACGTCGAAGAGAAGCTGGCCGATGGCTCGGCCGTCGAGGTGTTCCTCGCGCGCTCGTCGAGCGGCCGGGTGCTGGTGCAGGTGAGCCGGCCCGAGCTCGGCAACGACATCGAGCTCTACGCGCGCTTCATGGACGTGACGCGCCGCTCGAAGCAGCTCAAGCACCCCGGGCTCGTCAGCGTCGATCACGTGCACTGCGCGAGCGACGGCCGCTTCGTCGTGGTGAGTGAGCCCGTCACCGGCAAGACGGCCGCGAGCTTTCTGGCAGAGCGTGGCCCGCTCTCGAGCGATCTGGCGATCTCGTGGGGCGTCTCGCTCGCCGAAGCGATTCAATTTCTGCACGACCACGAGCTGGTGCACGGCTGCCTGTCGCCGCAGCACGTGTTCCTCGAAGGTGAAGCCGACGGGCCGACGGTGCGGCTGCTCGACACCGCGCTCATGCTGTTTCGTGACGTGCGCTCGCTGCCAGTGCCACCGACGCGCGTGCTGGTGCAGCCGCAGTACCTCGCGCCGGAGCGGGTCGCGGGCACCCGTGCGACGCCCGCGTCTGACATCTACGGCCTCGGCGTCATGCTCTACGAACTGCTGACGGGCGCTCCGCCGTTCTCGGGCGAGAACTCGGGCATCACGCGGCAGATGCACATCGTCTCGCCGGTGCCGCGCATGCCGCCGCACCTCTCGCTCTGGGACGACGTCTTCGACCGCGCGCTCGCGAAAGACCCCGCCGGTCGCTTCGAGTCGATGGTCGCGTTCCGGCAGGCGCTCGTCGATCTCGAGCTGCGCGTCACCCACGTCGAAGGGCAGTCGCCCATCGTCGCTGGCACGTTGATTCCCGAGACGACGCAGTCAGGCGTGAAGCCGCAGGGCACGGTCGACACGATCGGCTCATGGGTCATCGAGAAGGTGCTGGGGGAAGGCGGCATGGGGCGCGTCGTGCAGGCGCGGCACCTGACGCTCAACCGGCAGGCAGCGATCAAGATCCTTCACCCTGAGCTCACCAGCCGGCCCGATCAGGTGCAGCGCTTCGTGCAGGAGGCGCAGGCGATCAGCCAGCTCGATCACCCAAGCATCGTGAAGGTGTTCGATCTCATCAATGAGCCCGGCCGCGTCGCGTTCGTCATGGAGCACCTCGAAGGCAAGAGCCTCAAGGTGCTCGCGCGCGAGCGGCCGATGGAGCTGCGGCGCGCGGTTCGGCTCATCAGCCAGGCGGCCGAGGCGCTGGTGGCCGCGCATCGCATCGGCGTCATTCACCGCGACATCAAGCCCGACAACCTCTTCGTCGTCGAAGGCCCAACCGAGCAGCTCAAGGTGCTCGACTTCGGCGTCGCGCGCGTTCGGCAGAGCCAGACCGAAGTGTCGCGCCTCACGCAGGTGGGGCAGGTGGTGGGCACTCCGTTGTGGATGGCGCCTGAGCAGGTGCTCGGCCGTGACGTCGATGAACGCGCCGATCTCTACGCGCTCGCGACGGTGCTCTACACGCTGCTCGCGCGCCGGTTTCCCTTCGAGGGCGGGGCGATGAGCGAGGTCGTCATGTCGCGCCTCTCGGGCGAGGCCCAGCCCGTCGGCGAGTTCACGTTTCTCGGTGAGCCGATTCCGAAGAAGCTGCAGCAGGTGCTCGTCGTGTGTCTCGCGCGCGATGTGGGCCGACGCATGAGCTCGGCCCAGGCGATGGTCGACGCCCTGAACGAGGTCACGCGTGGGCTGACGCAGCCGACCAGCGAGGAGCCCGAAGAGACGCCCTCGGGCCGCTGGTCACTCTTCAAGCGCCGAAGCTGAACGTCAGGGCTTGTCGTCGCGACGGTCGAGGGCTCCAGCCAGCTCGCCACCCTCGCCTTGCTCCGAGAGTTGCGTCGAGTTGAACGAAGTGCCGAGCACGTCTCGAAGCGTCTCGAGCTGGTCCATCTGATCGCGAATCGCCTGGGTCATCGGCGTCACGTCACGCAGGCCTTCGATGGTCGCGTCGAGGGCGCGGTTGATGGCGTCGAACGAGCTCTCGCCGCTCGACACGTTGATGCCGTTGTCCGCGAGCCACTGATCGACCTTCGAGCGCAGCTCGGCGTTGCTGGGACCGGGGGGCGCCTGGAACACGGCGTCGAGTACCTGGTTCAGCACCGCACCGCCGAGGATGCTGCCGACCGGCCCCGTCGCCGAGAGCGCAGCTCCGATGATCCCCGAGGTGACGTCCTTCGCGAAGTCACGCACGGTGGTGTCCTGCTCGGGGTTGTCGTCGGCGGCGTCGATCACCCGATTGCCCGCGGTCTGCACGATGCCGAGCAGCTGGCCAATGGTACGCCCCGCCTTGCTCGGGTCGTCGCCGGCCGCGGCCATCGTCCGCTCCATCAGCCGGTCGATGTTGCCCTGGAACTGGTCGCGGAGCTCGGCGGGAACGTTCGGGTTGAAGGAGATCGACTCGAGTAGCTGCACGAGCGTCGCCTGACCTTCGCCGGGCTCGGAGTTCGTGTCGTTGACGAGGTCTTCGAGCAGCTGGGGCGACGCCGAGAGCAGGTTGTTGATGCCCTCGATGGCCTGGGGATCGCGGAGCAGGCTGTACGGGGGATCTCCGTTGGCCGCGTCTCCGAACTGATCGCGGCGATCGGCGAGAAACGCGTTGAGGCTCTCGAGGGCTTCGCGCTGCTTCTCGGGCGTGTCGAGGTTCTCGTGAATGAGCTGAGGCGTCTGGGTGTAGCCGATGGAGGCGGCCACGCGGAACTCGTCGGCCTTGTCGTCACCCGAGCGCGCGATCGAATCGGCCGCGTCGGCGAGTGAGTCGATGGCGCCTGGCACGCGGCCGTCGAAGCGGGTCGCTTCACCCAGCCGCGCGATGGTCTCTTGCGCAAAGCGGGGCCCGACCTCTTTGAGCTCCTCTTCGAGCTCGCCCGGGCCGTAGCCGTTGCCCCGAGCGGTGAGGCGGGCGGCGCTGCCGAGCGCAAACTGCAGCGCGTTGTGCGGAATGGCAGGGTCGCCTTCGTCAGCGCCGAGGCGATCGTCCCACTCCTCGACGAAGGCCTCGACGTGCTCGAAGGCAGCCTTCTGCTGGGCATCGGTCGGGTAGTACTTGTCGATCAGTGAGTCGGTGGAGGTGAAGGCGAGCGCCTCGGCCTGCTCGAAGCCCTGCTCACGTGCGGCGAGGCCCGCCATCTCGACGGCGCCACCGAGCGCACGGTTGTTGCCCTCGATCGACAGGTTGCCGATGAAGAGCGCGGCAGAGTCTTCGCCCATGTTCTTCACGGCGGTGTTCATGTCCGCCTGGGTGACCGCGCCGCTGCGAACGGCGTGATCGACCGCTGCCGAGACAGCCGAGATCTCGTCGAGCTCGTTGTTGATCGTCGCGCCCGGAACGTCACCAGCAGCCAGGTACATCTCGGGGTGATCGGAGTTCATCGCCTGGCGCACCATCTCGTCGCGCACGGCGGGGTCGGTCTCGCGCTCGAGGGCGTGGGCGAACTGAGAGGTCGAGCTCACCATCTCGAGGTTCTGCTCGGCCTTCTCGCGCACCGCGTCGGGAACCGCAGGGCTCGTCACTGCAGCCGTCGCGTTCAGCTTCGACACCGCCGCACCGGCCTTCACGCTCTGGGCACGAAGGGCGCGGAGTTGCTGAATGTCGCTGACGGGCCCGGTGGGGATCGAGTCGCGCAGCGCTCTGCCGCGACCGGTCGAGAGCTCGTCGCGTGCGGCCACTGGCCTGCGGGTTGGCGCTGCCGGGCGCTGGGCGGTCGTCGGAGCAGCGCGTGCAATGGGCTTCGGCTTCGGCGGGTCGAGCTTCTTGATGGTCATCGGATCCCCTTTGGAGGACAGCTGTGAATTGTCGACGACGCCGCTGTGCCGGTGAGGCCACGCGTTGTCAGGAGTCGTGACGATTCAGCCCTGATTTTGGGGCGAATTTCGGGGTCACTCCGTCTCCATCGAACCGAGCAGGCCGCGAATGGTGAGGGGGCTCGAGCCCTCGGCCTTGTTGTTCACGATGATCCACAGCTGGCGGCGCGCGTGCTTCGTCGCCTGAACGAGCCGCAGGACATCGGCGCGCATCGCGTCGTCCTGGGCCTGAATGCGATCGAACGGCGCGAAGGCCTCGCGCGCTTCTTCGTACCCGAGCCCCTGGGGGAGGAGCAGCCGGCAGACGGCGAACGAGGCGGTGAACGACTGCTCCCGCGCGAGCTGCTCACCGAGCGTCGACATGCGCTCCCAGTGATTGAAGACGTGCGCCACGTTGTGCCGTTGGAGCGCCTGGAAATAGCCGGGCGTCATCCACTCCGGGTTGCGCAGCTCGACGGCGTAGCTGGGGCCGCGGGGCAGGGCGGCGAAGAACTGCTCGAGCTTCTGGTTGAAGATCTGCGGGGCCAGCAGCTCCGATCGCGACAGCGGCAACATCTGGAACAGCAGCGGCCCGAGGTGCTCCTTGAAGCTGGCGAGCGCGGGCGTGAGCACCTCGTCGCGAAACAGCTTCGGGTTCAAGAAGTCGGGGTTCGGCGCGCGCGTGCGTGGGTCGACGTACGAGCAGACGCGGCTCCACACCTTCATCAGGCAGCGGAAGCCCTGCGGCAGCTGCTTCGCGTAGCCTGCGAGCTCCTGACTCGAGAGGGGCGCGTAGTAGCTGCGATCGATGCCGACGGTGTTGAAGAGCGGGTGGCGCGAGTAGGTCTCGAGGCCGTGGGTGACCAGCTCGTCCATCGTCGGCTCGGCCGGGTACACGATTCCCTTCCACCCGGGGAACGTCCAGCTCGAGGTGCCGATGAAGACGTGCGCGGGTCGCTTCTGCGCCAGCGCAGCGTCGGCCTTCGTGTCGAGTGGCGGTGGCGGGAAGAGCGAGAACTGCATCAGGCGGGAGGGAGACCGCTCCAGCTGGTGGGATCTTGCGGGCCGGCGGCAGGCTTCACGTCGACGACGAAGCCGGTGAGGTTGGCCATGCCCGAGACGCGCTCGAGCTGATCGGGCCCATCGGCCGCGAGGATGTTCACGTTCACCCCGCGCGTCTTGTTCGCGATCGACAGGCCGGTCGCGTGTTGGTGCCCCCAGCCGTGCGGCAGCGCCACGGTGCCCGGCATGAGATCGGCGAGCAGCTTCACGGGCACGCGCACGGTCGCGGTCGCGCTCGTGACGTCGGCGAAGGCGCCATCGGTCAGCCCGCACCGCTGCGCATCGGCCGGGTGCATGTAGAGGTGGTTCGTCTTCTCGTGTGTGAACGCCTCGACGTTGTGCGTCCACGAGTTGTGGGTCTGCACGGCGCGCTTGGTGATCAGCTTCAGCGCTCCGGCGCGGGTCTTCTCGGTGTCGAAGTCGCGCTCGAGCTTCTTCGCTGCCTCCATCAACAGCGAAGGGGCCAGCTGCACCTTCTTCGTCGGCGTGAGCACGCGCGTGGCCGCGAAGTCGTCGGGCGAGTGCTGTTCGCGCAGCTTGCCGTGCGGGTGATCCTCCACGAGCGAGTCGAAGCCGGGTTGGCCAGTGACGCGCAGCAACATCGACAGCATCGCTTCCTGCGGCAGCTCGGGCAGCTTGCCCTTTCGGTGCAGCTTCGAGTGCACGGCCATCATGCCCTCGAGCATCTTCTGCGCGACGGCCGAGCCGAACAGGTTGATGCCGCTGGCCTTGCAGAGGTCGAGGTAGATCGACGCTTCGTCACGCTGCTCGTGTTCAGGCTCGACGAGCGCGCGCGTGGCCTGAAGGTACGGCTTCTTCTGCAGGCCCAGCATGAGCGGGAAGATGAACGGCAGATCGGGCCGCTCGAGTGGCGTCGTCGCGGGCAACACGTAGTGCGCCACCGACCCGGTCTCGTTGCGGAAGAGATCGACCGTCACCAGCAGCTCGAGCGACTCGAACGCCTTCTTGAGCCGGCCCGAGTTGGCCATCGTGATGAGGGGATTCCCGCCCGTCACGAAGAGCGCGCGCACCTGCTTCGGGCCCGGCGTGAGGATCTCGTCGGCCAGCACGCCGCCGGGGAACGCGTCGTTCACCGAGCCGAAGTCACCGATGCGCGATCGATCGGTGCGCGTGAGCACGCCGTTCTTCTTCCCGAACGCAGGGAAGTCGATCACGCCGCGGCCGACGAGCGTTCCGCCGCGCTTGTCGAGGTTGCCCGAGAGCAGGTTGATGCACTCCTGCAGCCAGAACCCGAGCGACCCGTTGGTGCCCATGTTCACGCCAGTGGAGCAGTACAGCGACGCGCCCTTCGACGTTCTGAACACGCGCACCAGCTCACGCAGCGTCGCGGCGGGAATCGTCGTCACTTCTTCGCTGCGCTCCGGAGTCCACGGGCGGGCGAGCGCGAGCACCTCGTCGATGCCTTCGGCCTGGGCCTCGGCGCGCGAACGAGCGATGCCACCCTGCCGCTCCAGCTCCGAGAGGAACGCCAGGTAGAAGAACGGGTCGGTGTTGGGCCGAATGAAGTGGTGCTCACCGGCGACCTTCGCGGTCTCGGTGCGGCGCGGGTCGATCACGATGATGCGTGCACCTCGCTCCTTCATCTCCTGCAGCGTGCGGCCCGGGTTGGGCACCTGCAGGAAGCTCCACTTCGAGATGACGGGGTTCGCGCCGACGATGATCAGACACTGCGTGTGATCGAGATCGGGGAACGGCTGCGTGAAGGGAAAGCCGTAGACCGCGTTGGCGACCGCGAACTTGTTCGAGCAGTCCTGCGTGGCCGACGCGTACATCGACCTCGAGCCGAGGCCCGTCATGAAGCCCTGCGCGAACACCGGGTGCAGCACGCCAAAGCCCGCCGCGGTGCCGACGTAGAGCGCGAGCGCATCAGCGCCGTGATCGCCACGAAGCTGCTTCACCTTGTTGCCGATCTCTTCGAGCGCCTGCTGCCAGGTGACGCGCTCCCAGCGTGAGCCGATGCG
>JBEOKA010000008.1:0-17100 GCA_040275325.1 Myxococcaceae bacterium | reverse complement strand
CGTCAACGCCCATCTGCACGGCCGAAGGTGACCGCGACGAACGAGCGAATCAGCCCAGCGAGTGAGGCGGTCACGAGGCCGAATTCGTCAACGCCCATCTGCACGGCCGAAGGTGACCGCGACGAACGAGCGAATCAGCCGAGCGACGAACGAGCGGATCAACCCAGCCCAGCTCAGATGCCCGAGACGATGCGCCAGCGCGCCTTGCCGTTGTTCTCGTCGCTGCGCTTGAGGAGCATCTGCTTGATGTCGGTGTCGGTCTGCGTGCGGCCCGACAGCGTCGGCATCTTGAAGCTCAGCGTGTACGTGTAGGTGACGCGGGCGGCGTTGGTGGCCTCGTCGAACTCCATGCGGCGCACGTTCATGTCGAGGCGCACGTCTTCGATGCGCTGAAAGCGGGTGGCCAGCGACGTGTAGAGCGTGGAGTAGTCGAGGTCGTCGTCGGGCCCCGAGCTGCCGCCGTCGTCGCGGAAGGCCGGGTCGGCGAGGTCGATGATGGCCTGCGCGTTTCGCTGCTCGACCGCCGAGCGGTACGCCGTCATCACGTCGAGGATCGCGCGCGAGTCAGAGGTGTCGTCGATCTCGGTGCCGGGGATCTTCTTCATGCAACCTGCGAGGGCGACCAGACCAACGGCGAGCAGAATCGAACGCATCGAGCCTCCAACGACGGTGTAGCGACGGTATTCCCAGCGCCGCGTAGCGCAGTGTGCGTCAGAAGCAAGCGCGGGCCAGAAACCGGTCGCCCAGAAAAGACCACGGCCGCCCGGGCTGACTGCTCCCGAACGGCCGTGGCGTTTTCCCCGGGGTGGGGAAGCTGTGAGTCGCTCAGTACCCGACGCAGAGGTTCTGGGTCGGCTCGAGCGGCACGACCACCGTCGCCTCGTCGATGGACTTGAGGAACGCGACGAGGTCATCGATCTGCGCGCGCTCGGCAGGTGTCGTACCGCCGTTGCTGAGGAAGTTCGCCGACGCGGCCTGGTAGTGGTTCGCGTACGCGGGAGTGAAGACGTCGCTGAGCGTCTTCGCGCGGCCGTGGTGGAAGTACGGAGCGCCCGTCGCCACCGACGTCAGCGCCGGCGGGTTGAAGCCCTTGCCGCCCTGCGCCGCCGTGCCGTCGGCCTTGCGCTCGATGCTGTCGTTCACATCGAACGTGCCGACGTTGCGAATCACGCAGGTGACGCGCTCGGGGCCGACGTTGCCGACGCCACCGTCGGGCAGGTTCACGCTGCGCTCGATGTCGACCTTCAGCTGATCGTTCGGGCGCCCGAAGACGCCGGTGCCAGCGTCGAGGGTGAGCGTGCGCAGGCCGGTGCCCGCGTCGGGGCCGCCCGTCACGCCAGGCAGCGAGCCGTTCTTGTCCGGAGAAGGCACGAACGTGCGCGAGCTCGCGGTCCACTTCTGGCCGCCGTGGCAGAAGTGACAGTTGTTGTTGAGGAACACCGTGCGGCCGCGCATCACCGCCATCGGGTCGAGGTTCGTGGGCGCGCGGTTGGCACGAATCGTCTTCGAGTACTCGTCGATCTCGTCCCAGTCGCGGAGCACGGCGCGGGTCGCGACCACGGCCTTCGTCGACCCCGAGAGGAAGTCGTTGCGCGTCACCTGCGTGAAGCCGGGCAGCAGCACGCCGTTGCCGAGGTTGAACGGCGTGTCGTTGGGCACCGTGCCTTCGGTGATGGCGCCCTTGCCGCCGGCGGTGCCGCGGGTGTTCAGCTCGAAGTCGTGCATCTCGTCGAAGATGCCCGTCCAGTTCAGAATGCGCTGATCGCCCGGAGTGACCTTGCCGTACATGCCGTCGAGCGCGGTCGACTGGCGCGGACCGGCCGCGAAGATCCACGTGATGTTGTCGGTGAGGCCGTCGGGGTGGCAGCTGGCGCAGCTGTTCACCTGGCGATCGGCCCAGCGGCCCGTGCCCGTGAAGAAGAACTTCTTGCCAGCGAGCACCGCCGCCTCTGGCGTAGCCGCCGTGGGCTTCGCCTCAGAGACGATGCCGTCGCCCGCTGCGTCGACCTGCTGCAGCGCGAGGTTCACGATGCTCATCGAGCGATCGACCCAGTTGTTCACGTACAGCGCGCCGTTGGCGTGACCCGCGACCACGCCCGTCGGCACCTTGATGCCGCCAGTGCCGCGCAGGTTGATTTGCTCGAACTGCGCAGTCCGGCCGAGCGTGATGGGCCCGCGGGGAAGGCTCGCGTCGTAGTGAAGGCGCTGCACCATGTCGGCGGCCTGAGAGAGCAGGTAGCCGACTGGCGCCATCTCGACGAAGGCGATGCCCACGGGAACGCCGAGCAGGCTCGACGTCGAGCCACCCTGCGCCTGCGCCAGCTTCGAGATGACGGCGCTGCCGAGCGGGCCGACGTCTTCCTGGTTGGTGGTGAGATCGATGACCGACACTGCCGCGAAGAGGTTGGTGAACTTGTTCACCGGCCCACGCGGCGAAGCGCAGACGCTTGGCACGTACGCCTTGCCCAGGTGAATCGTGATGCCGAAGAGCTGGTTGGGCGAGCAGCCGACGAACGGCGCCTGGAAGCCGCCGTCGGCCAGCTGCGTCGTCGAGAACCCGGTGTCGTTGAACGGGCTCAGGTCGATGGTGCGGGTGATGGCGCGCGTGCCGACGGCGATCTCGACGACCTTGCCGATGCGGCCGGTGTCAGAGGCCTCGGCGACCGCATCGCCGTAGAACATGGTGACGAAGATCCGCTCGTCGGAGTCGTCGCCGTCACCGTCGTTCGTGATGGCGAGCGCGCGCGGCTGGCTCGGCATGGTGACGACGGCCGTCTGCGTCATCGTCGCGGTGTCGAAGAACATGATGCTGTTCTCACCGAAGTTGGCGACGACGGCGGTCGCGCCCGTGGGCGTCAACGCGAGGCCCGTGGGCTCGGCGCCGGTGGGAGCGCGCGCGGTGGCGACGGCCGGCGTCGTGGTGTTGATGGCCGTGACCTTGGCGAGCTGCTGCGAGCGACGAAGAATGACCAACGCCGTGGTGTTGTCGGGGTGAATGGCGATGCCCTCGGGCTGGGTGGTCGCGCCGAACGAAGCCGAGCCGCTCTTCGTCTTCGTCGAGGCGTTGAAGAAGCTCACCGTGCCGACATCGGGGTTCACCATCGCGACGATGGAGTCGTTGGGCGCGATGTCGATGGTGTTGGAGCGGCTCGAGCGCGCGAGCACAGGGCCGGCGCTTCCACCAGCGGGCGAGCCTCCAGCCACGGAACCACCGGCCGTCGCGGTTCCTCCGGCCGTCGCGGTTCCGCCAGCCGTCGCGGTTCCGCCAGCCGTTGCGGTTCCGCCAGCCGTTGCGGTTCCGCCAGCCGTTGCGGTTCCGCCAGCAGTCGCGGCTCCACCGGCGGTTGCGGCTCCACCGGCAGTCGCGGCGCCGCCGGCCGTGGCGACACCTCCGCCGGCGTTTCCGCCAGCACTGCCACCATCAACGCCCGACGGATCCGTCGGGCAGGCAAACAACGACACTGTCGCTAGAGCGACCACGATTCGACGCATGTGTACAACCCCCGGAGAAAGGAACGGCACAACGACCGTGGCACATCGCAAGCGCCGTTCCATGGGTTTCCCCTCTGGGGGCGTCGAAAGGCTGTCGGGTTGAGCCGACAATCGTTGGTTTCAGCCTGCAGGCGCGCTCCGACGAGGTGCGGTAGGTGTTCTCGCCATGACGCACGACGGAACCCAGCCGGTCGCCATCGTCGGCTTGCCGATGCGCACGCTGTCACTCTCCATCACTGCCGGGCCCGATGTGGGCAAGGCGCTCACGGACGAAGCCAGCACCGTCTCCATCGGCACGGCTGACGGCAACACGCTGCAGCTCACCGACCCGACGGTGTCTCGGTTTCACGTCGAGCTCAGCCGCCGCGGGCCCGCCGTCGTGGTGCGTGATGTCGGCTCGACCAACGGTGTCGTCGTCAACGGCGTCACGGTGCGTGAAGGCCTGGTGCCGCCCGGCTCGGTGCTGCAGCTGGGCAAGACCTCGGTCACCATCAGCGAAGGCAAGAACGGCTCGGTGCCGATGCTCGAGACCGAGAGCCTGGGCTCGCTGAAGGGCCGCGCGCCGGTGATGCGCACGTTGCTGGCGCGGGTCGAGAAGGCCGCGCAGTCAGACACGGGCGTGCTGCTCATCGGCGAGTCGGGCAGCGGCAAAGAGGTCATCGCGCGAGAGATTCACCAGCGCTCGGCGCGCGCGAAGCACCCGTTCGTCACCGTCGACTGCGGCAGCCTCGCGCCAGGCGTCGTGGCCAGCGAGCTCTTCGGGCACGAGAAGGGCGCGTTCACCGGCGCCGATCGCCGACACCAGGGCGCGTTCGAGCGGGCGAACAAGGGCACGCTGTTTCTCGACGAGATTGGCGAGCTGCCGCAGAGCCTCCAGGCCATGCTGCTCGGAGCGCTCGAGCGGCGGCGCTTTCGTCGCGTCGGCGGCACCGAAGAGCTGAGCGTCGACGTGCGTGTCGTGGCCGCGACGCATCGCGATCTCAAGGCCGAGGTGAACGCGAGCAACTTCAGGCTCGACCTCTACTATCGGCTCGCCGTCGTGCGGCTCGAGGTGCCTGCGCTGCGCCAGCGCGTCGACGACCTCGAGCTGCTCATCGCGCACTTTCTCACCGAGGCGGGCTCGGACCGCACGCCCCAGTCACTGTTTCCTCCCGACGATCTCGCCGCCCTGCGCGCCCACCACTGGCCAGGCAACGTGCGTGAGCTGCGCAACCTCGTCGAGTCGACGCTGGCCATGGGTGAACGCCCGGTCTTCGACGCGCCGCTCGGAGCTGGTCCGAAAGACGACGCTCCGGGTCCCGAGCTTCCCTACAAAGACGCGCGCGGGCTGGTGCTCGAGCGCTTCGAGAAGCACTACCTGCCGAAGCTGCTCGAGGTGACGAAGGGCAACGTCTCGGCCGCGGCGCGCCACGCGAAGATGGACAGGTCGCACCTCATCGAGCTGCTCACGCGGCACGGCCTCAAGGACTGATCACGGCTGCCACTGCAGCTGCCCGTCGCTGCACGTGCGCACGCCCTGCTCGCAGAGCCCGGTGAGCGTCTCGAAGCCCAGGTAGACGTCCTGGTCGACGCGGTCGAGCAGCACCGGGCACGAGTACGCACAACCCGTGAGCTGCTTCTTGTCGAAGGCGGGCAGCTCGACGTCGGAGGCCGAAGGCAGCAGCGCCTCGCACGACTGGAGCGTTCCCACGGCGCGCACGATCACGAACTCGTCTGGAGCGTCGTTGAGCACGCCGAAGCTGGCCGCCTGCTTCATGGCCGAGAGGATCGCGGCGCGCAGCTCTTCACGCGGCATCATCGGCGTCACCGTCGGCAGGGTGATGGGCACGCAGCTGCGCGTCTGACGCAGCGGCTTGCACTCGTGCGACGCGCACCACTTCACGAGCTGGCCTGTGCGACAGCCCGGCACGCCACCGAGCCGCACGAAGTCGAACACGAGCGCGCCCGCCTCCACGCCGCCATCGCCGTCCTTCGCGCGATCGATGAGGAACTGGTTGCTGGCGTTGGGGTCGCGGCACATGAAGCCGTCGAGGCCTTCGCCTTCGCTGCCGAAGGTGAGCGCGACCTCTCGCTGCACGGTGCACGCGCCGACCAACATCAGCAGGAGCAGGAGCGCGCGCCTCATGGGTTCAACTCGACGCGGGTGACGATGGGGCGGTTGGCCAGGAGGACACCAGTCGTGACTCCAGTGGCGACGGCTGCGGCGCCGATGGCGACCCAGAAGGGCCAGCGCTTCCACAGCGGCACCGAGGGCTCGTACACTTTGCCGCGCACCAGCAGGTCGCGCACCAGCGCCTGCACGTCGTCACGCTCACCGCGGGCCTGCACCACGCCGTCGATGGCCAGCGCGCCGCGGAGCGTCCCCGTCGTCTCTCCCGGCCCCACGACGAGCAGCCGCGCCGAGCGGAGGGCGATCGACAGCAGCTGCATCGATCGGCCGCCATCGAAGGGCTCTCCCGACGCCCGGCGAAGTTGCCACTGCCGCGCCGCGAGGGAGGGATCGGCCGGTGGCGCGCTCACCGAGACGCTGACGTCTTCACCGGCTGCCGTGAGGGGCACAGCCGTCGGCGTGTAGCCGTCAGCCGACACCTGCACGACGTGGAGTCCTCTGGCCAGCTCCATGCGGCAGGGAGCGATGCACGTCGCGGGCCGCCCATCGATGGCGATGACGGCGTCTTTCACGGTGCTCGAGATCGCGACCTTCACCCGCGCTTCGGCGTCGACCTCGCGCCGCACCGTGTTCAGCAACGTCTCGACCTCGGGCGTCATCACGCCCACGTCATCGGGCAGGGGCAGTTGGAGCGTGGCGAGCCAGCCGCCATCGCGACGAGCCGCGTCGGTCTGCCGTGCTCCCAGCTTGCAGGCGACCCGCCAGGCCAGCGTTCTCGCCGCGGTGGAACGATCGTTCGCGGCCAGCGCCCGCTTCACCAGCTCGTCGTCTTCGAGCAGCTTGAGACACGCGGGGAAGTCGGCGCTCACCCACGCCTTGCGGGCCAGCCCGATGGTCTCGGTCGTCGGCGGTGCTGGCGCAGGTTCGGCACGAGGCAGAGGGCTGGCGGTGAGCACGACCGGCAGCTCGGGCGTCTCGGCGGCCCGCTTCGCCAGCGCGTCATCGGCGTCGGAGACCACCGTGATCGAAGGACCGTCGGCGGTGAGAATCGAGAAGACGAGGAGTGTGAGCATCGCGGGGGAGGCGGCTCAAAATCACACGTCGCCGCGTTGTGCGAGCCACGCGCGCCCGAAGAAGAACTGAAACGGCACGTGAAGGCGCGCCGCCCACGAGTCTTCGTCGTGCAGCCCCTCGGGGAAGCTGAACTGCAGCAGGTCGACGCCCAGCTTGAAGCCCTTGTGCACCAGCAGATCGCGCATGGCGTTGGTGGCCTCGAAGTTGTCCTTCGGCCAGCCGCTGTCGAGATAGATGAGCAGGTCTTTCTTCTTCTCGGTGGCGATGCGCTCGAAGAGGTCGTCGAAGACGCCGAAGGTGCTCGACATGGCCGCCACGCGCCCGAAGACGTGCGGCCATTTCCACCCCAGGTGCAGCGCCGCCACTCCGCCGAGCGAGGAGCCCATGACGACGGTGGCGCTCGCTTCTGGTCGGGTGCGCACGTGCTGGTCGACGAGCGGCTTGAGCTTCTCGACGACGAAGCGGCCGTAGTCGTCGTAGCCGGGCTTCGTGTACTCGCGCATGCGATCGCCCGGCGCGATGCCGACGACGACGCACTTGCGAATCGCGTTCATGCGGTCGAGTCGATCCATCGTCTCGTCGACGCGCCACTCGTTCCCGGCGAACGCCTCTTCGGGGAAGAACAGGTTCTTGCCGTCTTGCATGTAGAGGACGGGGAAGCGCCGCAGCGGGTTCTCGTCGTAGCCGGGTGGGTGGTACACGCGAATCGCGCGCGTCACGCCCTCGAAGCCGACCTGCAGCACGTCACTCACGTGGCCTGATTCGGCGCCGAAGAAGTACGGCCACAGCCCGCGGTCGCGCTCGTACTGCGTGAGCACGTAGTTGGCGCCCTTCGCCCAGTGAACCGTGCCGCCGTCGCGCAGACACGGCTTGAGCTCCAGCGTCGGCCCCGAGACCTCGACGTCGAACCAGGCCTGCGTGGGCGTGGCGGAGCTGGGCTCGAGGTCGCGCTCCCAGTCCAACGCGGTGCGGAGCACGAGGCGGCCAGTGGTGACGGGGTAGTTCACGCAGATGCGCATCGGCGTGGAGCCTGACACGCGGGCGATCGAGATGCTGTGAAACGAATGGCGCGGCTACATTCGCGGCTCGATGACGCGGCTGGCCGGAAAATACGAGCTCGTGCGCCCGCTGGGGCAGGGCGGCATGGCCGAGGTCTTCGAGGCCGTGCTGCACGGTGACGCCGGCTTCCGTCGCCGCGTGGCCGTCAAGCGCATGGCCGCCGACCGCGTGGGTGACGAGCGCCTGCAGCGCATGTTCGTCGACGAAGCGCGGCTCGCGAGCCGGCTGCACCACCCGAACCTCGTGGCCGTCATCGACTTCGGCATCGCCGACGGGGTCGCCTTTCAGGTGCTCGAGCTGGTCGATGGCTTCGACGTCGCGCGGCTGGCGAACTGGGGTGTCGCGGCGAATCGACCGATGCCCGAGGCCGTCGCGCTTGGCATCGCGGCACACGTCGCGCACGCGCTCCATGCGGCGCACACCGCGACGGCAGACGACGGCGCTCCACTGAACATCGTGCACCGCGACGTCAGCCCGCAGAACGTGCTCGTTTCTCGCGGCGGAGACGTGAAGCTCGCCGACTTCGGCATCGCGCTGTGGGAGCAGCGCACCGAGAAGACGCTGGGGGCGATCGCGCGCGGCAAGCCCACGTACATGGCGCCCGAGCAGGCCATGCACAGCGCCATCGATGGGCGCGCCGACGTGTTCTCGCTGGGGTGCACGCTGCACGCGCTGCTCACCGGGCACAGCCCACTGCATGACGAGAACGCCCTGGTCGATCTCCTCTCGGGGGTCGAGCTGGAGCCTGCGTCGACACTGCCCGCGCCACTTCGTGAGCTGCTCGCGCGCGCGCTTCGACGCGATCGTCAGGCCCGCTTCGCCACCGCAGAGGCATTCGCCCAGGCGTGCGAGCAGGCGCTGAAGTCTCTCGCGCCGGCCGACTTCGAGCTGCGGCGCGCGCTGCGGGAGTGGACGAGGGCCGTCGTCCCCTCCGACCTCGCGCTGCCGGCGACGCCGATGCCGTCGACCCTCGCGCCGCCCGCTCGGCCTCGCTGGGGGTGGCCCGTTGCGCTCGTCACGCTCTCACTCTCGGCCGGCGTCTTCGTGCTGGCCACGCGCGAGCCGCCCCCGGTCGTGCCTGTCGTCGCCGTGCCAGAGAAACCGGTCGTGCCAGCGCCAACTCCGGCACCGGTGGAGCCGCCTCCGCCCGCGCTCCCCGTCGAAGCCCCGAAGCCGAAGCGGCCCGTCGTCGCGGTGGCGCCACAGCCCGAGACGCGTGGTGTGCTCGCCGTCGGCGGGGAGCGGTTTCTCAAGGGCGAGGTGCTCGTCGACGGGCGCTCCATCGGGTTCGCGCCGCGCCAGCTCGAGCTGCCCTCGGGCACGCACCAGGTCGAGATCGTGCTCGTTGATGGAACGCGGGTGGGGCCGCGCGCGGTCGTCATCGGGCCTCAGCACACCGAGTCGTCGCCGCAGCGCTGGGTCGAGTGACGTTCGCTTCGCGGGCCGTTAGAGCAGCACCCACATGGGGCTCTTCGACAAGGTGCTCGACACCTCGGTGGTGTTCTCGTTCGACCGCACGGGCTTCGAGCGGCACGCGCGGCGGTTCGTCGAGGCCGACCTTCGCGTGTCGATGCAGGGCAAGGTCGTGCTCGTCACCGGCGCGAACTCGGGCCTCGGCTTCTCGACGGCGCGCGCGCTCTCGGCGCTCGGCGCGACCGTTCATCTGCTGTGCCGTGACGAAGCGCGTGGCCAGGCCGCCGTCGAACGCATCAAGGCCGAGCTGCCCAGCGCCGATGCGCACCTGACTCGGCTCGACGTCTCACGGCTCGCCGAGGTGCGCCGCTTCGTCGAGACGTTTCGCGGCCCCGTCGACGTGCTGGTGAACAACGCCGGCGTGCTGCCCGACACGTTCACCCGCACCGACGAAGGGCACGAGGTGACGTTCGCGACGAACGTGCTCGGCCCATACGCCCTGACCGAAGGCCTGCTGCCTCGCCTGCTGCTCTCGAAGGGGCGCGTCATCACCGTCGCGTCAGGCGGCATGTTCACGCAGAAGCTCGACCTCTCGATTCTGCAGGGCGCGGTGACGCGCTTCGACGGCGTGGTGGCGTACGCGCAGACGAAGCGGGCCGAGGTCATTCTCTCGGAGCAGTGGGCCGTGAAGCACCCTGACGTCACCTTCTCGACGATGCACCCGGGCTGGGCCGACACGCCGGCGGTGCGCAGCTCGCTGCCGCGCTTCTACCGGGTCACGAAGGGCATCCTCCGCACGCCGGAGCAGGGCGCTGACACCATCGTGTGGCTGGCCGTCGCGCCGCGGCTCGCCGGAAAGAGCGGCCTGTTCTGGTTCGATCGCGAGCCCGTCTCACCGCACCTCGTCGGGTGGACGAAGGAGAGCGCGCAGCAACGGGAGCAGCTCGCCACCCTCGTCGAGCAGGCGGTCTCTCGCTGATGCCGAACTGTGACTTCTACGCGGCGGGTGACGACTTCCACCTGCTCGTCGACTTCGTGCTGCGTGAGACGAGCTGTCGCGTCTTCGAGCTGAGCTCGCGGCCCAACCAGCGCGTGCGGGAGTTCCACTCGGCTGACGCGCTGTTCGCGCTCCCACGAAGAGGCGTGCAGTGGCCTCCGCTGCTCGTGCTGTGGCCCGTCTCGGCCAACGCCAACGTGAAGTTCCGCCGGGTGCACGTATCGGCGCAGGGCCGCCAAAGGGCGTGGTGGCGGGAGGAGCCTGACGGGTGGGGGCTGATTCAACTGTACCTGGTCGGCCCGAAAGGCCGCTCGCTGAGCCCGAGTCACACGAACCACAACACGGCCGCGCGGGCCGGCCGTTGGCGCTCGACGTACCCCGACCTCGAACCGCCCTCCTCGTGGGACTTCGCGGCCGTCACGCGCGAGTCGTCGCGGCTCAACCGCTTCATTCGTGCGCAGGCCGTCGCGAAGTTCGGCTCCAGGCCCGTGCTGCCCGGAGCGGCTGCGCTCTTCGAAGCGGGCGTCGAGCGCTCGCTCAACTGACGACTACATGATGCCGCCGCACTGGTTGGCGATGCCGCCACCACCGCAGGTGAGCGGGGCGACGCAGTTGCCGCAGCCGATGGTGCCGCCACAGCCATCAGCGATGAGGCCACACACGGCGTTCGCCTGCATGCAGGTGCGGGGCTGGCACGAGGTGCGGCCGCAGACGCCCGGCGTTCCACCACCGCCGCAGGTGTCTGGCGCGGTGCAGGTGCCGCACTGAATGAGGTTGCCGCAGCCATCACCGGCTGGGCCGCACGATAGGTTCTGCTGCTGACAGGTGCGCGGCACGCAGGCGCCATTGCCACACCGGCCGGGGCCACCCGCTCCACAAACCTGACCCATCGGGCACGTGCCGCAGTTGGGAATCACGTTGCCACAGCCGTCACCTGCCTGGCCGCACTCGATGTTCTGTTGCTGACACGTGCGCGGCATGCACATCGAGCCTCCGCAGACGCCAGGCTGGCCGCCGCCGCCGCACGTCTGGCCCGACGGGCACATGCCGCAGTTCGGAATCACGCCACCGCAGCCGTCACCCTGCGCGCCACAGTTGAAGCCCTGCTGCTGACAGGTGCGCGGGGTGCACGTCGACTGCCCGTTGTCGGGCTGAATGCACGAGGTGAGGTCGAAGATCATGAACTCGAGCACCTTCTCTTGCGCAGACATCGGCGCCGCGGCCCCGCACGAGGTGGGGAACGTGCCGCCGCCCGAGCCACCCGTCGCGACGTGGAAGTCCGAGAACAAGACTCGACCGCACTGCGCACCGGCCGCGGCCCCGACTGGCGTGTTGAACGTGAACTGGAAGGGAATGGCGCCGGTACCCGACGCGCCGCCCGGCGAGTCCGAGCGAATCCACCGCTGCGCGGGAGAGTTCGTCGGCAGACCGTTGGTGTCGCGACGGGTCTGCTGCACGCTCACCCGGCCCAGCGTCGTCGAGCCTCCTGTGTTGAGCAGCCACTGCGCGAACGTCGCCCCCTTGGGAAAGGTCGTGTCGATCCACGCGTTCTGAGTGCTCGGGTTCGGGTTGCCCTGGTCTCCCTGCCAATTCGCGACGGTGTCGAAGGGTGAGTTCTGGTCGAGCCACACGTAGCCGTAGTGGCTCAGGTAGATGCGCCCGCCGCTGTTCAAGTAGTTGCGAATGTTGGTGAGCTCATTCGCGGTGCGCCGCGTGGGGCCGCCCACGCAGTCGACGATCACCAGGTCGTACTTCATCAGCTCGGTCGAGTTGCCGAAGAGGTCGGTTGCCGTGCCTCCGTTGGGGAAGGTGGTGCCGTTGTCGCGGAACATGCGCACGCGTCCGTTGCCGCTGGGCGCGGTGAACTCGGTCGAGGCGATGCCAATCTTCGGCAGAATGCACTCCATCGGGTCGGCGCTGCCCGTCACCATCGCGATGAGCGGAATGTCTCCCTCGGCCGCCGTCCGCGGCAGGCGCGTGAGATCGGCCGGCAGCGTCGTCGGGCCGCAGCAGTTGACGTTGGGAATCACGACCTGCCGCCGCCACTTGCCCAGCTGAAGCACGAGCGGCACGTTGGCGCCGCAGGGCACGTTGCTGAGCGTGAAGGTGCCGTTGGTGGCGCTCGTCGTCGAGACCAGCGGGCTGCCCGAGGCTTGCCCCGAACAGCTCGTGCACGAGGCGCCGGGCGTGATGGGCTGCACGGTGCCGTTGGGCACGTAGACGAGCACGCCGGGAATCGGGTCGGGGTTGCCGTAGCCCGCCGCCGCGTTGGTGGGCGCGACGACCGTGCCCGTGACGGTGTTCACGCCGGCGTCGCACTGGTTCTGCCGCGGGCACAGGCCCGTGCACGACCCCGCGTCGGGAATGTTGCTGCCGCATACGTTGGGAATGCCGCCGCCACCGCAGATGACGCCAGCGTCGACGTCGCAGGTGCCGCAGTTCGGGGTCAGCGCTCCGCAGCCATCACCGACCTGCCCGCAGGTGGCCTGAGCCTGAGCGCAGGTGCGAGGTGTGCACGAGGCAGACGCGCCGCAGACGTTCGGCATGCCGCCACCACCACACGTCTGGCCGGCCACGGTGCAGGTGCCGCATGAGATGGTGCCGCCGCAACCGTCGGCGATGGGCCCGCAGTTGAGTCCCATCGGGCACGTGGTGAGGCCCTGACAGCCGCCGTCGACGATGTTCACCCCCGAGGTGCCGCAGCGGTTCGGCATGCCTCCACCACCACACGTCTCACCGGCAGCCGTGCAGGTGCCGCAGTTCAGAATGCCGCCGCAGCCGTCGGCGACCGGGCCGCAGTTCGCGTTTTCGGTCGTGCAGGTCTTCGGCGTGCAGCCCATCGAGCCGCCGCACTGCGAAGGAAGGCCGCCACCACCACAGGTCTGCGGAGGCGTGCACGTTCCACAGTTGAGGTAGCCACCGCAGCCATCACCCACGGGGCCGCAGTTCGCGTTCGCCGATTGACACGACACGAGCGAGCAGAGCTGCGTCGACCCGGCGTCGGCTCCACCATCGGCGTCTCCGCCTCCGCTCGTGAAGCCGCCGCCAGCGCCGCCCGCGTCACCCCCGCCAGTTCCCGAGATGCCACCGCCGACGCCGGTGATTCCGCCGCCGACGCCGCTGGTGCCGCCCGCTTTTCCGCCATCTTTGCCGCTGACAGTGACGCCGCCTCCGCAGTTCGCGCAGCCCGAGAGCGTCGCGATGAGACAGACCACGGCCAGCGTGGAGGCAGAGCGGAATCGAACAGTCACGGTGAAGCTCCCGGGAGAGGCACGGCTCGAGGCGAAGGACCTCTATCGTCTCTCGGCGGCCACAGTCCCGCAACATCGCGTCATGCTTCTTCGGCTCACGGAAACAGAATGAGCAGCCCCGTGCTGAGGCTCCCGCCCCGGTTCACCACCGATCCGTTCGCGAAGTCGGTCTGGCCGAGCGCGGTGAGGGTGAGCTTGAGGGTCGGGTTCACCTTCCACGACAGCCTCGCACTCAGCAGGTGGTTCGAGCCCGCGTTCGAAGCGTAGAGCCCGTATTGGTAGGTGAGCTTCACCGAGAAGGCGCCTGCGCGGTGCACGATCGCCGGCCTCACCGTCAGCACCCAGGGCGCGACGGGCACGCCGAGGCCGACATCGGGGCCCTGACGGCCGGCGATGGCGGCGCTGTACGAACCGACCGCGACAGGATCAGCGACGTCGTAGAGAAAGCCGGCCACGTCGAGCGAGACGTCGGTCTTGAGGAACAGGGTCGCCGTATAGGTGCCGCCCAGCCGCACCTGCGTCAGCGGAGCGTCGATGCCGAGCACGATGGGGCAGTAGCCGGCGACGGGGTTTCGTTCGCAGTACGTGCGCAAGAGGCGCGCGCGCAGGGTGGTGCCGAGCTCGGCGATCTGATCGCTCTCGAGGTGGTTCACACCGGCAGACACGTCGAAGGTGTGCTCCCAGTTCGAGAACCCGTTCGTCGCGTACGAGGCGAGCAGCGAGCCGCCCACGCTGAAGTTCGTCGCCTTGATGACGTAGCCGACCGGGCCCCCGTCGAGCCCCTCGAAGGTGGTGGCGTTGCGCTGGACCGACGGCGGTGACCCCGAGGCTGTCGCCATCACCATGAAGTGATCGTTCGCGACGAACATCACGCCGCCGCTGAACAGGAAGACGTTCGAGCCCGGACTGAACGACTCTTCCGTTCGCGTCGCGAAGTCGCGCATGAACACGCCGGTGAGGAAGGCGCTCCAGCGGTCGGTGAAGTCGTAGCTGCCCGAGATGGAGAAGCCGAGCGAGCCACTGCGCGGGTTGTTGGGGCTCGCGGCGGTGCCGTTGAGCGTGACGTCGACGCCCAGATCGTGCGCCCACGCCGGCGTGCACACCACGAGCACCACCAGACCGAGGCGCGTGAGCCGTCTCACCAGCACTCCAACCCGACGTTCGTGCCGAAGTTGCGTCAGCCGTGAATCGACATGCCGATGATGAAGGCGAGGCCGAGAATGAACGAGGCGATGACGATGCCGACCGCGGTGTTCTGGTCGACCTCGAGCTCCTTGTGCACGTCGAAGGGCAGGATCTTTCGAATCACGAAGAAGCCCGCGACGAACACGAGCATGCCGATGACGGAGAAGACGACGGCCAGCACCAGCGGTTTGATGATCGCGTCCATGTCCATCGTCACTTCCCTCCCATGAATCCGTCGTGCCACATCAGAATGCCGCCCGGCGCCGACCTGACGCTGGCGGGAAGGTCACCGCGATCTTCCTCGGGGAACCGATCCATCCCCAGCCCATGCAGCAGTGCCCAGGCGGCTACCACGATGCCTCCGAACCATTTCATTCGTCGTCCTCCTGCTTGGCGTACGGGAACGTGCTGACCCCGGGCGATGACTGGAACACCGCTTCGTTCCACCGGCGCGTCTCGAAGCTCGAGCTGCGCATGGCGGTGATGAGCGGACCTGCGAAGAGCATGAGGAACACGAAGAAGGGGCAGCAGACGCCAACGCCGGAGTCAGCCTTCACCGTCACCGTGTACTCGCGCGGCATGGGGCTGGGCTGTTCGAAGCTGGGCGTCGCGCGAAGCACGTACCGGCCGGGATCGACCTCGGCGGTCTGCTTCGACTGGCTCTTGCTGCCCTCCGTCCATCGCTCGCCCTCGTCGACGCCCCAGTAGTAGCTGGCCTCGGGGCTCACCTGCACGACCTCGCCCGTGTCTTCGTTGACGAGGTCGAGCTGCACCGCGAGCCAGCTGTTGTCGAGGCCGGGCGCTTCGAACTCGAGCTCGAGCGGGACCTTCTTGTCGATGGTGAAGGGCTCTGAGAACTGCTGCGACTCGGGGGTGCCTGGGCGCACGTCGGGAGGCACCGTGAACGCCGTGCGCATGAACTGGCGGGTGTCGCCGAGCATCGAGAAGCCGACGAGCAGGGCGATGAAGACGACGCTCCAGATGCCGGCCCACGTGAAGCCCGAGCCCAGCTTCGCCTTGTGCGGGTTCACCTGCGCCGGAGCGATGCCCTGCGCGACCGGCATGTTCGCCTTGAGGGCGAAGGCCTGCTTCACCTCGGCGTCGCTGAGCATCTTGCCGTGGGTGAAGGTGACTTCCTGGTCGGTCTCGTCGCAGTTGATGCTCTCGGGAGGCTCGACGTACTCCGACGCCTTCGCCAGCTCGCCGACGCTCACCTGCCAGTAGCACTCGCCCGCGACGTAGTCGGTGACGGCGTAGACCTGCTGGTACGCCTTGAAGCTCTTGCCGCTCCAGGTGGCCTTTCTGAACGCGAGGCCGACGTCACCTGCGGCGATGGGCGTGAGGAACGTCCAGTGGCCGTTCGAGTTCATCAACCAGCGGAAGCCGGCCTGCTGGTTCCACAGCAGGTACTCTTCCCACGGGTAGCGCGTGCCCTCGACCGTCGTCGAACGAATGAGGAAGGCCAGCACCGTCCACTTCGTCTTCTCGAGCGTGCCGACGGTGCCGAGGGGAAGTACTGGTTCGTAGGGCGGCTTCTCGAGCAGCTGCAGGAAGGCGAGCTGACCGTGCGAGGCATCGAGCAGCGCGCCGCAGTACGGGCAGGCGACCCGCTTCACCGCGTCGGGCGCCTTGAGCTCGAGCGGGCCGTTGCAGTTCGTGCAGCGCGCCTGCTTCAGCGCGTCTTTCTTCGGCGTGGGCTCGAGGTCGCTCTTGTCGAAGCCGAGCTGCGGAATGCCGACGCGCGCGCCGACGAAGGCCTCACCCGTGCCGCCATCGGCGTAGTCGAGCGAGCAGAACGCACCTTTGGCGCCCGTGGCGTCGCAGTAGACGTGCTCGTGGTTGAACTCGGGCAGCTGGCCCTGCGCCGAGAGCGTCTGCGCGTTGCCAACCTCTTCGATGACGAAGGTGCGATCGCGAAGCTGGAAGCTGCCGAGCGGGCGAAGTTGATCGACGGGAGGAACACCGATGCCCTCGAGCGGGAACATCAGGTTCCACTCGCCCTCGGACTCAGAGAGCCAGGCCGTGCGCCCGTCGTCGAACGACAGACACCACTCGTCCCACGTGCCGGCCCCGTTGCCCTTCTGAATGCGGCCGACGATGGTGAAGGCGTTGCCCGAGTAGTTGCCCGCGATGCCGACCTTCAGCGGAGATTGCGTGTCGGCGAGATCGGCGACCTTGCCGAGGCTCTCGAGGTTCGCTTCGCCACGCAGCACGACGGTGTGGCAGTAGTCGCAGACCTTCACCTTGCCAGCGCCTGGGCGGAACTCGACCGGAGCTCGACAGCTGGGGCAGTCGCCGACGCGCATGGGCAGGGCTGGTTGTAGCAGCGACATCAGCGTGTTGGCCTGACGATTTTCTGTTTCTGCAGGCGGCGGTGTCAGAGTGCTTCCAGATGAGAACTCTGCTCGGCCTTGGCATCGCGGTGCTGTGTGCGTGTGGTGGAACTCCTGGTCCGACGGGAGGCGGGTCGGCTGGTGGTTCGGCGAATGATGGTGGAGCCAGCCGCGCCGGCGGAACGG
>JBEOKA010000007.1:0-13162 GCA_040275325.1 Myxococcaceae bacterium | reverse complement strand
CGCTCGACCTCGATGGTGAAGTCGACGTGGCCCGGCGTGTCGATGATGTTGATGTTGTGCTCGGGCAGCTGGTCCTGCGAGCCCTTCCACACGCAGTAGGTCGCGGCGGACTGAATCGTGATGCCCTTCTCACGCTCGAGGTCCATCGAGTCCATCTTCGCGCCGACGCCGTCCTTACCGCGGACTTCGTGAATCGCGTGGATGCGCCCCGTGTAATAGAGGATGCGCTCAGTGAGGGTGGTCTTGCCCGAGTCGATGTGGGCCGAGATACCGATGTTGCGGATTCGTTCGAGGGGGATCTTCGCCATGGCGGTCGCGGCCCCTACTGAAAGGTGCTGCGAAAGACAAGCGCCGTTCCTCGCTCCCTCGGTGACTTCGTGATGGCGGCGGCAAGTCGTGGCGGTGCGGCGGGCGTTTGGGCTACGTCCACCAGCCGATGAGCGACGAAGCCGGAAGCCCGCAGCCGCCGGTGCCCACGTTCGAGCCGCACGAGAAGGTGTGCGGCAACTGCAAGCTGTGGCGGCCACACTCGCTCGACGCGGTGAAGGGCTGGGTGGGCGAGTGCCGGGTGCAGCCGCAACGGGCCCTGTTCGTGCCGGCCGCTCCGATCTGCAACGTCTTCGCGCCCCGCGGAGAGGCCGTGAAGGTCGCGCACGAGCAGTCGACGCGGCCGAAGGTCATCAAGGGCATCGCGCCCGTCGTGCGCACGTCGTCAGGTGCCACCCGCACCGTCGCGGCGCCCAGAGTTCACAGCGTCGACCCGAACACCGAGATCGACTTCGAAGGAGACAGCATGACCCGCCAGGAATTGATGGACCTCTTCCTCGAGGCGTCGGGGCTCGCCGACGTGCCGCTCGCGCAGAAGTGGGAGGGCGGCACCGTGAAGCTCGTGCCTGCGAACCCCGAGCTGCAGGCGAAGGACCTGCCCATCGACGCGCTGTTTCACAAGGTGGTGATGGTGCGCGATCGCCTGCGAACGCTGGAGCAGAAGATCAACGGGCACCCGAAGCTGACCGACACCGAGAAGGTCGAAATGCAGCAATACGTCACACGGTGTTACGGCTCGCTCACGACGTTCAACGTGTTGTTCAAGGACAAGAACGACCAGTTCGTGGGGCAGAAGGGCGACGAGTAGTCAGTCGGCGCAGGCTTCCATCGCTTCGGGTTCGGCGAGCGCGAGGACTTTCGCGAGGCGGGTTCTGCCGCGGTTGAGCGCGCTCTTCACGGTGCCTTCGGGCAGGCCCAGCATGCGGGCGATGTCGGGGTACGAGTAGCCGCGCACGTCGCGCAGGGTGACGACGAGGCGGTGTTGCTCCGAGAGGTGCTGCAGGGCCTCGAGCAGCATCGCGTGGCGCTCGTTGCCAACCGCGCGGGCTTCTGGGTCCTCCACCAGGCCCAGCGGCGTCTCGAGGCGGCCGCGGCGCTTCTTGGCGCGCAGGGAGTTGATGGACGAGTTGATGAGAATGCGGTGCAGCCAGGTGGTGCACGCGGCCTTGCCGTCGAAGTTCACGTCTTTCGAGAAGAGGCGCACGAACACGTCCTGCACGACGTCTTCGGCCTCGTCGGAGTCTTTGACGATGCGGCGAACCACGGCGAGCGCCCGCTGGCGATGCTGGGCGTAGAGCTCGTGAAGGGGAGGGAGCGCGGTCATGGGCAGTTCAACGCCCCTCTCGCGCAGCCGATCTAACGGGGTGAATCCGGGGGGTTACCCGAGTGGGCGGAACGGGAACGAATCTCGGGCACCCCGTGTCCGGGCGCCCTCGTGAGGACCATGAGAGTGCGGCTGCTTCGACACGTTCGAGCGGTCTTCGCTGGGCCATGCGGCTTCATTGAGCAGCACGCGTGCCAGCGGAGCGTCGACTACTCCTCGCCAGGCGCGGTCAGACCCCAGTCTTTGAGGCGCTTGAACATGGTGGAGCGCCCGATACCGAGCTCACGGCCGGCCTTCTCCTTCGAGTTCCCGTGGAACTTGAGCGCCTGAAGAATGATCTCCTTCTCGAGCGCGGCGAGGTGATCAGTGAGGGAGCGGCCGGGCTGGTAGACCTGCCCTTCGATCGGCGACGGGCCCATGGACATCGGCGAGGGCGCTGGCGCGGCAGGCAGTGGCCCGCTGGCGCTGTTCTGGAACGTGATGTCGCCAGCTTCCACCGAGTGCCCGCGACGCATCAGCAACGCGCGGTGGAGCACGTTGCGCAGCTCACGCACGTTGCCCGGCCAGGTGTGGTTCGCGAGCTTGGCGAGCGCGTCTTGCGACATCGTGACGGGGGCTCCCTTGGGCGAGAAGAGCTTGAGGAAGTGCTGCGCGAGGGCGGGCACGTCGGCCTTGCGGTTGCGGAGCGGCGGCAGGTTCAACGGCACCACGCAGAGGCGGTAGAAGAGATCTTCGCGGAAGCGGCCCTTGCGTGACTCGTCGAGCAGGTCGCGGTTGGTGGCAGCGACGATGCGCACGTCGACGTTCATGGGGCGGGCGGCGCCGACGCGTTTGATTTCACCCGACTCGAGCGCGCGCAGCAGCTTGGCCTGCAGCTCGAGGGGGAGCTCTCCGATCTCGTCGAGGAAGATGGTGCCGCCGTCTGCCTCTTCGAACGCGCCGCGGTGGGTCTTCTCGGCGCCGGTGAACGCGCCCTTCTCGTGGCCGAAGAGTTCGCTCTCGATGAGCTCCTTCGAGATGGCGGCGCAGTTGACGGGAATGAAGGCCTTCTCAGCGCGGGCGGAGCGGTTGTGCACCGCGCGGGCAACGAGCTCTTTACCGGTGCCGGACTCTCCGAAGATGGCGACGGCGGCAGTCGAGGGAGCGACGCGCTCGATGATCTCCGAGAGCGCGCGCATGGCGCCGTCGGTGCCGATGAGGCCTTCGTACGAGGTGCCGCCCTTGCTGCCGGCGCTGAGCGCAGCAGTCGAGGTGGGCTCGAAGACGATCTCGGTGCTGCCGAGCTTGACGGTGGAAAAGAGGGGAATCTCGGCTTCGAAGACCCGCACCGGGCCGACCCAGGTGCCGTTGGTCGACTGTTGATCGACGAGATGGAAACGATTGTCGGAGCGGGTCACCTTGAGGTGGCGACTCGAGATGTATCGCTCATTGACGACGAGGTCGTTCGAGGTGTCTTTACCGATGGTAAAACTGTCGACCTGCAATTTGTGTACGGTTTCCTTCTGACCACGCACGCGGAGTTGTGCAGTGATTCGCGGGCCGTCGCTGCCGACCTCGGCGATCTCGGTCTGCTGGCCGATCTGCGTGGCGTCTTCATCGATGGAGGAGGACTTGGCGCGGAAAATGGCGCGCCATTGGCCGAGCGCGATGTCAGCGCCGTCGACGAGCGGAGCTGAGCTGACCTTCTTGCCGGCGATGACGATGCCCTTGCCCGAGAGATCTTCGGCCTCGACGCCCCCGTCGGTGGTGGTGATGGCGACCTGCTGGCGAGAGACCTCAGGGTCGGGCACCGCGACGTCGCACTTGTCGCCGCGGCCGAGGACCACGCGCGGCTTGTCGATGGTGAACCGCAACACTTCTTCGCCGCGACGCAGGAAGACGAGCTCCGCCATAGTGGGCGCGAGGTAGCACGCAGCACACAGGGCGGGGAAGGGCGGAACGCGGCGTTGGTTTCGGATTTCTCGGGTAGCCTTCGGGCCGCTCTGGGGGCTTCTGGATGAAGACGTACCGCGCTGCGCTGCTGGCCCACTACGAGAGGCGGTTGTCGGCGTCACTGTGGGCGCGACGGTGGCACGAGCCGCCGCACCTATCGCTGCCGCCACTTCCTGCCGAGTTCGAGGTGAGGAAGTACAAACGAGACGCTGACAGCGCGCTGTACGCAACCGTCTGTATGTCAGGCGGTGAAGCTCCGAAGCCGCTCGAGCTGCACATCATCGCGGCCGATGACGAAGCCACGGGTTCGCGAAGCGTCTTCTTGCTCACCGTGACGGCTCACTTTCATCGAACTGGACGAAGTCTGGATGTGGGCCACACGGTCAACTTCGGCGAACCCTGGGTGCCGGACGGCGCTTGTTCTCGCGGCTTGATCTCTCGTCCGTATCTCGATGGTCCGGACTTCGAGCGTGAGCCGACACAGGGCATTCGGTGCGCGTGGTTGCTTCCGGTGACCGACAGTGAGGTGAACTACAAGATCGAGTTCGGGCTGGAGGCGCTCGAGTCGAAGTTCGAGGCCGCGCAGATGAACGCGCTCGACTGGGGCAGGGCCGCGGTGACGTGAGTGCGCCGAGACGAGTCGACAGAAGCAGGACGTCTCGCTTGAAGTTCTGTCTCACACAGAACAAGAGCGCTCATGTCGCTGCCAGAGCAGCTCGCCAGTGTCAGAGCCCACCTCGAGGAACTCGAGCTTCTCGACGTGCCGCTCTTCGAGGTCATCCTTGCGCTCAAGGACGATCGAGTTCGGTCCGGCACGCTCAACAGGCTGGCGAAGATCCCCGGGCCGGTGACGCTTCGGCAGTTCTTCAACAACCGAATCCTCTTCGGCAAGTTCAACCCGTCCGAACTCGAGGTCCTTCTCCTTCACTGGAGCGAGCTCGCGAGCGATCAGCCCATCACCTTCCTCGAACTCGGTGAGCTGGCAGAGGCGCTTCCCGACGCGCGCAGGCCACTGGCCGAGGTGCTGCGCGAAGTGACCCTCGAGGCAGGCATCAGGCGCGAGCTCGAGAATCTCGCCCAGCGCCGCAAGCTGTCCGTCCTCGCCTTCTTCGATGAGGCAGACGACAACGATCACTGGACCGACTCCGAGTATCGCCGCACCGTCGCGGCCTTCAGGGCCTGGCTCGACGCCAGACCGTCCTCAAACGTGATTCCGCTTCACCCGTCGACCGACGTGCCTCAGCTCGACGAGCGGCTGAAGGCCCTCGCGATTCCCGACCTCGACCAGTGGACGCTGGGACAACTCGGTCGCTGCAGTCGCGCCGCAGAGAGCCTCACCGTGCAGCAGGCTCTCGAGAAGCTGCACCCCGAGCTCGTGCGGTTGCTCCCCGCGTTCGAGACGATGGTGAAGCGCGCGCGCGCCATGCCCACGCCCACCGAAGGGGCCGTGTCGCAACGGCAGCTGATGCGCCTCAGAGACGTCGCCCTTTCCGAGCGGCTCAAGCTGACTCAGCTGCCCATCGGCCTTGGGGATTGCCTCGTCGGGTCACGCGTCTTCAACTCGCGCCGCTACGCGTTTCAAGTGCAGCCACTCGGAGGCGTGCGCGCGTTTCTCGTCGAGCTCGGCGACCCGCTGCACTGGGTCGATTCGCCCGGTTTGACCTGCCAGTGCAAGCGAACGGGTTGCTCGCACGTCGCAGCGGTGCTCGAGCTGTTGGCCTTCGCGCTCCCCGCCAACCCTGACCTCGCCGCTCGCCTCGACGAGCTGCTCACCCCTCGATGGCAACACCTGCTCGAGGTTCTCGAGCGGCCCGCCGACCCGCGCCGCACACCGAACGCGGTCATCAGCTTCACCCTCGACCACGGCCTCATCGAGGCGCGCGTTCACACCGTCGGCAAGACGGGCGTGCGCTCGAAGCAGGGGAAACACCTGTCTCGCAAAGGGCTCGACCTGGTGGCACCCGGCCCTGCACGCGAGCTGGGTGAAGCGCTGCTCGCCGGGCAGTGGGGCGGCCGCGCGTCGAACCCCTTCGTCGGCTCGACGCTCACGCGGCTCGTCGGGCTGCCGAACGTGCGTTGGGTCGGCGACCTGGAAGACGCTCCGGTCGAGCTCGTGTCTGCCAGGCTCACCGTCGCCGAGACCGCGCAGGGCTTTGAACTCGCCGTCTTCGCAGGGACCCAACGACTGACGCTGGGGCCGACCTGGGCCACGCCAGCCGGCTCGTTGCAGCTCGTGCGAGGCGAGAAGCGAATCCTCCTCGTCGAGCACACGTCGGCGACGCATCGGGTGCTCGAAGCGGTCGAACTCTACGGAGCCACCCTGCCTCGCGAGGCCCTGCAACGCCTCACCGACACGCTCCCCGAACTCGAGAAGACCGCGCCCATCGAGCTGCCCGAGTCGCTTCGAGGCACCGAAGTTCCGCCGGTCACGAAGCTCGTCGCACGGGTGAGCCGTTCGTCGAGCGGGCTGGGGCTCTTGTTGCTCGTCGAGCCGATTCCCGGCGGTGCGCTCTTGCCACCCGGCGAAGGAGCCCCGCTCGCTGCGACCTTCGATGGCCGTCAACGCTCGTTCACTCGTCGCGACTTCACTGCCGAGCAGCTGGTCGCCGCCGAGGCCGCGCAGTCACTCGGGCTGACGCTCCCCACGAAGTCATGGACCTGGGCGCTCGAGCCGTCCCAGCCGTCGCTCGAGATTCTCGAGCGCCTGCAGCGGGCTCCGTTCGAGGTCGAGTGGGCGACGCCAAAGCCCACCTTCACGCGTGAAGCGCAGCTCTCTGAGCTCGAGCTCTCCGTCAATCGCCAGAAAGACTGGTTTGGCCTCGAGGGGTTCGTCGAGGTCGACGATCGCCGGGTGATGCTGGCGACGCTGCTCGAGGCCGCGCGCCACCGTCGGCGCTTCGTCCAACTCGGAGAGCAAGACTACGCGACGCTGAGCGACTCACTGCTCGAGCGCCTCGTTCCGCTGTCGATGTTGGGCAAAGAGGGCAAGCCAGTCGAGCTCACCGTGGCCGCGCTGCCGCTCGTCGCCAGCCTCGAGGGTGAGGTGAAGTCGCTCGAAGCTGCGAAGGAATGGCGCGAGTTGATGAAGCGGCTCTCGAGCGCTGCTGCCACGACCTTCCCTGTGCCGGCTTCGCTGAAGACGCCGCTGCGTGAGTACCAACGGGAGGGCTACGAATGGATGTGCCGCCTGAGCCAGTGGTGCAGTGGTGCGGTGCTGGCCGATGACATGGGCCTCGGGAAGACCGTGCAAGCGCTCGCGCTGCTGCTTCAGCGCGCGGCGTTGGGGCCTGCCCTCGTCGTCGCGCCGTCGTCCGTTCTTCACACCTGGAGGACCGAAGCGGCACGGCACGCGCCCTCGCTCGTCGTGCGCCTGTTCGAAGAGACCGATCGCGAACTCGATTCGCTCGAGCCCGGTTCCGTCACCGTCGTCAGCTGGACGATGTTCGCGAAGGAGAGCGCCCGGTTCGCGCGCAGGAGGTTCGCGACCGTCGTCTTCGACGAGGCGCACGCGATGAAGAACGCTTCGACGTTGCGTGCAAAGGCAGCACACGACGTGCAGGCCGAGTTCTCGTTGGCCTTGTCTGGAACGCCAATCGAGAATCACGTTGGCGAGCTGTGGAGCCTGTTTCGTGCGGTGATGCCGTTGCTCCTCGGCAGCCAGGAGTCGTTCGATTCCCGGTTTGGCCGTGGCACGAAAGAGACGACGCGGCACCTCGCGACGTTGATCCGCCCGTTCATCCTGAGGCGAACGAAGGATGCAGTCGCGACTGAACTGCCGCCGCGTACCGATATCGAGCTGGTCGTTCCGCTTTCAGAGGAAGAACGCGCGCTCTACGTCGACGTTCGGCTGTCCGCGATCGCTGAGCTTGGAGATGTCTCGGCCGAGAACCGGCGCTTCGAGGTGCTGGCGGCGTTGACCCGTTTGAGGCTCGCTGCGTGCCACCCGAAACTCATCGACGGTCGGTGGAAGGGCACGACCTCGAAGCTCGACCGGCTGCTCGAGCTGCTCGAACAGCTTCGCGAAGAGCGTCACCGGGTGCTCGTCTTCTCCCAGTTCACCCAGCACCTGGCCCTGGTGAAGAAGGCGCTCGAGGGCGCGCGGGTGAAGTACTCATATCTCGACGGTGCAGTGCCCGTGGTTGAGCGCCAGAGGAGAGTCGAGGCGTTTCAGGCTGGTACTGGCGGTGACGTGTTCCTCATCTCGCTCAAGGCCGGAGGCACAGGGCTGACGCTGACGGCGGCCGACTATGTCGTCCATCTCGACCCGTGGTGGAACCCCGCCGTCGAGGACCAGGCGTCTGACCGCGCGCACCGCATTGGACAGACAAAGCCTGTGACGGTGTATCGGTTGATCGCGGAAGGAACGGTCGAGCAGCAGATCCTCTCGCTTCATCGAGACAAACGTGAGCTGGCAGACGCCTTGCTCGAGGGGGCCGACCTTGCCGGCAAATTGGGGGCGAAGGAGTTGGCTGCGTTGATTCAAGCTGGCGCTGCACCCTGAGCGGCGCCGTCGGCGATCTCGATGAGGTAGTCGCGCTTCGCCTCGAATGGCTGGATGGCGGCAACAGCGGTGAGGACGGCGACCTGGTCATCCTTCGTCATGAACCGTTTCAGCGCGCGCTGGCCGGCCGACGGACCCTGCCCATCGAACACGCACGAGGTCGTGTCGAAACCGTTCAGCAGAAACCGCTCGGCCGCTTCGACGGGCCTCCACAATCTTGCCGTCGCTGCGCCTGAACGTTTCACATACGTCTCGATGTCGATGCCCGGTGCGAGCCTCGCCCAGACGAGATGTTGCGTGTACGCACCACCCCACGTCGCGCGCAGGTGCATGCTGACATTCACCGTCTCGACCACGGCTGCGGGCGGTAAGCCAATGCTCCACGGCCCGAACCGAGTGCGCTTCGTCAGCTGCTCATTCGTCTTCGGCGTTCGAGTCGGCAGCGCGGGCGTTGGCGGCCTTGGCCTGAACGGAGCCTTCACGCCATGCGTCGCCGCCACCTCATCGGGCCAGCTCTCGCGCTCACGACACGCATCGGCCCACACCTGCGCCGCCATTACGGCGTCGTCGCTCAACCGCGGCTCGTGAATCGCCAGCGTCGACGCCAGCACGGGGTTCGCCTCATCACCCGTCGGAGCCCGCTCGAACCCCAACATCAACCACACGATTCCCGCGATCGGGTCGTGCTCGAAGATCGTCTCGCCCACGAGCGCCGGAGCCATCGTCACTCCGGCCCGCACGGCCCGCTGGTACCAGGTGAGCGCCGACTCCATGCTTCGCTCGACGCCGCGGCCACGCTCGAAGCGCTCTGCGACCTCGACCATCGCGTCGCCGTCACCGCGCTCGGCGTACTTCAGCCACCACGCGAACCGCGCCTTCTCAGACGTGACCGACTTCGGAGGCTCGGCGGGCCTGCGTCTGCTCGCCACGGCTTCAGCGGAAGTTGGGGCGGCCCAGGTAGCCCGTCAGCCGGCCCATGCGCCACGACGGATCTTTCGGGTCGGGCCCCACCATCGACAGCGCGCTGCCGATGAGCCCCAGTCGTTTCTGGAACTCGGGATCGGGCTTGAAGCGCACCTCGATGGCCGGCTCGGCGTACTCGAGGCGCTTGGCCAGCTTCAGCGTGCCCGTCGCCTGCAACTCGAGATCAGCCGACTTCGCCTCGAACTTCTCGATCGTGCCCGCGCCCTTCTCGAACTTCAGCTTCCCGCTCAGGTCGCCCACGACGATCTTCGGCAGATCGAGCGGCGTCGGCTCGGGCCCGAACTGCGGAATCACCATGGTCATCGTCCCGCCGTTCACCGCGAGCCCCTTCGCGTCGAGGCTGATGGTGCCCGAGGCCTGACCCAGATCGGGCTCTGCAGGACCCGCTCCGACGGGTACCCGCGGCAACGTGAGGTCGACGTGCGCCTCGAGCATGCCGGCGAAGTCGATGCCCGAGAACTCCTTCAAGTCGGGGCTCGCGAGGTTCAGGTCGTCGGCGTCGATGCGAACATGAATGTTCGAGAAGCCCGAGACCTTCACCGCGACCGTTCCACCGAACAGCTTCGCGGTCACGCCCGCGCCCGGTGGAATCAGCGTGGGGCCGGCGCTCACCGACTCGACCTTCAGCGGCGCAGGCGGCGGGTCGGCGTCGGACTTCTTCGACAGCTCGATGCCCTTCGCGCGAATGGCAAAGAAGCCCGGGCCCATCGACGCGACCTTCAAGAAATACCCGGCACGGTCAGCCTCGAGCCGCGCGCGGTCCTTCAGTGCGTCGTAGGGAAACGTCAAAAAGAACGCGACGACGACGGCAAGAATGAAAAACCCGCTGTACGCGAAGATCTTTCGAACGACTTTGAGCTTCGAAGAGGCCATGGCGGTCGTCAGTTCTTCAAGTGATACGTGGCGATCTGCAGCCAGGCGGTGATGCTCTCGCTGGCGACGCGGGGCTCGAGGCGCATGTACTTCACCTTCACCACGCCCGGAGCGCCCTCGACTGCCTGCAGGAACTCCAGGAGCCGGTTCAGCTTCACGTCGGTCAGGGTCACCTCGACCGAGCTCTCGACGATCTTCGTGCCCTCGAGCGCGACGTCGGCCTTGGGGTTGATGGTCGGCAGCTCGACGCCCTTCTGCTTGGCGATGTCTTCGAGGAAGGACGAGAGGCGAATGTTCGACGCGGCGAGCTGGCGCTCGGCCATTTCGCGCTGGGCGCGCGACTGGTTGTAGCTCGCCGCCAATTCCTGCACACGGGTGAGCTTGTCGATCTTCTGCGTCGTGCGGCTGCGAATCGCGGTGGCCTTGTTCGAGAAGCTGAAGGTCACCATGAAGACGACGAAGACGCTGACGGCGAAGCCGGCCGCCAGCACCATGCGCCGTTCGCGCGCCGACAACGTCGCGAGAGAACTCTGAATCGTGGTCGAGAGGTCAGCCATGAATCACCCTTGCCCCGCGTTCGCGTCTTCGGGGCACTCCACCTTCACGTCGAGCCGGAAGGTGACCTTGGTACCGTCTTTCGATTTCTCGACCTTGCCTTCGCTGATCTCGCGGAAGCACTTGTATGTCTTGAGTGCCGTAATCATGTCTTCCATCTGCTTCACGCTGGGCGCCTGGCAGACGACCTCGATGCGATCGAGATCGACGGTCACGCGGTCGAGCGTGACGGGCGAGTCGGCAGGAATGCGCTGAGAGACCTCGGCCAGCAGGCTGACCGCCGAACGTTTGGGCACGCTGGCGGTGGGGCTCTCTTTTCCTTCGAGCAGGTTGAGCGCGATGTCGAAGTTCTTCTCGCACTTGCCGAGGATGCGCTGCGTGACGTCGCAGAGGATCTGATCGACCGCCTTCTCACGCCGCTCGAGGATCGTGTTTCGCGCGATGCCCGATGCGATCAGCAGCACCAGCAGCACGACCGCGAACGCGCCGATTTGCCCGAGCTTGTCCTTCGCGAAGTCGAAGTCGCTCTTGAACGCGAACTCGCCGCGACGAAGGTTGAACCGCGGAGCCTTCGCTCCGGTGGCCTGCCCACGCAGCGCGAGCGCCCACGCCTGAACCGCCTCGGGGCCGGCATTGAGCCCCAGCGCACCCTGCGCATCGGGAGGCAGCGCAACGACCGTCGTCGCGATGCCGAGGTCCTTCTCGAGCTGACTGGCGAGGCCCAGCAGCTTCGCGGTGCCACCACAGAGCATCAGCTTCGTCACCGGCCGCTTCATCTTCGCGGTGTACGCCTTGATGCTCGAGCGCAGCTCACGAATGACCGGCTGCAACGCGCGCAGGAAGGCGCCGGCCGCGCGCTCGGCGTCAGGTCCCACGACCTCGCTGCCGACGGCGCCGTGCGTCTCTTTCCAGCTTTGCGCTTCGGGAAGGCCAATCTGAAACTCGTTCGACAGGGCCTTGGTGAGCGCGAGCCCCCCGCCCATGAAGGTGCGCGCGAAGTCGACGGGGCCGCCCGCCCGGCCGATGGCCATGCTGGTGCGCTCGTGGCCGATGTCGACGACCGCGACGCCTTCGTCCGAGGCCGGGGGCAGGGTGGCGAGCACGTTCTGGTACGTGAGGCCGGGGTGCGTGACGACGCGCGGGTCGAGCTTCGACTTCTTGAGCGACTCGAGCAGCGAGGCGAGCTCGGGCTTTCGCATCACGCCGACGAGCACCTGCGCGCCCTTCACGTCGCCGGTCTTCGTCTCGTTCGCCTGGTAGTCGTAGATGGCCTCGTCGAGATCGAACGGCAGCTGATCGGCCACTTCTCCCGAGAGCGCGGCCTCGACCTTCTTCTGATCAGAGAACGGCAGCGCGAGCGAGTGCGTCGCCATCGAGACGCCCGGCACCGACACGACGACGCTGTCGGCCGTGAGCGTGTTCTGTGAAAGCAACTGGGCGATGGCTGCTTCGAGGCGCGGCAGCCGTTCTCCCTCGGTCGGCACGAGCGCCGTCGAGTACGACTTCACCTGAAAGCCACGAAGCGTGGTCTCGAGCAGAACGGCCTTCACCGAGTGACTGCCGAGATCGAGGCCGAGGACGCGGGCCATGGTTACTCCTCTCTCCAATACACGAGCCGGCCGAGGCCGTCGTCGAGGCGAATGATCGCCGTGATGGTGCGGGTGACGTCTCCAGCCGAGCCCGTGACCGCGATGCGGTACGTGTTGCTCTTGTCACCGATGAAGCGCTGGTTCTGCGGGTTGTTCAAGATGGTCGGGTTCACTGCGAGGCCCGTCGACGCCACGATGTTCGCGAAGTCGACCACGCTCATGCCGAACATCGCGAAGAGGCGTGCGGCGCGAATGCGCTTGATGACCGTGTCGATGAAGATCGGGTCGTTGAGGCGTGGATCGAGGGGAATCGGGTTGACGATCGACCGAATCGCAATCTCGAGCATCACCGGGTCGTCGGTGTTGATGTTCAACCTGGCGTTCATGTCTGGGTAGACCGTGAACTTCTCTTTGAACGCCGCCATGAAGCGGTCGTTCACGCCGTGAACCAGGAAGACCTCGTCGAGGCTGTCGAAGCGGGCGTTCTTCGCGCGGTAGCGGGTCTCGTAGTTCGAGTAGCCACCGTTCTCGTCAGAGAAGCCACGCAAGAACGGGTCGCCCTGGCCCGTGAGGTTCAGGCTCGAGCCCGTCTCGTCCTCGTCGATCCAGTCCTTCATGCCGATGATGATCTCGTTGGCGGGGATCTTGAGGCGGTTCGCGTCTTCCTTCTCGAAGAGGAACTCGTAGCGCTTGTCGTTGAGCGTGCTGACGAGCTGGTTGGCGACGACGACCGCGACGAGCTGCGTGCCGTCGAGCTTGTTCAAGTTGATGCGCTCTTCTTCGTCGGTGATGACGGTGTCGAAGCAGCCGGTGAACGAGCCGAACTTCTTGGCCTGCATCTCTTTGCCGAGCTCGGGGTTCTCGTCGTCGAACTCGAACTTCTTGTTCTTCGCCATCGGCGCGAGGCCACCCTTCTCGGTGACCTCGGGCACCATGCCCTCGAGCATGTGGCAGTCGATCTTCGCCATGCGCCACAGCTGAATCGAGGCCGTACTCATACCGGGCGCGCCGCCAGCACCCGCGCCTCCGAGAAGCCCCGCCGCGCCGCCGGCTCCACCACCGAGCGCCCCCGCGAGC
>JBEOKA010000006.1:0-9973 GCA_040275325.1 Myxococcaceae bacterium | reverse complement strand
CCGCCGTGGATCCGCCCGCCGTTGATCCGCCCGCCGTGGATCCGCCCGCCGTGGATCCGCCCGCCGCGGCTCCGCCACCGACGCCGCTGAAGCCACCTCCACTTCCTCCGGTGATCAGCACGCACGTGTTGATCTGACAGAGCTGGTTCTGCGCGCAGGCTCGACACGACACGCCATTGCCGCCGCAGAAGTCGACGGAGTTCCCCGTCTTGCACTGCCCGTTGAGGTCACAGCAGCCCAGACACGAGTCGGCGCACTTTCGCGGCGGCGGCGAACACGCGCCGAGCGCACCGAACAGCACCACCATCGACAGAAGGAAGGAGAGACGCATCGCGAACACCCCTCGCACACCCCCGACCGGTTCGGGGAGTGCAAACTCAAGGCTCGAGGTTCCTTCGCGCGGTCTCAGCGCCGGCCCGGCAGTCGAGGTCGCGGGTGATGGCCAGGCAGCCCTCCCACGCCACGAGCGCCGCCTTCCACTCGCCGCGCGCTCCGTGCTCGAGCGCCAGCCGCTTGTAGTCCTCGGCCGTGGTGACGTTCGCAGACGACGGCGAGCCGCGAATGATGATGGGTGTGGGGCCGGGGCGGGTGACCTCGACCACCGCTTCGCTCACACCGGGCGCCGCGAGCATGGTCAGCCACAGCACCTCGGCGCCTTTGATCGTCACGGGGCGGCCGGGTTGGAGCAGCACGGGCGCGGGCACCGAAGACCGCCTCCGCTTCTCGCCTGGCTCGATGAGGAACACCGCCACCGGCTTCTCCTGAGGCTTCAGCACCAGCTGGTAGGTCGCGCCGGGGTCGAGCTGGCGCAGCTCGAAGCGCTGGGACTCGTCGACCGCGACGATGAGGTCGACGCCCGCGTTCGGCAGGGTCTGGGCGAGCTCGACGCCGTCCTTCGTGCGCTTGCCCACCGAGACGTCGAGGCGCTGCCAGAAGAGGCGCGTGTGCTGGTCGAAGACGAAGACGGTCGTCTGCAGCGAGTCGATGGGCGTCCACTCCGCTCCCACCTGCGTGATGTGAAAGGCGCCGTTCGCGAGCGAAGCGGCCAGCAGCTTCGGGCTCATCATCTCCTTCGTCGTCCTGCGAACGACCAGCGCCTGACCGTCGAGCGAGGGGGGGAGCAGCCGCGCCAGCTTCAGGCCGCTCCTCGCGCTCTCGAGGTCGACGCTGTGCACGCCCGCGAGCAGCCGCACCTGCGCCGGGTACTGGCCGATGCTTCGGTTCGTCTGCGGAGGAGGCGGTGGGCGAGGCGGCATCGCGATCGGCTCTTCGCGAGGGGGCGCGACCGGCGGCTCGTTCAGCACGATGGGCTCGGGCGGAGGCACGACGATGGGCGGCTCGGACGAGCTCTCGAGCGCGCCGAGCATCACGACGCCGGCGATCACGACGAGCGCGACGCCGAACGCCACGAGCCAGCGCGAGCCACCATCGGGCCGGGCCATCACGCGCGTCTTCGGCACCACCTGCTCGAGCGGCACGTCGGCGGTGGTCTCGAGGGTCGGTGGCAGCGTCTGGGGTTGACCCTCTTTCGAACCTGGCGTGTCGGGCACCGTCGGCACGCGCCGGCTGTTCACGTCGAGCGCTGGTTGTTGCGGGTCGGTGCGCTGGTTGCGGCTCCACGAGGCGAGCCACTCGGTGAAGTTCGCCGGCACCGTCACCGAGAGCCCACGCTGCGCGAGCGCGTCAGGGTCGAGCCACGCCATGAAGTTCGGCACACCCGACGCGAGCGCGATGGGCGCGTTGGTGGCGAGCCACTCGGTGAGCCGGTGCTGCAGCTCGAGCGCCGAGGGCATGCGCGTCTTCGGGTTGGGGTCGATGGCGGCGTCGATGATGGCCGCGAGGGTCGAGTCGACGAGCGGTGAGCGCATCGTCAGCCGCACGCCCTCTGACGCCACCTGCACCAGCCGGCCCTCCTGCGGGTTCTCGCCGGTGATCAGCTCCGAGAGCAGCAACCCGGTCGCGTACACGTCGACGCGGGCCGTCTGCGCCTCGGCGCGCGCCTGCTCGGGAGCGGCGTAGTCGGGCTTGCCGCGGAAGATGCCGGGCGCCGTGAACTGCCGCCCCTCGAGCCTCGCGCGCGCGATGCCGAAGTCGGTCACCTTCACCTGGCCCTCGTAGCCGATGAGCACGTTCTCGGGGCTGACGTCGCGGTGAATGATGCGCAGCGGCGCGCCGCGCTCGTCGGCCCGGGTGTCCGCGAAGTGCAGGCCCTTCGCGACCTCGATGATGATGGCCACGGCGATGGGTGCAGGCACGCCGGGCAGGCCGCGCTCCTTCACCGTGTGGAGCAGCTGCGCGAGCGACAACCCGTCGACGTACTCCATCGCGAGGAAGTACTGGCCGTCGGTCTCTCCGAAGTCGAACACCTGCACCAGGTTGCCGTGCGAGAGCTGCATGGTGAGGCGCGCCTCTGAGATGAAGAGGGCCAGCGTCTGCTCGTCCGAGAGCACCGCCGGCAGCATTCGCTTCACCACCACTTTGCGCACCGCGCCCGCCATCGCCTCGTACCGGGCGAGGAAGACCTCGGCCATGCCGCCTTCACCGAGCTTCTCGATGATGTCGTAGCGGCCAACGCGCACGGCCTGGACGCTACCGTGCCGGTCTGGGCGTGGGGCACGATTCCGCACCGTCACGACGCGCGCTGGCGTGGCGCTCCCATGGGCACGAGACGAGAGGCAGCGCTCGTGCGGCCGGCGCGGAAAATCTGCCCCTCGGTGATCGCTTCTCCGGCCTCGTCGACACAGGAGCTGCATGAAACCGCTCGCGGTCGCTGTGGCGTGTGTCTTCGCGTTCGCGTGCGGGCGCACCGAGCCCGTTCGCTACGACGACGACCCGTTCATCGTCGAGGTCGACGCTGGCTTCCGCTTCGACGCGGGCGTCGAGACGCGCGTGGTGGAGTGCCGTGAAGGCCGCTTTCGCCTGACGAACGCTCGGCCGGTGGTGGGCCTGGTGCTCGACCGGTCGACCTCGATGAACTCGACCTTCGGCAGCGGCAGCACCACGCGCTGGCAGGCCGTGCGCACGGCGCTCAACCGCACCTTGCCGGTGGTCGATCAGTCGATGGCGCTGGGCGTGATGCTGTTCCCCGGAGCGGGGGAGACGTGCGTCGCGCCGGCTGGCTACGACATCGCGCCGGCCGAGGGCACGACGGCGGCCATCATCGCGCTGGTGAACCGGTCGAACCCCACAGGCTCGACGCCGACGGCGCTGGCGGTGGAGCACGCCGCCTCAGAGCTGCTCTCACGTCGAACGGCAGGCACCGCGCGCGCGCTCGTGCTCGCCACCGACGGAGCGCCCGACTGCAACGCCGCCCTCACCACCCCGTGCACCTGTGTGACGGGCACCACCTGCGCCGCGACCCGGTGTCTCGACGACACCCGCACGCTCGAGCGCATCTCGGCCGCGCGGCTCGTGAACATTCCCACGTTCGTCATCGGCATTCGCAACGCGACCGACACCACGCTGACGTCGGTGCTCGACCGCATGGCCGTCGCCGGAGGCCGACCGCGAAACGGGGCGCAACGGTTCTACAATGCGACCTCGGGCGCCGAGCTCGAGCAGGCGTTCACCACGATTCGTGATCAGGTCGGCGGCTGCGTGTTCCTCACCGACTCGGTGCCGACGGTTGGTGATGGCGGGCTGGTGCTGACGGTGGCGGGGCAGGGCGTGACCTTCGACCCCAGCGGCGTCGATGGCTGGCGGTGGGCTGATCAGGCGAACGGCGAGCTCGTGCTCGGTGGCGCTGCGTGTGATCGCGCGCTCGCGAGTCCTGATCAGGTCGTCGCCGTGGTGTCGTGCGGCAGCGTCGACGCGGGGCGCTGATCAGCTCAGCGGAGTGACGCGCCTCGAGCTGATCGGAGTGTCGTTCGCGGGCTTCTGCGTCACCCCGACTCACTCTTCGTAGTCGGTCTTCTTGCCCGGCCGCTTCCCGGGACTCTTCGGGCGTCTGGGGACTCCCGCGTCGGCAGTTCCTGCGTCTTCGGGGGGCGCCGGAACGGGGAAGAGTGGCACTGGAGCTGTCGGCACGAACTCTCCGCCGTCGGGCTCGGCTTCAACCGCTATCGGCGTCACCACCACGGCCGCGTCCACCGACTGGGGCGCGTCGGGCCGAGTGTCGGACCCCGCGCGCCAGAACGACACCCCCGCGACCAGACCCACGCCCAACATCACGATCGCCACAGCGAGCGCCTTCGAGGTGGCCGTCTGCGGTCGCTCCTGAAGCAGGGTGACGGTGTGACTGACGGCCAGGGTCGCTGGCGCGAGCAGGCGCTCACGCACCACCTGCGCGCTCGCAGGCCGCTTCGCCGGGTCGGGGTCGATGAGCTCGGTGACCAGCGCGCGCAGCCCGGGCGGAATGGTGGCGGGAAGCGGAGGCGGCGTCGTCGACACCTGCCGCATGAACACCGCGTTCGCCGAGTCTCCGCCGAAGGGCGCCGTGCCAGTCAGCGCCTCGTAGAGCAAGGTGCCCACCGCGTAGAGGTCGGCCTTCGGTGACACGTTCTTCGCCGACTTGATGACCTCGGGCGCGATGGCGTTGGGGCTGCCGAGCACGCCGTTGGTCCTGGTGAGGCGTTCGCCCTCGTGAACGGTCGCGATGCCGAAGTCGAGCACCTTCACGAGATCGCGCTCGAGCACCATCAGGTTCGACGGCTTGATGTCGCGATGAATGATGCCGCGCTCGTGTGCCGCTGCGAGCGCATCACAGACCTGCGCTGCCAGGTGCACCGCGCGCTTCGGTTCGAGCGGGCCGGCCGCGATCAGCTCGGAGAGCGAGTGGCCGCCGAGACGCTCCATGGCCATGAAGAGCACGCCGTTCGACACCCCAGCGTCGTGCACCGTGACGACGTTCGGGTGCGAGAGCTGCGCGCACAGGCGAATCTCGCGCTCGAAGCGCTTCACCAGCTCGTCGTCGTTCTGGAAGTGCCCGTGCAGCACCTTGAGCGCGACCTCTCGGCCGACCGATGGCTGGTACGCGACGTACACCGCGCCCATGCCGCCCTTGCCGAGCAGGCTGCGCACCTCGAAGCGGCCGTCGACGAGCGAGCCGATGAGCGGGTCGTTCTGCCGACGCACGGTCGCGTCGATGGTCTTGTCGGAGTCGGTCGTCACAGGCGGGTGCAGAGCGAGAGCGAGACCTCACCATGCGCGCCGACCGAGGGCACCAGTGAGACGGGAGCCGCGCTGCCTGCGACCAGCCCCCAGACCAGCCCGCCTGCGAGCGCCGCCGCGCCGAGGCCCCAGCCCGTGTACGTGGTGACGACGAGCGCGCGATAGCCGGTGAGCGCCGACTCCGGCGTGTTCGAGGGGAACGAGGTGACCTGACTCGAGGCGACGAAGAATGTGATGGTGCCGAGCACGATCAGCGCCGCGCCGGTGCCTGCGACGATCCACGGCGTGAGTGGGCGCTCGACGGGAGCGACGACCTTCACGGGCTCGGGGCGCGGCGGCGTGGGCTCGACCTTCGGCTCGGGCGGGGCGACGACGACGGTGGGTGTTGGCTCCTTCGGCGGCTCGACGACGGGCGGCGGCGGAGGGGCGAGCGCGAGCGCGACGGTGCTGCCGGTCTCGACCGTCGCAGCCTGGGTCCAGTTGGCTCCATCGCGGCGCTTCACGAGCAACGACACCTGGCCGGGCTCGAGCACGAAGGAGCGCTGACCGTCGACGATCCACTCCTCGTCGGTCCACGGCGCGATGGCGACGCGCAGCTGCTCTCCAGTGACGACCAGCGTTCCCCAGGGAGCGCCCTTGAGCGTGGCCTCGAGCGTCGAGAGCCGGGTCTTCGAGGCGGCCGACGCGTTCTTTCCGGCGCGCGCGACACAGCTCTGCAGGTACAGGAGCGCCTGCGGCAGCTTCCCCGAGTCCTGGTAGGCGATGCCGATGTTGCAGTGGTGCTGGTAGCGCGGCAGCAGCAGCTCGGCCGACTTGAAGCGCTCGATGGCGTCGGCGAACTTGCCCTGCTCGGCGAGCTTCGTGCCTTCTTTGTTCAGCGCGAGCGCCTTGTCGCTGGCGTCATCGGCGAACGCGAGCGAGGCGATGAGGGTGGTGCTGATCAGCCCGCGGATCAGAAGGGACATGTGTAGCCCGGAACGCCGTTGCAGGTTCTGCCGGTGCAGGTGCATGTCTGTGTCGAGACGCAGCTCGTCCACACCCCGGCGTCATCTCGGTCGTAGCAGCACGGGTTGCTGGGCGGCGTCTGACCCGGAAGCGCACACGCCTCTGGTCCGCCGTTGAAGGCGCAGGCGTAGTCATTGAACGACATCATCAAGCAAGCAACACCTGCGTCTGCATTTCCCAAACTCGAAGTCAGCAGGCTGCGGCAAGTTTGGAAGCGCACGTCACAGACGATACCTGTTCCACCCTGGCAGTCGGTTTCGTCGCCACACGGCTGATTGAGTGCAGAAGCAACTCCCGCGTCAACGCACCGCCGAGTGGTCGCGGTTCCGAAACACTGACCAGACGCGCACTCGTCGTCGAGGCAGCATGGTGAACCCGTCGGTCCTGCGTCGGCGATGTTTGGCACACAGAGCGGGTGACATCGTCGGCCCCCGCCGGACGTTGGGATACATCCGCCTCCATTGACGTAGTCACCTGCCGAACCCGCGTCGAGCACGAGCATGAGTGGGGCGCCACCCGCAGCGCCGCCAGCAACGCCGCCGTCAGCAACGCCTCCGCCAGCAACGCCTCCGCCAGCGACGCCTCCGCCAGCAACGCCTCCGCCAGCAACGCCTCCGCCAGCAACGCCTCCGCCAGCAACGCCGCCTGCGGTCGGCCCGTCAGCGCGCGGATCCCACGGGAGGCAGCTGGCACTGAGACCGCTGCACACGACGACCGCGATGGAGAACGCCCGCATGAAGCGTGAACTGTAACCACGCCCTTCGTCGTTCACGAAGCGCTTTGCCTGCTCGCGAGGAGGCGCCTTCACCCTTCGACGTGCTCGCATCGAGCCGTCGCGGCGGATGCGCCGGTCAGTACGCAGCCGACAGGCGCAGGCGGCCGAGGCCCACCGGACCCATCGGCTTGCCGGCCGCATCCGAGAGCGCCGCTCCGGGCAGCAGCAGGCCGCCCTCGAGCACCGCCGTCAGCGTGAGGCCGAAGTCGAACCGGTGCTTGATGGAGGCTCCGAGATCGAGCTCGGTGCCCAGCAGGCCAGTGCCGCTGCCGTTCAGGAAGTTGACCGGCACGCCGCCCGAGAGCACACGCGTGTTGAACGGGTCGGTCAGTGGCGCGGAGGCGAACGCGAACAGCGGGCCACCGTACACGTCCACCAGGCTCGCGATGCGCACTCGCGCGCGCGGGAAGATGTACCAGGCGCCCGTCACCGCGCCGCCGTTCGGCAAGAGCGACACACCCTCGGGCGCCACGCCCACCAGGTTCGCGTCGGCCGCACGCCACGCACTCCGCGCGCTCTGGTAGCCGATGACCTGGTCGAACAACACGAGGCCAACCTTGTAGTCGCGGTCGAAGCGGAAGCTCGTGAGCTGGTCGTCGTAGGGGTTGTTGTCGCCAGACGCGAAGCCCATGTCGAGGTTGAAGCCGAGGCTGCCGATTTTGTAGCTGGCCTTCGCCGCCGCGCCGAGCTGCCGAACCTGAATGAGCTGGTTCTCGGCCGTTCGCGTCTGCGTCGTCGTGCCCGTGATGCCTGCGATCTCGGCGCCCACGTCGAGCGCGTCGAAGAACCGCCACTGCGCCGACGCGTCGATGACGAGCACATCGATGGAGCGCTCTCCGGTGATGGAGTTGAGCGGCCGCGACGAGCGGTAGATGGCGAACAGGCCGAGGTTGTTCTTCTCGTCGACGTTCAAGCGCACGCCCACGATGCCCTGCAGCGCGCGGTCGCCGTCCATCAGGTCGACCGTGGAGTCACGCACCACGAGGTCGAACGCGAGCACCGGCTCGACGGCCAGCCAGCCACCGCCCAGGCTCATGAAGGGGCGGCCCGCCAACAGCGCGCGCGCCGCGAGGGAGCCGAAGTGCTGGTGACCGAACTCGCCCGGCTCCGAGTCCTTCGCGCCCGCGTTCGCCAGCATGCCGAGGCCGAAGTGGTTCGTCTGAAGTCCGAGCCGCGAGAGGCCCCAGCTCCAGCGGTACTCGAGGAAGAGCTGTCGCAGCTCGACGGGCTTGAGGGCGGGGAAGGGCACGCGCGTACCGACCAGCGTGTTGCCCGGCGTGCCGTACAGCGCGCCCGTGACCGCGTCGAACTCGGCGATGAGGCCGTAGCGCTTGAAGCGCACCTCGGGGTTGATGCGAATGCGTGACTCGATGGGCGTGGGCGACAGCTTCGTGCCGTCAGCGTCGAGGGGAAACGCGTTGACGTAGGAGCCGACGAGGCGAACGGAGCCGTGCACCGACGCCTTGAACTCGCTCGGTGCCGGTGCGGGCTCGACTCCTGCGTCGACCACCGCAACGACCGCCGGCGCGGGCGCTGGCACGACCTCCACTGGCGCGGGAGTCCCCTCGACCGCGGCTCCGCCATCTTCCTGAGCGAAGGCTGTGGTGGCGACGAGAACGCTGACCAGAACGCTGCGGAACATGTGGGCCCCTCTTCGCGAAACGGCGCCCGCGTGAACCACGGAGGCGTGAGGGGTGCAAGCACTCGCGCCCGACACACTGCGCCGGGAGCACGAGTTCAACCACCGAGGCGGTGGTCAAAGTTGTGGTCGTGCGTCGGCCCTCGGGAGGGCTCAGTGACGGCCGAGCACGCGCGCCGCGGCTCACAGGCGGGAGCACGATTCAACGACCGGTGCCGCTCAACGAACCTCGTACGCCACCGTGCCGGCGCACGCCGTGTTCGCGTAGCAGCCCGCGCGAATGACATACGTGCCATCGGCTGGCGCCACGAAGCTCACGAACGAGAGCTGGCCACACGCGTCGTCATTCGACGCCACCGTCGTCAGCGTCGTGTTCCCGCTCGCGATGCGCACCCAGGTGTCGCCGGTGCCGGTGGCTCCCGCGACGTTGCAGGTACCGGCCCGCAGCGTCTGGCCGGCGCGCAACGTCACGGTCTGGTTCGCCGTCGCGCGCGTCGCGTTGTTCGTGCTGCGCCCCGAGAAGGCGAAGGCAGGGGAGGCCGGCGCTGGCGGTGGCGCCGAGACCCCGCACGGCTTCGACGTCGGCCTCGCCCGGCACAGCGCCGCGACCGCCACGTGCGCCGCCACCACCGTCTCTCCACTGCAGCCGGTCTCGCGGCACACGTTCACCACGTTGCACGAGCCGTTCGCCACGTAGTCCGTGTCGCCCTGCACGAGAATGCCTGCCACCGAGTAGCCGTCGAGCTCGTACACGCCCGAGCCCGAGTTGCCGCCGAAGGTGTCGGTCGTCGCCTCGAAGCTCCCCCCGTTGCCCGGGTCGCGCACGCTGCCGCCCGTGTCGATCTTGAACGGCACTCCGCTGCCGCTGCCGATGACGCCCACGCGCTGCCCCGTCACCAGGTTCGACGTCGACACCCGCACCGGCGCCGGCGTGAAGCGCGGAGCCGCAGAACGATCGAGCCGAATGAGCGCGTAGTCGACCTCTCCCTGCGCCGTCGTCGTCTCGGCTCGCGCGATGATGCTGGCGCACGAGAACACGTCTTGCGTGGTGATGGGCTCGAGTGTCGTCGCCGACGAGCGCGCGTACTTGAAGACGAACCTCGTGCTCGCGCAGTCGGCCGCCGTGGTGATGCAGTGCCCCGCCGTCAGCACCACGTCGTCGTCGATGAGCGTGCCCGAGCAGAACGCGGCCGTCGGGTCGCTCGAGAACCGCTGCCCCGCACACAGCCCCTCGGCCTGCGCCAGCGTGGCTCCCCGCAGCCGCACGTTCGAAGGCGTCGTCGTGATGATGTCGCTCGCCGAGACGAGCGCCACCGTCGACTGCAGCGCCCGCGCGCGCATCGTCGCGTCGGCGTGCGCGTAGACGTCGGTGCGGTTGTCAGTGCCGTAGACGACTGCCTTGCATTTGTCGGTGACGGCCTCGTCGGTCTGCTCGTCGATCACCA
>JBEOKA010000005.1:0-12348 GCA_040275325.1 Myxococcaceae bacterium | reverse complement strand
CGGCCTCGACGACGTCGCGTTCTCGATCGTCCGCCCACGACGCCAGCACCTCGGTCATGCCGTGATGCCACTGACGAACGGTGCCCTCGATGCGATCGCGTGAAGCGCGGTCGATCACCATCGGGCAGGCCACTGGATGAAGCGCCGACGCGCCCTCGGCCGCCAGCCCTTCACGGAGCACGCGGAGCGACGCCGACGGATTCGCCATCACCCGTGCGATGAGCGCCTCACGCCAGACCGCTGGAGTCATCGTTCACGCCGTCCTGGCGAGGGCTTCGCGCGACTCGGCCAGGCACTTCGCGAAGCCGTCGATCTGCGCGTCGGTGTGGTTCACGCCGAGACACACGCGCAGCTGCGCCTTCCCGCGTGGAACCACGGGGAAGAACGCCGTGCTGACGAGAAAGCCCTGCTCGAGCAGCCGCGCGCCGAGTGAACGGCAAACGCCCTCGTCACCGATCAGCACGCGTCGAATCGGGCTGAAGTCTCTCGCGTCGGTGCCGACCTGCTCGTCGAAGCGTGCGACCCGGGCCCGCAGCTCCTTCTGCAGCCGCGCCACCGTGCCGTCCGCGTGCAGCTTCACCGCTTCGAGCGCGGCGCCCACCACCGAGAAGTCGAGCGGCGCCGAGAACCCGTACGTCATGCCGAACCGTCGCACGCGATCGGCCTGCCACTTCGTCGGCAAGAGCACGCCGCCGCCGTTGCAGCCGAAGCCCTTGCCGAGCGAGTAGGTGATGATCACCGTCTCGGGCAAATCGCCGTCCCACGCGCCGCGCACCGAGCCCTCCCCCTGGCGCCCGAAGATCGACGTGCCGTGCGCGTCGTCGAGGTACAGCACGATGCCCCACTTCTCGCTGAGCTCGACCAGCTCGGGCAGCGGGCACAGGCCCCCCATCGAGTACACGCCGTCGGCGAGGTAGACGACCGTCTCTCCTGCGGCATCCGCCGCCTTCGCTTCGTCTTCGAGCGCCTGCAGATCGTTGTGGCCGATGGTCGTCACCGAGTTCGCTTCCGCCGCGATGATGGGCCGAAGGAACTGCATCGACGCGTGCGCCTGCTTGTCGAACACGAAGCGCGTTCGCGTGCGCACCGACGAGGGCAACAGACCGCCGCTCGCCAGCGTCGGCAGCACCGACATGTGCGCTGCAGTCACGCTGGGGAACGTGATGGCGTGGCCGCGGAACAGCTCGCTCAGCTGCGCCTCGAGCTGAACGTTGGGCTCGATGGTGAGCCGTGAGCGCGCGCAGCAGAAGTGCACGCCGAACTCGTCGACCGCCCGCTTTGCGCCTTCGATGAGCAGCGGGTGCGTGTCGAGCCCGAGGTAGCTGCAGTTGATGAACTCGACCGCGTCGTGGCCGTCCGGGAGAGTCACCACCCGCCCGTCACGCGCGGTGAAGTGCGTGTGCATGAGCCCGAGCTCTGCCGCTTCGGCGATTCCAGCCTCGGCCTCTCCGATCACGAACTTCGTGTTTCGCGCCATCTCGAGATGCACCACACCCAATGCCGTGTTGCTGCGCAAGCTCGGCTCACGAGTTCGCCTTGACCAGCTGGTCAGCCGCCGCTACGACATGTTGACCACATGGTCAGCAAGGCTCGTCAACCGCGCGAAACCGCTTCGGCTTCTGGGGTCGAGCGCATTCTCGACGCCGCCCTCGAGGAGTTCGCGACCCGTGGTTACGAGGCGGCCTCGACCAACCTGATCGCGAGCAAGGCTGGGGTAGCGAAGGGCCTCGTCTTTCACCACTTCGGGTCGAAGGAGGCCCTGCTCGAGGCGCTCTTCGAACGCGAGCTTCGTCGGGTCTTCGAGATCGTCTTCGTGGTGGACGAGGGCCCGACCGAGCTCTTCGAACGCCTGCACCAACTCACGATGCGCAAGCTCGAGCTGGCCGCCCATCACCAACTCAGCGCCGAGTTCATGAACGTCGCGCTGACCGAGGCGCCACAACCGATCAGGCCGAAGCTGATCGCCCGCCAGGCGCAGTTGCTCAAGACGACCTGGCCGAAGCTGCTCGAAGGGATCGACGCGACGAAGCTGGGCTCCGGTGTGGCGCTGGGTGACGCGGTGGAGACGATCAGCCTGTTGTCAGAGGGAATCGAGAAGCAACTCATCGCGCTGATGAAGACGCGCGCCGTGACGATGGCCGAACTTTCCACCCGTGCCTGGCGGCACTTCGAGCGACTTCGAGACGGCCTGTACGCTTAGAACGGCGCGTCTTCGTCGCTCGGCGGCGGAATGTGCGAGTCGTCCGGGCCATCGCCACCGAACCCACCACCGCCGCCTCCGCCACCGCCCTGCCGAGCCATCTCGCCTTCGATGGCTGCGAGGAGCACGCGCTCCTTGTCGTGCCAGCGCGCCTTGCCCGGATCGCCGAGCGTGCGGCGGCAGCCGTTCGCGTAGAACTCGAGGTCCTGCATCGAGGCTCCTGCGATCGGCAGGCCCTTCGAGCGGCCGTAGGGCGGAAACACCATGCCCGACGCGTCGCCACCACCCGAAGCCCGCGGGGCGCTCGACGTCGCCGCGCGCCGCACGGGAGCGCCGCCCACGTCAGCGGTGCCACCGATGCGCAGGTCGCCCAGGCTCAACGAGAAGCCCTCGCCCGTTCGCGTCGCGGTGCCCACGCGCACCTGCTCCACCGAACCATCTGCTCGCGTCACGGCCACCGTCACGGGAAAGGTCTCGCTCATGGGTGCGGCCTTCACCACGCCAACGCCTCCGCTGTCCAGCGCTCGCGATCAGACGTCTTGCAGCTCGGTGCGCCCGCACATCGGACAGCGCGGCTTCATCTTCGTGACGCTGCCCTGCCAGCCACAGGCGCACCTCACCCGGCGCGTCTCTCCGACGTACGAGGGGGCGCTCGGGGCGAGCAGCCGCTTCAGCACCACCAGCACCACGATCACCGCGATGGCGAAGCCGACCGACTTCCATCCGCCTACCTTCGCCAACACTGTATTCAGCTCATCCATGCTGGCGATTCTCGACCTGCGTCGACCGAAGCGCGAGACTTCTCGCCCGTGGTCCCCAACTCCGTTCTGCTCATCGATGATGAGCCCATCGTTCTCGACGTCCTGCGCATCGCGCTCGAGAAGAAAGCCTTCGCCGTCCTCACCGCCCATCGGGTGACCGACGCCATCAAGGCCCTCGACACCCAGCGCTTCGGCGCGCTGCTCGTCGACAAGAACCTGCCCGACGGCAGCGGGCTCGACGTCATCCGCGCGGCCCGCAGCCGGCAGCCCTTCTGCGCGTGCATGATGATGACGGGCTACCCGAACGTGACCTCGATTCTCGAGGCGCTGCGACTGGGTGCGGTCGACTATCTCGAGAAGCCCTTCCCCCAGATGAGCCTCGTGCAGGAGAAAATCCGCGCGGCCATCGAGAGCCAGCGCATTCTGCAGGAGCGCGAGTCGCTGATCTTCAAGCTGCAGGAGCTGCAGAAGGCGGGCAACGGCGTCTTCGAGCGCGACACCGAGGTGGCGATGCTGCAGCAGGCGCTCGAGCTCGCGCAGGAAGAGAAGCAGTACCTCGCCTCGAAACACCAGGTCGAGCTGAGCGAGTCGCAGGAGCGGCTCACCAGCATCAAGAACCGGCACCTGCACGCGCTCCAGGCCATGCGCGCAACCTCGGCGTCGCTCGCCAACCTGCTCGAGGGCCACACCCTGCCGCCCGAGGCAGAGCGTGAGGTTCGTGAGGCGCGTCGTCTGCTCTCCTCGACGATCGAAGAGGGCAACCACACCCCTGCGCCCGGCGCCCTGCCCCGCGTCGTGTAGGCCGAAGACCCACGCCACCTTTCGCGGGAAGGTCGGGGGGATGCGCGGCGTTGAGCGCTTGAGTACATTTTCACCACACCCATGAAGGTACGCATCAGCCAGCCCCGCGGAGACTGTCTCGTCGTCGAGCGGGGTCGTGCGTGGAGTCGGTTCTCGGCGGCCGCCCTGGGCGTGCTGGTGCTCTCCACGTCGCTCGCGCTGGTCGAGCTGGCGACTGGCCCGGGTCTCGTGTTGCTGGTGCTCTCGGGCGCGCTGATCTCGGTCTTCGCGCTGGTGATGGTGCGGGCTGCGCGCGTCGCCACGTGGACGATCGTTCGCACCCAGGGCCGGCTGTTGGTCGACGGCGAACCGCTCGAGCTGGCCCGCGTCGAGCTGCGCGTCGCGCAGATGCCCGTCACCCGCGTCCCGACTGGCTACACGCTCTCGCTGTGGATGATGACGACCGCGGGCCCCATCGACATTCCGCTCGGCTCGTACCGCACCCTCATCGAGGCCTCGTCGATCTCTGGCACCGTCGAGGACTTCGTGCAGCGCGCGAACGTCAAGCAGCCCGGCCACACCGGCGCCTGATCACCGCACGAAGACCAGCACCCGCGTCGCGGTGAGGCGATCGATCAACGTGCGTCGAGTGCTGCCCATGAACCGCGCGAGCGAGCCCACGAGGCTAAAGCCGGCAGTGATGGCGAGCGCCGCGAGCAAGGCCGCCTGCGCGAGCCCCGACCACGCGTTGTAGAGCGCCGCGAGCGCGAGGCCCGCGAAGGGCACCCAGAGGTACTGCACGACGCTGCGGAGCACGACGGTGCTGGCGCGAAGCTCGTCTCCACCCGGCCGCGACAGCACGAGCCGCATCATCCACAGGCCGGGCGTTGCGCGAACGGCCATCGCGCCAGCCGCGAGCCAGGCCAGCAGCAACACGAACGAGCCGAAGACGCGGGGAACGAGCCCGATGCTGAGCGCGGCCGAGCTCACCAACGCGATCACGAAGACCGAGACGTCGATCGCCCACGCCATCGCCCTCGGGAGCGCCCCGGCATCGATGACCGGCCGTGGGCCCGCGGCCTCGAGCGCTGCGATGAGCTCGTCGTAGCTCTGAAACCGCTCCGTCTTTTTCCGCGCGAGGCAGCGATCGATCAGCCGCGCAAACGAGGCCGGCACGGGCCCGCGACGAGGCTCGAGCGGTGGCGGCGGAGGGCCGTGATGAAATGACTGCAGCTCCATGAGCGTGGAGGCACGCGTCGGTGGAGCGCCAGTGAGCAGCTCCAGGAACGTCGCGCCCAGGGCGTAGATGTCACTGCGTTCATCGAGCGCGTCGCCCGCAGCCTGCTCGGGAGACATGTACGGCGGGCTGCCCATCACCGCGCCGACTTGCGTGAGCGACGGAAGCGCTGGGTTGTAGGCAGGAACACTCGGCAGCGTGACGGCCTCCCGAGACGGCCTCCCGAGACATCACGGGCGCTGCCAGCCCGAAGTCGGCGAGGTGCGCTTCTCCAAACCTGTCGAGCAGCACGTTGTCGGGCTTGATGTCGCGGTGGATCATGCCGAGCCGCGACGCCTCTTTGAGGCCCTGCGCGAGCGCCAGCAGGTGCCGATGCGCCGTCTTCCAGTCGAGCGGACCCGACTGATGCAGCTGGCCGGCGAGCGAACCGCCCTCGACCAGCTCCATCACCATGAAGAGCGTCTCGCCCTCCTGGCCGACGTAGAAGACCTGCACGACGTTCGGGTGAACGATCTGCGCCTGCGCGCGGGCCTCGCGAACGAAGCGCGCCACGAACGACTGCTCGTGCGAGTACTCGGGCCGAATCACCTTCACCGCCACCGGCCGCTGCAGCGACAGATCGAAGCCGCGATACACGCGCCCCATGCCGCCCTCGGCGATGCCCTGATCGAGCCGAAAGTGGTGCAGCGTTCGGCCCGAGTGCGACGCCGGCGGAGAGCCATCCATGGTTCGACCGGCCTACGACGAAGGCCCACCGTTGGATTTGCCGGGCATGCTGGAGAGCGCCGAGTACACTCGCGCACATGGCGAAAGATGAAGCGGTGCGGGATCTCGTGAACCGTCTCGAGCTGCCGTTCAACGCGCTCGGCGTCGACCCCTACGGCATCTCGAAGAAGCACCTGGCGACGGGCTTCTCGATCCTGGGGTGGATGTACCGGAAGTACTTCCGCGTGCATGCGGTCGGTGTGGAGAACGTGCCGAAGCGTGGGCGCGCGATGCTCGTGGGCAACCACTCGGGCGGCTACGCGCTCGATGGCGCGATGGTGATCGCCTCGATGATGCTCGAGATGGAGCCGCCCCGCCTCGCCCAGGGCATGGCCGAGAAGTTCATCAACCAGCTGCCCATCGGCAGCCTCTGGTCGAGCCGCACCGGCCAGTTCACCGGCCTGCCTGAACACGCCGAGCGCCTGCTGCTCGACGATCGCCTGCTCATGGTGTTCCCCGAGGGCGCGAAGGGCACCGCGAAGCTCTACAAGGAGCGCTACTCGCTGGTCGACTTCGGCACCGGCTTCGTGCGCCTGGCCCTCAAGACGAAGACGCCCATCGTGCCGCTGGGCTTCGTGGGTGGCGGTGACGCCGTACCGACGGTGATGAACAGCTACGCGCTCGGGAAGATCATGGGCGTGCCCTATGTGCCGGTGACGCCGTACGGCGTCGCGCTGCCGCTGCCGGTGCGGTGCGAGGTGCACTACGGCGCGCCGATGGTGTTCGAGGGCTCGGGTGACGAAGACGACGCGGTGATCAAGGGCTACGTCGAGCAGGTGAAGAACCGCATCGCCGAGCTGATCGACGCGGCCCGCACCAACAGACGCTCACGGCTGAAGGGCGGAGGTGGCCGATGAAGATCCTCATCGCTGGCATCTCTGGAGCCCTCGCCCGTCAGGTCGCCATGCTGCTGAAGAGCCGTGGCCACGAGGTGATGGGGCTCGATCGCCGCGCGTGGAGAGACGCTCCCGAGGGCATTCAGGTCTTCGAGACCGACCTGCGCAAGCGCGCGGCCGAGGACGTGTTCCGCACGAAGAAGCCCGAGTGCGTGATTCACATGGCGACGGTGAACGCGCTGACGGCGGGTGGTGACGAGCGCGCTCGAATCAACGTGGGTGGCACGCGCGCCCTCTTCGAGCACAGCGTCGCGCACGGCGTGAAGCACGTCGTCTTCGTGGGCCGGCACACGTACTACGGGGCGAGCGCCGACTCTCCGCTGTACCACACGGAAGATGAGCCACCCCACGGCATCGGGAGCTTCCCGGAGCTCGCCGATCTCGTCGCCGCCGATCTCTTCGCCGCGAACGCGCTGTGGCGTGAGCCGAAGCTGTGCACGTCGATTCTGCGCCTCGTCTACACGCTGGGTCCGTCGCAGCAGGGCACGCTGGCGTCGTTCCTCAAGGGCAAGCGGGTGCCGCTGGTGCTCGGCTACGACCCGCTGTTCCAGTTCATCTTCGAGTCCGACGCTGCGCGCGCGATCACCCTGGCGGCCGAGCAGCGCGTGAAGGGCATCTACAACGTGTCGGGCCCGAACCCGGTGCCGCTGCGAATGATCGCTGAGCAGACGGGGCGAACCGTGGTTCCCGTGCCGGAGCCACTCTTGCGCGCACTGCTGGGCCGAGCCGGATTCCCCAACCTTCCGCCCGGCGCGCTCGAGCACATCAAGTACCCGATCGTCGTCGACGGCCGCGCGTTCAAGAAGGCGACGGGCTTCTCGCACGAGGTCGACGAGGTCGAGGCGCTGCAGCGGTACCGGTTGCTGACGGGCCGCTGAGCCGGCTCAGACGGCTTGAACGTTGTCGGCCGGCGGAGGCTGCTGGCTGGCACCGATCACGTGCAGGACCTGCGTCAGCGTTCCGATGTGCTTGAGCATGCGCGCGAACAGGCCCTGCTTGTTCACGTCGATCACGCCGCCGAAGGCATCTTCGATCAGCAAAGGCAGCTTCGTCTGACCGCCGGCCTTCTCGGCGAGCGTGAGGCGGAGCGCGAGGTAGAGCAGATCGAGATCCTTCGCGGGCAATTCACCCGCCGCGATCGACCGCCCCGGAGCGTGCACGGTCGCGCGCCCATCAACGTCGAGATCGACCCCGTGGTACCGCTTGTCCGAGAGCGCGGTCAGGTACTGCACGCAGCGATCACGAACCACGCCCCACAACGTCGGCAGATCGGAGCTGAAGATCTCACACGCCAGCTGCATCGGCGCGGGGCACGGGTCATCGAACGTCTCGGCGGGGCCCGTCGGTACGGCCGAGAACTCCTCGCCCGAGGCTGACGGGTTCTTGCCGGCGAGCGCTTCTTTCATGCGCGAGATCTCACGCTCGATCTCACGCACCTCGCGCGCGTACCCACCGCTCATGCCGAGCAGTTGCTGGTTGAGCGACTCGTGCTCGGCCTTCAGCGCCGCCACCTTCTCTGCCAGCCCGTGCGTCTCGGGGTCTGACTCGAAGTCGGCGAACTCGAGCTCGAGCTCGGCCACCGCGGGCTGCAGCTCGGCGCGCTTCGACATGATGGTGAAGAACTCGTCAGGCAGGTTCGCTTCGACCTTGTCGAGCGCCGTCTGCACGATGCTCGCGGCGAGCCCGAACTCGTCTTCGATCTTCTTGCGCCGCACCTCGAAGACCTCGCGCTTGGCGACCTCACGGCTCGCGTGCTGCAGCTCTTCGATGAAGCGCAGCGCCAGCAAACCTCCGAACGTGAACGCGGGGATCGCGAGCAGCGACAGAAAGCGACCCATGCCGTCGAGGAAGCCACCTGACACGAGCAGGAGCAGGCCGACCACCAACGCCCCGATGAATCGCAGGTCCTTCCACAGCGGGGCGACGCGCGGCGGCTCGTCTGAGATGCCTGCGTCCTGGCGCTCGCGATCGAGCTTCGCGAACGCTTCTTCGCGGCGCTTCTTCTCGTCACCCGATCGGCGAACACGCTCGACGATGTCGTCGGGCAGGCCCAGCGACTGCGGCGTCGGCGCCTTGAACAGCTCGGCGCGCGCGGCCTCGAGCTTTCCCTTCAGCTCTTCGTACGCGTGCAGGCGCTGCTCGGCCTTGAAGACGTCGGCCTGCACACCATCCATGCGGAACTGAACTTCAGAGACGTGCTTCGCGGTGGCGAGCTCCTTCTCGAGCGCCGCCAGCTTCTCGACCGACGGGCCAGTCTCGGTCGAGCCCAGCTCATTCGCGTACTGATCGAACGCCGACTGCACGCGCGCCTGGCTCGCCGAGCTCTTCGGCGGCTGGCCCTTCACGGCCATCGCCTGCGTCTTCGCGCTCGACTTCGGGCGGCGTGACGGCAGCTGGCCGACGGTGAGGGTGAACAGCTGCTCGAAGGTGGGCCGCGCGGGGAAGCCGGCCGAGCGCAGCGCCTGGCCCATCTCGGCCGCGTCTTGCGTCACCACCTCGAACTGGTTCGTCTGGCGGTTGAGCCGATGCAGCGTGCCCTGCCCGCCCAGATCGCGCACGAGCCGCCACACGTTCTGATCGACGGACTGCACGGACAACCCGGAGCGACCCAGCTTCGCGCCGGGCGCCAGGAACGCTCCATCGCCACCACGCCCGTCTGGGAAGACGAGGGCAAGGGTCAGGCCGGCGAGCGGCGCGGGAATCTCGGTTGGACTCTTGAGAACGGTGTAGCCGGCCTTGAAGGCCACGCGCGCCGACGGGCTGAACCCGCGCACGCCCTGCACCGCCAGCTCCAGAATGAGCATCGACTCCCTCGCGAGAGTTCGATGTTACGCCTTGGCGGCGGGAGCGTCCTTCTCTTCCTGCACGTCGAGACGCGCAGCCTTGCCGCGGAGCGAGCGGAGGTAGAAGAGGCGGTTGCGACGAACGCTGCCCTTGGTGAGCACGTCGATCGTCTCGTAGCGGGGCGAGTGCAGCGGGAAGATGCGCTCGACGCCGACGCCGAACGACATCTTGCGCACCGTGAACGTCGCGTCGACCGAGCCCTTGGTCTTGCGAATCACGACGCCTTCGAACGCCTGCACGCGCTCCTTCTCGCCTTCCTTCACCTTCCAGTTCACGCGCACGGTGTCGCCGGTGCGGAAGTCAGGAACGTTCTTGCGGAGGTTCAGCGAATCGACGAACTGGATGGCTGCGGCGCGCATGGGAGATGCCTCAATCGGTGAAGTCGATGAAACGGAAGGACGGCGCACCTACCAGACGCCTTTTCGACCCGCAAGGCCTGGTCTTGACCTTCTCCCCTGCCCCGCCATAAGGGCCCCACGCCTTCGACGACGGACGACACTTCGGGGCCTGCCAGAGGGGCAGGATGCCGGGTTCGCACGGGACTGCCGGAGGAAACGGATCAGCCACGGCTGATCATCACAGAGAAGAGAGCCTTCCATGTCGTTCGAGACCCGTCCGTTGAACGCGAAGATCCGTACTGGTGCCGGCAAGGGCTTTGCCCGCCGCACGCGCGCTGAGGGCCTCGTGCCCGGCGTCGTCTACGGCCCCCGCCTCGAGAAGCCGCTGAACATCGCCGTGAACGCCAAGGAGACGAAGGCGGCGATTCAGACGCCCAAGAAGATGAACACCGTGCTCGGCCTCAACGTCGAGGGCAAGCAGATCACCGTGCTCCTCAAGGAGTTCCAGCTCGACCCCGTCTCGAAGGAGTTGCTGCACGTCGACTTCATCGACGTTCGCGAGAACGAGCAGGTGAAGGTGAAGATCCCCGTCATTCTCACCGGCAAGGCCGAGGGCGTGACGAACGGCGGCATTCTCTCGCAGATCCGCCGTGAGATCGAAGTGTGGTCGCTGCCCGGCGCGATCCCCGAGAAGATCGAGGCCGACGTGACGCCGCTGAAGATCGGTGGCTCGCTGCACATCAACGAAGTGAAGCTGCCCGCCGGCGTGACCGTGAAGACGTCGACGAACTTCACCATCGCCGTCGTCACCGCTCCGGAAGTCGAGAAGGTGGTCGAGGTCGCGGCGGCGGCGCCTGGCGCGGCTCCTGCGGCAGACGGCAAGGCCCCTGCGGCGGCCGACGCGAAGGCTGGCGACGCGAAGGCGGCCGACGGCAAGGCGGCTCCGGCTGCGGCCGCCAAGGCCCCTGCCAAGAAGTAATCGCCACTCAGCTCGTGGTGACCATGGCGCCGCTCCGGTTCACATCGGAGCGGCGTCGTGTTTTTGAAAGGCACCCATGAAGATCATCTGCGGGCTGGGGAACCCCGGCCGACAGTACGAAGGCAACCGGCACAACATCGGCTTCATGGTGCTCGATGCGCTGGCGGCGAAGTGGAAGGCCGACTTCACCTCGACCAAGTGGGAGTCACGCCTCGCGCAGGCCCGCTTCGCCGGTGAGACGGTGCTGCTGCTCGAGCCGCAGACCTTCATGAACCTGTCGGGCACCTCGCTCGGGCAGGCGGCGCGCTTCTACAAGGTGCCCGCGGCCGACGTGCTGGTGGTGCACGACGAGCTCGACCTGCCGTTCGCCAAGCTGCAGCTCAAGAGCGGCGGAGGCAGCGGCGGCCACAACGGCCTCAACTCCATTCGCGAGTCGTGGGGCGAGGAGTCGTACGGCCGCCTGCGGTTCGGCATCGACAAGCCCCAGGGGCCGGGCGCGAAGGATCGCGTCGTCGGTCACGTGCTGGGCGACTTCTCCAAAGAGGAGCGCGAGAAGCTGCCCGAGCTGATCGGCCGCGCGATGGAGGGCTGTGAGATCTGGACGCGCGAAGGCATGCAGGGCGCGATGAACAAGTTCAACCGGAAGTGAGCCTTGGCCCTCGAGCGCACCTTCGAGTTCGGTGAGGACGCCGGCGGGCCTTCGCGGGTCGAGCTCACGCTCGACGGCACGGCGTTCACCCAGCGCCTGCTCGCCCGCGATGGCACCTGGAGCACGCAGCGTTCTCGCTTCGACACCGTGGCCGAGGCGCGTGAAGCGCTCGAGCGCATGTGTACGATCTACGCGCGGCGGGGAACGCTGGTGGCCTCGGCTGGCGAGACGACGGCCCCCGCGCGGATCCTGCACGGCGGCGCGACGCCCGAGGCGGCTGCCGTCATCGACGACTGGGTTCAGGAGCAGGGCCGCACGTTGCTGGGCGACCGCTTGTTCCAACTGTTCGAGCTGGGCGGGCTTCCGCTCGAGTTCGAGGCCAACGCGATCGTCGCGGCCACCGTCGCGAACCTCACGACGCCAGCCAAGAGCCTGCGCCACACCCGCGACGTGTACCAGGCGCCCCACACCCTCGAGGATCTGCTCGCGAGGCCGCTCGCGCACAGGCTCCGGAGCCTCACGCTGCTCGAGCGCGAGCCGGGAGAGCTCGAGCCCGGCGTTGGCTTCATGCCCAACGCCCTCGGGCTGGCCGTAGGCATCGCGGCCCGCGCACCGTCAGCACAGACGCTCGAGCGCCTCGACTGCGCCAGCTTCGATCGACCGGCCGAAGGTCGGCTCGATCTTGGGGAGCAGCTCAGCGCCTTTCCCTCGTTGAAGGCGTTGAGGGCCGTGTTCAGTCAGGGCGTTCGTGTCGCGAGCAGTGAAGCCCTGACCCGGCTCGAGGTGGGCTGGCTCAGCGCGGCCACCCAGGTGCGCGAGCTGATCGATCGCCCGTGGCCAAACCTGCAGCAGCTCGGCCTCGGCATCCCGGAGACCGGCACATGAAATTGCACCGACAG
>JBEOKA010000004.1:0-3690 GCA_040275325.1 Myxococcaceae bacterium | reverse complement strand
ACCGAGTCGGGCACCCCCGTTCACGAGAAGGCCAAGAACCAGGTCGCCGCCATGGCGCCCTGACGAACCGGCCTTTCCTGCTTCGATCGATCACACACCATGAGTGGACTCAGAGAGCTGGGCCTCGACTTCGTCGCCGAGGGAAACTGGGAGAAGGCGCTCGCGTGCTTCGCCGAGTCGGTGCGGCGGCAGGCGAATGATCACCGCTCCCGCATGCTGGCGGCGCGCTGCTACGCGAAGCTGGGCGAGAACGAGCGCGCGGTGACGGTGCTGCACGCCTGCGCCGAAGGCCTGTTGCGCCGTGACTACCTGCTCTCGGGCATCGCCGCCTGCCGTCAGGCCCTGCCGCTCGCCCCGCGAGAGAAGCGCATTCGCGAGACGCTGGCCCGCATTCACGCCCGCGCCGCCCGCATCGTCGGAGGCAAGGCCTCGGTGCCGCCTCCGCTGCCGCCCGAGTCGCTCTACGACGGCCAGGTGACGAGCGATCTGATGACGCTCACCGGCTCCGAGCTCAGCGACACCGCCATCAGCGTGCTGGCTTCGCCCGACACGGGAGGCCACGCCGACCCCGAGGCCCGCCCTCCGCTGCCGCTGTTCGCCGAGCTCGAGCGGGAGGCCTTCGTCGAGCTCGTCGAGCTGCTCGACTATCGCGAGCTGCAAGACGGTGACGCCATCTGCACCGAGGGCGAAGGTGGCGATCGCATCTACGTGCTCGTCGCCGGCAAGGCCGAGGTCAGCCGCCGCGTCGAGGGCCAGGAGAAGCGCCTCGCGTTCCTCGGCGGTGGCTCGATCTTCGGAGAGATGTCGCTGCTGACGGGCTCTGCGCCGACGTCGACCGTGCGCGCGGTGGGAGACGCCGACGTGCTCGAGATCGAGCGCAAGGATCTCAACGAGCTCGCGCGCAACTACCCCTCGGTGCCGCAGGTGCTGGCCACCTTCGCGCAGACCCGCATGGCGCGGAACATCATCGCCACCTCGCCGCTGTTCACGCCGGTGCCCGAGGCCGAGCGCTCCGATCTGCTCTCGCGCTTCACCTTCCGCGGGCTGCAGCCGGGCGAGAAGATCATCAAGGAAGGCGAGCCGGTGGGCGCGCTGGTGCTGGTGCTCGCAGGTGAGGTCGTCGTGCAGAAAGAAGACCCGGGCGGCGGCGTGGTATCGCTGGGCGTGCTGCGCGAAGGCGAGGTGGCCGGTGAGATCGCGCTGCTCAAGGGGCTGCGCGCGACCGCGACGGTGGCGGCGACTCGCAAGACGGCCGTGGCGACGCTCGATCGCGCCGCGTTCGAAGGGCTGCTCAAGCAACACCCGGGGCTGCGCGACTACCTCGACGGCCTGTCCGATCGGCGCCTGAAGCAGATCGGCGAGGCGATGCGGCCCATCGAGGTGCTCGACGCCGATGAGCTGGTCGTGGAGAGCTGATGGATCGGCGCCTGCTCGTCGGCGGCGGCGTGGTGCTGATCGCTGGAGCGCTGCTGTGGCCCCGCAAGAAGCGGAACCCCGAGGCCGAGGTTCGCGCGATGGTCGCCGACTGCGTGGTCGCGGCCGAGAAGCGAGACCTCGGCACGCTGGCAGACCACCTCGCCGATGACTTCCGCGGCGCCCAGGTGAGCTCGAAGCAAGAGGTGAAGCAGCTGCTGCTGGGCCACCTCTTCCGCAACCAGAATGGGCTGGTGGTGCTGAACCCCTCGCTCGACGTGAAGGTGAGCGGCGACACGGCGACCTTCTCGGGCGTCTTCGTGTTCGCGCGCGGTCGTGACGTGAACTGGCAGGAGCCGGGTGATGGCGTGAGCCGCTACGACATCGACGGCCGCGTCGAGTATCGCGATGGCGAGTGGCTCATCACCTCGGCCGAGTGGAAGCGCTGAAACGACGACGCCCGCGACCATGAAGGGCGCGGGCGTCGGGAGACCTCGCTCAGCCAGCCGTTACTGGATGAAGGTCTTCGCCTCTTCGTTCCAGGTCTTGAGCAGGTCGTTCTGCTTGGCCGTCTTGAGGCGGGCGGCGACGTCGGTGATGACGGCGTTGAGCTGCTCGCGGGGCGCCTGCTGCGCCTTCATCTTGATGAGGCCGAACACGAAGCTCTGGCAGCCGGGGCCGAACTCCTTCTTCGCGAACATCACCTCGCCCATGGCCATGTAGGCCTCTGAGAGCTGACCCGTGCCGTCCTCGGGCGTGATGTCCTTCAGCATCTCGAGGGCTTTGTCGTACTCCTTCTTCGCGAGGAAGATGCTGGCCTTCGAGTAGTAGGCCTTCGTCACGTTCACGTTCTTCGCCTCGATGGCCTTCTCGTAGGCAGCGAGGGCGTCGTCGAGCTTGTCGGCCGAGCGGAGCACGTCACCACGCGCGAGGTAGTAGCGATCGTCGCGCTCGAGGTAGGTGACCTCTTTGCCGTCGGCGGTCTGGTTCTTCACGGCCTTGAAGAGGACCTCGTACTTGTCGAGCAGCGCGATGGCGGCGTCGGTCATGCCCGCGGCCTGCAGGTTGCGCGCACCCTCGAAGTAGAAGACGGGCGCCGAGGGCTGCTTGGTGACGAGGTCGGTGTACGCGGCGGCCGCGCCCGGGTCCTTCTTCGCGGCGAGCGCGTTGGCCTTCGCGAACAGCGCCCAGCGGTCGTCAGGGTTGAGGCCCAGCGCCTGGTCAGCGAGCTTGATGGCGTCGTCGCTCTGGGTCGCGATGTTCGCGATGTGCGCCTGAATGGCGATGGCGCGGGCCTTCAGCGGCGGCGAGAGCTCGGCGTCGCGGTCGAGCACGCCCTTCACCATCGCCTCGGCGTCACCGATCTTGTCCTTCTTCATCACGCGCGCGAGCGCGAGGCCGTTCTTCGAGCGCAGCAGGTCGGGGTTCGAGCTGAGCGACTTGGTGAAGGTGTCGATGGCGCCGATGGAGCCTTCTTCGAGAATCGCCTCACCCCAGGCCGCCGAGTAGTTCGCGTCTTTCCACGCCTTGTCCATGGCGGTGGTGAAGCCCTGGCGCGAGAGGCTCAGGTTGCCCTGCATCTTCATCGAGAGGGCCTGCGCGTAGAACAGCTTGGCGCTCGAGGCGCCCTTCTTGCGAAGGTCTTCGATGAAGTTCTCGGCGCCCTTCGCGTCACCGGCGGCGATCATGTGCAGCGCCTCGCTGCCGTAGCGCTCTTCGGTCTTCGAGTCGGCCTTCTTGGCGCGATCGAGGAACTCCTTGGCCTTCGCCTCGGCGCCGTTCTCGCGGTGAATCATCCACAGGTCGGTGTACAGGCTCGCGACGAGGGCCAGCGCGTCACCGGCGTTGCCATCGAGCGCGACCGCTTCTTCGGCGCTCTTCGCGGCGGTGCGCAGGTCAGCCGGGTTGCCCTTGAACGCCGACGAGCGGGCGGCCTTCATCAACTCGCCGACCTCTTTCTTCGTGTTGCCGCGGCGGTAGACGAGGAACACCGCGAGGCCGAGCACCACCGCGACGATCACGATCTGCACCATCGCCGACGACAGCGTCTCGCGCTTCTTCCAGTCGGAGTTCTGCGTGCCGGTGTCTGCAGCCATGATTGTGCGCCTCGAAGAAAGTTTGGGTCTTCCGAAAGAAAGCGCGGTCTTCTAGCGATGCGTTTTTCGTCGGGTCAAGGAAGATCGCCGGGTTCCTCTGACGCGCGCTTCGCGGGAAATGAGAAACCCAGCGAGTGAGGCGGTCACGAGGCCGAATTCGTCAACGCCCATCTGCACGGCC
>JBEOKA010000003.1:0-2402 GCA_040275325.1 Myxococcaceae bacterium | reverse complement strand
GGCTCGCAGTCGGGCATCATCACCGACGACACCCACAGCCAGGCACGCATCGTCGAGGTGAAGCCAGCGCGCATCGAAGAGGCGCTGGGGCAGGGCAAGGTCGTCATCGTCGCCGGCTACCAGGGCGTCTCGCGCGGGAAGGAAGTCACCACGCTCGGCCGTGGAGGCTCGGACACCTCGGCGGTCGCGCTCGCCGCTGCGCTGAACGCCGACTGCGAGATCTACTCCGACGTCGACGGCATCTTCTCGGCCGACCCGCGCATCGTGCCGAGCGCGCAGAAGCTCGACTCGATCTCCCCCGAAGAGATGCAGGAGCTCGCCACCGCCGGCGCGAAGGTGCTCAACGCGCAGGCCGTCGAGTTCGCCCGCGAGCACGGCATCGTCATTCACGCGAAGTCGACGCACACGGCGGGCACGGGCACGCGCATCGAGGCCACGCCGGGAGCGCAGGGCCGGGTCCGCGGCGTCACGTGCGAGACCGACGTCTGGGCGTTCTGCGTTCAGGGCGCTCCCGACTCGCTGCTCGAGCTGCTCGACGCGAATCAGGTGAAGCCCCGCAGCGTGTCGTTCGACGCGAGCGGAAGAACGCTCGTGCTCGTGCCTCTGCAGGACGTGCATGGCCCCGAGGTGCTGCGCTCGAAGTTACCCGCCGACGTGACGGTGCTCGACGAGCTCGGCACGGTGACCTGCGTAGGCACCGGCCTTCACGCCGACGCGCTCGTGCTGCGAAGGGCGTTGAGCGTCGCGAACACGCTGGCTGCGCCTGTCACGGCGATGGCGAGCTCCGCCCTGCAGCTCACGCTGGTGACGCCGCGCGAACACGTGAAGGCCCTCACCCGCGCGCTCCACGAAGCCCTCATCGCCTGAGCTGTCGTCAGCCCGAGACGACAGTCGTCTGGCGCAGCCGTTGACTGCAGCCAAGGATCGAACCGCTTCGTCACCGCTAGGGTGACGCCTCGAAACGCACTTCGGGGGTCACTCATGAAGAAGGTGTGGTTGCTGGTGCTGGTGCCGTTTGCGAGCGCGCTGGCCGAGGAGCCGTTCGCGCTCAACGGTGACCCGGTGAAGGGGAAGGATCACTTCACGCTGCTCTGCATCTCGTGCCACGGCGAGAAGGGGAAGGGTGACGGCGTCGCGGCGAAGGCGGTGCTGCTCAAGCCCAAGCCGACCAGCTTCGCGGATCCCGCGAACGCGTCACGGCTGACGGATGAGTGGGTCTACACCGTGATCAAGGACGGCGGCCCCAGCCACGGCAAGTCAGCGCTGATGGTGTCGTGGAGCGGCAGCCTGAACGATCAGGAGATTCGCAACGTCGCGGCCTACGTCCTCACGTTCAAGCCGAAGTCGCCGAAGAAGAAGTGACGCGCTCACCACGCTCGAGGAACTCAATGAACGTCACGGTCCTTCTCCGCGTCGCGGTCGCCACCGTCGTTTTCACGTCGCTCGGCGCTCGAGCCGAATCACCGAGCATGCACGAGGCGGCGATGATCGTCTTCAAGCCGCTCCCCACGCAGTACGACTCGCCAGACAACCCGGTCACACCTGCGAAGGTCGAGCTGGGTAGATACCTCTTCTTCGACAAACGCCTCTCGAAGAGCCAGACCCTCGCGTGTGCGAGCTGTCACGATCTCGCTCGCTTCGGGGTCGACGGGCTTCCAACGAGCCCCGGTCACAAAGGCCAGCTCGGCCGGCGCAACTCGCAGTCGGTCTACAACACCGGCAGCCACATCGCGCTCTTCTGGGACGGGCGCGCGAAGTCGATCGAGGAGCAGGCGAAGGGGCCGCTGCTGAACCCGCTCGAGATGGCGATGCCCGGCGGCGCCGCGGTCGAGAAGGTGGTGCGCTCGATCCCCGGCTACGCACCGATGTTCACCAGGGCCTTCCCCGACGCGAAAGAGCCGATCACCTTCGACACCATCACGCTGGCCATCGCCGCCTTCGAACGAACGCTGGTCACTCCGAGCAGGTTCGACACGTACCTGCGGGGCACCGAGAAGGCGCTCAGCGAAGAGGAGCGGCAGGGCCTGCTCACCTTCATGAGCCTGGGCTGCATGGTCTGTCACAAGGGCGAGGGCATCGGCGGCAGCATGTTCCAGGCGCTGGGCTTTGCCGTGCGCGTGCCGCCCGAGTTCATGGCCGATCTCGGCCGCTCCGAAGCGACGAAGAAGGAGGAGGACAAGAACCGCTTCCGCGTGCCGTCGCTGCGCAACATCGAGAAGACCGCGCCGTACCTGCACGATGGCTCGCTGAAGACGCTGGAAGAGACGGTCGTCTTCATGGGCAAGTACCAGCTCGGCAAAGACGTCACGAAGGAGGAGCAGACCTCGATCGTCACGTTCCTCAAATCGCTCACGGGCCAGCTGCCAAAGATCGTCGCTCCCGAGCCGCTGCCTTCGGGAAAG
>JBEOKA010000002.1:0-7234 GCA_040275325.1 Myxococcaceae bacterium | reverse complement strand
CGCCGCCTGCCGAGCCACCGCCTGCCGAGCCGCCGCCTGTCGAGCCGCCGCCGGTCGAGCCGCCGCCTGCCGAGCCACCCGCTGCTGATCCGCCCGCCGCTGATCCGCCCGCCGCTGATCCGCCCGCAGCTGATCCGCCCGCAGCTGATCCGCCTGCAGTCGAGCCGCCTGCATCGCCGCCAGCCATTCCGCCCGCCGTGGATCCGCCCGCGGTCGATCCGCCCGCATCGCCACCAGCCATTCCACCCGCTGCGGATCCGCCAGCATCGCCTCCGGCCATACCGCCCGCGTCTCCGCCTGCACTTCCTCCCGCGGCCATTCCGCCGGCGTCACCGCCTGCGACCGAGCCTCCGGCAATGCCGCCGCCCGCACCTCCTGCCGCCACACCACCCGCGGCTCCGCCAGCGCGGCCGCCGTCGACCGATGGAACACAGCGGCCCTGAACACACACGCGGCCAGGCTCGAGGCACGTGTTGTCGGGCTCGCACGCGTAGATGAGATCTTCCCGCGGCACGACACAGGTGCACGCCGACACGACCGAGAAGCCGAAGGCCAACCACCAACCAGACTGCCTCATGGTGTCTGACTCCAGAGAATGGCCGAGACGACGCCCAGCACACCGGCGCCGATTCCGGCACCGAGCGCCACCGAGAAGTTCGTGTTCGCCTGGGCCGCGAGCGCGTTGGCCTGACTGCGAGACAGCGGCGAGCTGCCGCCCTCGTTTTGATCGAGCTGACCGCGGGCGCTCAGGCCCATGCCGCCGAACGTTCCGGCGACTCCTGCGGCAGCGACTGCAAGGCCCGTCGTGGTCCACGCCGCCACCGTCAGACCCGAGCCCTTCTCCACTGGAGTGACCACCGACTCGGGCGGCGTCACCACCACCGGCTCGAGGCTGGTCTTCGTCGGAGCGTCTGGTTGCTTCACCGGCTCAGCCTTCACTGGCTCGGTCTTGACCGGCTCGGTCTTCACGACGGGGTCGCTCTTCACGGGCTCTGGCTTGACGGGCTCGGTCTTCACGGGGTCGGGCTTCGCCTCTGCGGGGCGCGGCTTCACGAGCCTGGCGATGCGCGCGATGACGGGCTTGAGGGCGCCGCCCAGGTTTGCAGCCGGCCCTGTGGCGACCTCCTTCTTGATCAGCTTTCCATCGTCGAGGCTCAGCAGCAGGAACGTCACGGTCGTGCGGCCCTTGCTGGTGGAGGCGCCGAGCTCGAGCACCGCATCGACGAACGCGGTGTCACCGGCCTGCGCGAGGCATCGATTTCGGTCGCCGCTCGCGCGCTGCAGGCACTGCGATGCGGGCGCCTGCGGGCCGGCGACCTTCAACTTCACCTTCGCCTTGCCGAACGGCTCGACGAGCTCACCGGCAACATCGCGGGCCGCCTCATTCTCCGCCACCACCAGCACCGACGTCGCAGACGCCGACGTACCCGCCATGAGGAGCAACACCCCCAGAAGTCGTCGCATTGGCGCGCATTGGAGCGCGCCCAGCGTGGAAAGCAAAGTCTCGCCCAGCGATTTCGCGCCTTCGACTGACGACGTCGGTCAACGGGCTGCCGTGAGCGGCGCGAAGTGGTTGACGGGCCCGACGCCGTGGCCGAGCCCCGGAGCGGTCTGAATCGCGCGCGTGAGCCACGCCTTTGCTCCTGTGACGGCCTCGACGAGTGCACTGCCCTGACTGAGCCGGGCAGTGATGGCCGCCGATGAGGTGCAGCCAGTGCCGTGCGTGTGCTTCGTGTCGATGCGCGGCGCGTGAAGCTCGTGCACCACGCCATCGGCCAGCAGCACGTCGACCGCGTCACCCTCGAGGTGCCCGCCTTTCACGAGCACATGCTTCACGCCGAGCTGCGCGATGGCCTTTGCCGCGTCTTTCGCTTCGGCGAGCGTGTCGACCTTTCGTCCCGTCAGCGATGCGGCTTCGTGCGTGTTCGGCGTGACGAGGAACGTCACCGGGAGCAGTCGTGACTTCACCGCCTGCACCGCAGACGCGTCGATGAGCGGGTGACCGTGTTTGCTGATCATCACCGGGTCGACCACGAGGGGAAACGTGAAGCGCTTCGCGCGAGAGGCCACGACCTCGACGAGCGACGCGTTGCCGAGCGCACCCGTCTTCGCGGCGCCCGGCGCGAGGTCCTGAAGGAGGTGATCGAGCTGCTGCGCGAGCAGGTCAGGCTCCACGGTCTGCACGCGCGTCACGCCCGTCGTCGATTGCACCGTGAGCAGCGAGATGACCGCCATGCCGTACACGCCGTGTTGATGAAACGTCTTCAGGTCGGCCTGAATGCCCGCACCGCCAGAAGGGTCCGAGCCGGCGATGGAGAGCGCGATGGCGGTCGTCATGCCTCGCTCGCTACCAGAAGTGGAAAGGGCTTCGTGTAGAACTGGCGCATGCTCCTCGCGCTTCTGCTCGCTGCTGCGCCCACGGTCGCCGACGCCAACGCCGCCGGCATGAAGCTGTACCAGGCGAAGAAGTTCCCCGAGGCCATCGCGCAGTTCAAGGCGGGCATCGAGCGCGCGACTGATCAGCCGTCGACGAAGGAGCAGGTGGCGCAGACCCGTGCGCTCGCGCTCGCCCACTTCAACCTCGCCTGCGCGATGGCGCTGGCGCGCAAGGCCGGCAAGACCTGCGAAGTCGACGCCTACCTGCCCAGCATCTGGGAGCACGTGCTCGAGGCCATCAGGCTCGACCCGAACCGGCTCGAGAAGGCGCTCACCGACGGCGACTTGAAGGAGCTGCGCACCACGCTTCAGTTCCAGAGCCTGCTCGGCCTTTCACCGTCGAGGGACTCAGACCTGCCGAAGCTGCTCACCGCCGTGACCTGGTACAGCGCGGGCGAAGGCGCCTCTGGCTCCACGCGCTCGATGACGTTCTCGGCGAAGGGCGCGATGGAGCTGACGCTCCGGCTTCCTGACGAGCGGGGCTTTCCCATCGACATTCGCACCTTCAAGGGCACGTGGACGATCACCGGCCGCACCGTGAAGGTGATGTTCGCGCAGCCGGTGCCGGGCCTGAACACGAAGGAGCTCTCGTTCACGGTCGACCCCGACGGCTCACTGGCCGCAGGTCAATGGAGCCGCTTCTCTGACAGCCCCTCCGAGTGCGACGCCTGACGTCACGACTCGAGGTGCCGGTGAACCAGCTTCGCGAGCCACGCCCTGAACCGAACTCCATCGAAGTCGGCGATGCCCTGATCTTCGAGCACGCTCAGTGATAGCAGCGCGAGGGCTGGCAGCAGCACCGAGAACCACGTGTCTTCGAAGGGCGGCAGTCGCTTGCCCGTGCCCTGCCGTTTCTGGCGACGCACCTCGTGCACGGCCTCGGCGAGCGGCTTCACCGCCAGGCCTTTGAGCCCCGGCCCGTAGCCCGCCAGCGCCAGCCACAGAAAGCTGCGCGCGCGATCGTCGGCCTTCATCTGCTTCGACACCTGCTCGAGCAGTGACGCGATGCCGTCGGAGCCGGGCCGCGCCGCCACCGCGTCGAACAGACCCGCTTGAATGCGCTCGAGGCTGCGCGCGACCAGCGCCTCGACCAGCCCCTCCCGGCTGCCGAAGTGATGCAGCACCGTCGGGTGCGAGACACCCACCACGCGCGCGACCTCCTGCAGCCGGATACCTCCCGGCCCGACCGTGCGCAGCTGCGTCTCGGCGGCGTCGAGAATGGCCTCGCGGGCCTCATCGGCAGAACGGCGGCGACGGGGCTCGGCAACGGCGCGGGAGCGGCTCATCGGGCCTCCATACCAGAACGTTCGCGCCGTCGTATTGACAGTCTTGTCAGCAGCGTTATGAACAGCTTTGTCGATAACCAACGAGGGCTTCACCCATGCTCGACGTGCTCCAGCGGTACGATCTTCCCCGCGCCGGTCGCGAGCTGCAGGCGCTGCTGAAGAACCCCGACGACCTGCCGCGGGTCTTCGGGCTCATCGAGGCGCTGCAGGGCAACGCATCGGACCGGCTGCGCAAACAGTTCGAGGCGTCAGAGACCGGGCGGCGACTCCGCCAGACCGAGCCCGACATCGTGCCGGTGCTCACCAACCGAGAAGCGCTGCGCGCGATGCCGAAGGGCAGCCTCGCGCACGCGTACCTCGACTTTCTCGCCTCCGAGAACATCAGCCCCGAGGGCATTCTCGCCGCGGCCGCCGCAGGAGAGCGCGTTCACGACGGCTTCGACTGGCAGCGCGCGCGCATGCGCGACACCCACGACCTCTGGCACGCGGTCACGGGCTATCGCGGTGACGTGCTGGGAGAGCTCTCGCTGCTCGCGTTCCTGCTCGGGCAGTACTGGCACCCGGGTATCGCGCTGGTCGTGGGAGCCGGCTTCGCGAAGGGCTTGAGTGGTGATGACGCGTGGCTCGTCGTCGACGGCTTCGTGCGCGGAAAGCGCGCCCAACCGCTCGCGCCGCAAGACTGGGAGGCGTTGCTCCCGCTGCCCATCGACGAAGTGCGCGCGCGCCTCAGAGTGGGTTCGCCGCCGCAGTACACGCCGCTGCGCACCGACGAGCTGCGCCGCCGCGGCATCGTCTCGGCCTGATCCGCTCGCCCAGGTGATCGCCTCAGACGACTCGCGACCACCTGACACCGATGTCGGACTTTGAACGGTGCTGATCCGCCCGGGCACCATGGGCGCATCGATGCAGACTCATCAAAAACCCGAGGGTTGCAGCCATGGCATGCGACTTCGGGCTACAACGGGTCTCTCGTTGCAGGGAGACCCCCGCGTGCGCCAGAAGACCGCCATGGTTGCCAGAGGTTTGTCAGTTTTCGCCCTCGCGGTGATGGGTGTGGCCTGCGGGCCCGACCGCATCGTCGCCACCCTGCCGCCCGACGTTCGCGTCGACTCCTACACGCAGCAGGCCGCCTCCAAAATCGACGTGCTCTGGGTGGTCGACAACTCGGGCTCGATGGCGCCGCGGCAGGAGAACCTGGCCCGCAACTTCGGCTCCTTCATCGACCTCTTCACGCGCTCGAGCATCGACTACCGCATCGCCGTCACCACCACCGACATCTTCAAGGACAAGGGCGCGCTCAAGGGCAACCCGCGCGTCATCACCCCGCAGACCGCGAACGTCGCGGGCGCCTTCTCGAACAACATCAAGGTGGGCATTCAGGGCAGCCCGTTCGAAGCGGGCCTCGAGGCGGGCCGCATGGCCATCACGCTCCAGAAAGAGGCCAACACGCTGGCCATCGAGCAGTGCAAGCGCTCGTGCGCGGCGAACAAGCCGGCCTGCCTCACCGCGTGCGACGAGAAGAAGGATTTCCCCTTCCTCCGCCCTGACGCGTACCTCTACCTCGTGTTCGTCACCGACGAAGAGGACGAGTCGCGCGAAGACGTGCGCTTCTATTACCGCTTCTTCGAGACGGTGAAGGGCATCGGCAACGACGGCATGGTGACGACGGCGGCCATCATGGGCCCCGAGGCCAACGGCTGCGGCGCGACGCCCGGCGTTCGCTACAAAGAGATGAGCGACCTCACGGGCGGTGAAGTCGGCTCCATCTGCGACGCGGCGTTCGGCGCCACGCTCAAGAAGCTCGCCACCAACGCCGTCGGCCTCAAGCGCAAGTTCACCCTGCAGGAGAAGCCCAACGTGATGACCGTCGAGGTGCGCGTGAAGTACCCGTGCAGCACGCCCGACGCGAACCTCTCGAAGTGCGACTCGGTCGACAAGACGGCCTGCATGGACGTCTCGCCCGACACCTACGGGCTCGTCTGCAAGCCGCCCTTCAAGGGCACCGACGGGTGGGACTACGAGCCGGCGAACAACAACATCTACTTCGCTGGGGACTCGGTGCCGGGCCTCAACGCTCAGGTCGAGATTCAGTACTACGAAGAAGGAAAAGGCCCGTGAGACGAAGCCGGAGCTGGCCTGATGAGCGGTGGCCCCTTCCCATCTTCCGTTCCGCAGCCACGGCGAATGTGGCCAGCGGAGGCGAGAGTCGAACTGGAAACGCCGTGAGACGAGCTGCGTTCGTCCTCCTGCTCCTCGTGGCGACGGCCTGCCGGAACGACAACCTGGGCCAGGTGCGCCCGCGGCTGTCTCCCCCTGCGTCGCCCGTCGAGTTCGGCACGCTGCCCGTGCTCAACGAGAAGGTCATCGACCTCGAGGTCACCAACCTCGGCCGCGCGAAGCTCACCATCTCGAACACCAAGCTCGGCACCGAAGACGGCATCTTCCGCATCGTCGCCGCGCCCGACGTCATCGAGGCCGGTGAGGTCGGCAAGCTCTCGCTCGCCTTCAAGCCGACAAAGGAGCAGGACTACTCGAACACCGTCTCGTTCGAGAGCGACGACACCGACAACCCGCTCACCACGCTCGAACTCACCGGCAAGGGCTCGACGCGCGCGGTGCTCGAGCTCGACCCGCCGATGCTCGACTTCGGCCGCGTCGGAGAGTGCTCCACCGCCGTGCAGCAGCTCGCCATCAAGAGCGCGGGCACCGCCGACCTCGTCATCAACGAGATCGCCTTCACCGACGGAACGCCAGCGGGCTTCACCTTCGTCGGCTCCACGCGCACGCCGGCCACCGTGAAGACCGTCGACCCGCGCACGAGCCTGCAGGGCCAGATTCAGCTCACCGTGCGCTACGCGATTCCTGCTGGAGCCTCCGGTGACGTGACGGGCGGTATTCGCCTCAAGACGACCGACCCCGAGAAGCAGGAGGTCGTCATTCCGATTCGCGCCACCATCAACAAGGCGCCCACGGCCACCATCGCCGACCTCGGTAACGGCGCGCCCGGCCTCTCGGTCACGCTCGACGGAACGGGCTCGATGGACCCCGACGGTGACGCGCCGCTCAACTACAAGTGGACGTTGCGCAACCGGCCGCTCGCGAGCAGCACCACCATCGCGATGCCTGAAGCCGCGCTCACCGCCATGCGCCTCGACCCCTCGGTGCCCGGCCAGTACGAGGTGCAGCTCGAGGTCTCTGACAGCCAGGGCGTGAAGTCGTGTCAGCCCGCGCGAAAGAGCATCGTCGCCTCGCCCGCCCAGAAGCTGCTCATCGAGGTCTTCTGGGACAACCAGAACACCGACCTCGACCTGCACGTGCGCGTGCCCAACGGCGACTGGATCAGCGACCAGCTGCCGATCACCAGCTACGGCGAGCTCGACGTGGACGACTGCGTCGCGGGCGCGTGCATCAACCAAGACGGCACCCACGTGGAGAACGTGTTCCTCGACGGCAACGCCCCCCGCGGCACCTACGGCGTCAACGTCTTCAAGCGCCCGGAGATCAAAGCGAGA
>JBEOKA010000001.1:0-15824 GCA_040275325.1 Myxococcaceae bacterium | reverse complement strand
AAGGTCTGCTTGTCGATCGCCGCGAACGTCTCTTCGAAGCGCACGAAGCCCTGATCGCCCGAGGTGAGCGCCGTCCACATGCGGCTGATCGGCGTCTTCGTCAGCTGCACCACGCCGAGCTGAATCGCAGTGCCGATCCAGAAGGGCAGGGAGGTGGTGTCGAAGAACGCCGCCGAGAGCCCCGCGCCGATCGTGAACACCGGGAAGACGTGCGCGACGACCCACGCCCACCGAATGGAGCCCAGAAACGAGGGCGCCTCCGTCCACGCGATGAAGCGCGAGGGGTCGGCCTTGTCCTGCCCCGCGAGCCGCGCCTCGATGACGAGCGACTGGCGAAAGTCGAGCAGTCCCAGCAGCTCTTTGATCGCGCCCTGACGCTCCCGAACCTCGCTCGCCGTCGGAGCGGCCGTCAAAAGCCACTTCGCCAGCTGCGCTTCTCCGGCCTTGGTTCCCGTGTCGTCGAGCCGCTGAAACAGGCTGCCCTGACCGAGCACGTCGAGGTCGGTCGCATACAGGTGACCATCGGGGAGATGTGCCGCGCCCTTCTCGGGGAACTTGTGCCACCCACCGCCTAGCCGCTCGAGCCCGCGCTCATTGAGCGACTTGCGCACCTTCTCGCGAGCTTCCTGGCCGATCACCTTCGCGTGCACGACGGCCAACGCAACGTAGGCCGCGAGGCTGCCGAACGACGCGATCAGGGCGGCCCTGGGCAGCTTGTCGAAGATCACCAGCCCCAGAAGCACCAGGAAGAGCACGAAGGCGAACGTGCGCAGGTTGGCGAGCAGCGCGCTCCGCCGATCGAGCGCCTCGAGCGTCACCCGTGCCTGGTCTCGACGCGAAGTGTACTGACGCTCCGCCGACCCCTCACCCTCAGTCATGTCCGCCTGATAGCCCTGCACCCGTGCCTCCGCTGCCTTCGAATCGATGACGCACGGCGTAATTCCCTCACGCGGTGATCGGAAAGATCGAACACACTTCGTGTAGGGAACGCGGCGCCGTTGTCGGACGAGAATCAGGGCTGAGGGTTGACCGGTAGAGCAGCACTGTGCCAATAGCCTTGGAAATCACAGGGCTTTGACGAACGCGTGCCGGGCGTTTGTCGAACGCAGACGAGCAGAGACGATCAGTTTGAAACGGAGACTCTTCATGACGAAGCAGACGTTCAAGCCACTGGTGGTGGCGTTCGCGGTCGCGTTGTCTCTTGCAGGGTGCCGCTGCGCCGATGGCGGCACGGGCGTGACGCGCGGTGAGCCCCGACTGCTCGTCGAGAGCGATGGCGTGAACGTGGAAGCTGACGCGCTCGACTTCGGCACGGTGCCGATGGGCAAGAAGGTGACCGCGAAGATCTCCATCACGAACGTCGGCACCGGCCCGCTCCAGATCGAGTCGTGGCAGAAGAACGGTGAAGGCCCCGCGGTACTGCTCGGCGCCGATGTGACCGAGCCCAACCCCGTCTTCGGCATCGCCTACGAGAAGGTCGTCATCGCGCGCGGCGATACGCTTCAGCTCGAGGCGTTCTTCGAGCCGCCGAACGATGCCCGCACCTCGGTCGACCACGAGGTGAAGCTGTTCTTCAAGACCAGCAACTCGACCAAAGACAGCGTCGACTTCACCCTCCGTGGCAAGGCGATTCGTGGCGAGTGCGATCTGCCCGACCGCATCGATTTCGGGGCCGTGGCCCGTGGCGACAAGTTCTCGTACACGCAGACGCTCAAGAACCCGCGCCCCATCGAGTCGTTGCCCCGCGTCGAGGAGATCATGTCGTCGGCCGGAGACAACGTGTTCTCGTTCACCGCCGACTCGCCGCGTGGCGAGTTCACCATCGCTCCGGGCCGCGAGAAGAACGTCACCATCGAGTTCTCGCCTACCGAGGCTCGCGACTACTTCGCGACCGTGCGCATTCGCGCCGCCGACGGCTGCCCCGACAAGAGCATTCGCCTCGTCGGCACGGGCGTCGATCAGGTCCTCTCGTGGATGCCCGGCACCGTGAACTTCGGCTACGTGCAGCCCGGCCTGCAGGTCACCCAGGACGTCACGTTCCTCAACCAGTCGTTCCGCGACGTGACGATCTCGAACCTCGCCACCCGTGAAGGCGCGAACCCCAGCAACATCTACAAGGTCACCGCCGCCAACATGGGTGACCTGACGAAGCTCACCGTGCCCAAGGCCACGCGCGACGCGATGACGAACAACATCGTGCCCGGCACCTCGAAGGTGACGGTCTCGTTCCGCCCGACCGTGCTCGGCCCTCGCCAGGGCACGCTCGCCGGCACGCCGGACATCGCGGCCCAGAACTCGGTCAGCGTCTCGCTGCGCGGCTTCGGCGGAGGCCCTGACATCGATGTGCTCCCCGCCGGCAACCTGAACTTCGGCCGCATCGCGTACTTCAGCGGCTCGAGCTCGTTCGCCACCCGCCGTGTCACGCTGCGCAACGTCGGCACCCGCCCCGCGACGCCTGACCCGGCCGCCAATCTGAAGCTGGGCGCGAACGGCGCCGGCAAGCCGTACTGGAGAGTCACGCCGAAGAACGCCGAGTCGTCTGCGGCCGAGATCTGCGTCGGCACGTTCAACACGATGACGAACACCTGCACCGACGACCTGCCGCTGACGGGCATGGGGCTCTACGACCCCGCCATCGGCATCGAGGCGTCGGGAGCGCGTGCGTCGCTCGACGTGCCCATTCGCATCACGCCGGCCAACACCACCGTCAACGCGATGACCGGCAACAAGGAGTGGGAGATCACCTTCTTCTCGAACGACCCCGATGAGCCTGCGGTGACGATCACCGTGACCGCGCGCCCTGTGGTGCTGCCTCCGTGCAACTACTCGGTCACGCCGCTCAACCTCGCCTACGGCGTCGTCACGCCCCCGAACAACAAGGATCTGTCGTTCCAGATCTGCAACCTCGCTCCCGCGACGCAGACGGGCGACATCTGCCTCGTGACGAACCTCGATCTCGAGGCCGGCTCCGACGCGATGTTCTCGCTGCCTGCCGGCGCAGTCGCAGAGAAGGAGCTCGCGCCGCAGGAGTGCATGAACGTCGTCACCCGCGCCTGGCCGCAGGGCATGTTGCCGGCGAACCCGACGAACGTGACGGGCGCGGTGGCGTTCAACGTCTCAGACCCGATGCGGCCGCAGGGCAGGGTGCAGGTCACCGCCACGCTCGCCCCGAGCTGCCTCGTCATCTCGCCGAGCACCCTCGACTTCGGCACCGTGAAGTCGGGCTGCAACTCGCCTGCCCGCAGCTTCCAGCTCTACAACGCCTGTCCGCAGGCGGTGCGTTGGGTTGGAGCGAGCCTCATCTCGGCGGCGGGTGTTCCGGCCGGCTCACCCGGCTGCGCTGGCCCCGGTCGCTGCGATGAGTTCAGCATCGCCGCGGCGCCCGTCACGACGGGTCTTCCCACGTGCACGGTGGGTGGCTCGAGCGGCCCCTGCCTCAACCAGGGCGGCACGCCCGTCACCTTCCAGCTTCGCTACCGCCCGCTCGACATCGGCACTGACACCGGCGCGTACCGAATTCAGGTCGTGCAGGCCAACCAGCAGGTCGACTACCTCGTGACGCTGCAGGGCAAGGGCGACATGGACGGCAGCAACACCGACACCTTCCGCCAGGACTCGCGCCCCAAGGCCGACATTCTGCTGGTGGTCGACGACTCGTGCTCGATGTCTGACAAGCAGATGCAGCTGGGTCAGAACTTCAACTCGTTCATCAAGTTCGCGGCGCAGAGCCAGGTCGACTTCCAGATCGGCATCACGACGACCGACGCCGATGACGAAGGCTCCTGCCCTGCCTGTGCGACCGGAGATCTGAAGCCCTCACCGGCGCCGTGGCCTGGAACGAAGATCTTCACGCCGACCACGCCGAGCCTCGAGATGCAGTTCGCGGCGACAGTGAACGTCGGCACGAACGGCTCGGCCATCGAGACGTGCATGGCGCCCGCGGTGCGCGCGCTCACGGCCCCGAAGATCACCGACCCCGCGAAGAACGGTGGCCTGCTCCGCCCCGACGCCGTGCTCGCCGTCGTCTGCGTCACCGACGCCCAGGATCAGGCCGACCAGCCCGTCTCGTTCTACCTGAACCAGATGCTCAACATTAAGGGTGTCCAGCGGCCGGGCGCGTTCACGTACAACGTGATCGGGCCCTTCCTGCCTTCGTCACCCGGCAACTGCATCTACGACGGCAACGGCGACGACGGAAAGCACGTGCAGCTGGTCTCGCAGACGAACGGTGTTCGCGAAGAGATCTGCACCCCGAACTGGTCGACGGCCCTCGAGAACGTCGGCAAGAACGCCTTCGGGTTCCGCACGAACTTCTTCCTCACCGGAACGCCCGATCTCGGAAACGGCAACGTCATCACCGTCGAGATCGACGGCATGAACCTGCCTCAGACCGACGCCCGCGGCGCTCGGGTCTGGCGCTATGACGCGGCCACCAACTCGATCATCTTCGAGCCGCTCTACGTGCCCGAGCCTGGCAAGACGATGACCGTCAACTACAAGGTCGCCTGCCTCTGAAGTTGAGGTTCGCGGTTTCGGCCGGATGATCGCGCGGGCGTGATAAGGGCCCGCGCTGCTTTTCAGTCTTTGGGAGATCTGTGTGATGAACGTTCGTCTGGCAGTGCTCGCCGTCCTGGTCATGTCCGCTCAGGCCTGGGCGCAGATTCCTCCCTTCACGCGAACGACCGCGACCTACACGCCGCTCACGGGCGCGACGACGTTGTCGATCACCAACACCGACGAGGGCATCGCGCCGATCACCCTGCCGTTCGGCTTCCCGTACAACGGAGCGACCTACCAGACCGTGTACGCCCACGTGAACGGGCAGATCCTCGTCACGCTGCCCACGTCGTGTTCATCGACCGCGACGAGCTGCACCACGTACACCCAGATCAACCCCATCCCCACCACGACCGGCGCGGTGCAGAACCACATCTCGGCCTTCTGGGACGACCTCGAGCTGAACACCACAGGGTCGATCAAGGTGCTGAGCACTCCTGCCCGCGTGACGGTCGAGTGGCAGAACATCGACGACTTCGGTGGCCAGTGGACGGCGAGCTTTCAGATCGCGCTCGAGCCAAGCGGCAACTTCTTCATTCACTACGGGCCGATCTCGGGCACCAACGCTGCCGCCGTGGCAGGCTACCAGGCGGGCTCGCTCGGCTATGCCGTGCTCGGTACGGGCTGCTCGGCGACGACGCAGATGAGCTGCTGCGGCTCCGCCAGCAACACCACCCGCTGCAACAACGCCAACTACGTTCCCGACACGCTGATCTCGACCGAGCCTCCGCTCAGCCCCGATCTGATCGCCTCGTCGGTGCGGGTCTCGAACTTCCAGACGATTCAGCCCTCGAACGATCTGTCGATGACCGTGACGGTGCGGGCGACGAACTACAGCCGCTCGCCCGCCAACAACTGGTCGTGGCGTGCCTTCCTCTCGCCCGATGCGGTGCGTGACCCCGCTGACGGCGGCCCCGGCCTGCCTGACGGCGGCAGCGGCGCGAACGACATTCCCCTCGACCCCGAGACGTCTGGAAACTCGCTCTCGCCGCAGGGCGCCCAGGACTTCAGCACCGTCGTCACGACCTCGAGCCCGCCTCCGGCTGGCGACTACTTCGTGATCGTGCAGCTCGACACCCAGAACACCGTCGCCGAGGTCTCCGAGGTCAACAACATCGCCGTGCTGCCGTACGCCATCACCGGCGGCGTCGATCTCGTCTCGACCAACATCACGGGTGTCGCGACCAGCGGCCCTGACTCGACCGACTCCGTTCGTCTGCAGTACTTCAACCGCGGTGGCTCGGCCGCCGGCACCATCAACTACCGCATCATGCTCGCCGCCAGCCGCGACGCTGGCCTCGTGATGTTCGCAGACGGCGGCTCGATCGACCTGCTGCCCGACGGCGGCGAAGGCCCAGGCCCTGTCGGTCTGCCCGTCATTCACCGCGGCACGCGCGCGGTGTCTGGTGGCGAGACGGTCGACGAGAGCGTGAACGTCACGATGCCCTTCGATGCCCCGCAGGGTGACTTCTTCTACGTGTTGCAGCTCGACCCTGCTGGCCAGATCGTCGAGGCCTCCGAGCGCAACAACCTCGTGTTCTCGACGGGCAAGGTGACCATCAAGCGCGCAGACCTGCTGCTCGAGGCGATCGACATCATCGATCAGACGACCCGCGTGCCCGTGCGGAACGTGCTCTTCGGAGAGCAGTACAAGGCAGTCGTTCGCTTCAAGAACCAGGGTGGCGGGGCGGCGCGCAACTACCGCATCGGCATCGTGCTCTCGACTGACAGCACCCTGTCGCTCCTCTCTGACCAGATCATGGCCGAGCAGGTCGTTGCCGAGACCCTCGCGGCTGACGGCTCGACCACCCTCGAGATTCCCTTCACGTTGCCGGTCACTGATCGCGCCGACGCAGGCCTGCCCACTGGCAACTACTTCGTCTTCGTCTCGCTCGACATGCTGGGGGTGGTGGTTGAGTCGAACAAGGGGAACAACTCGGCCAACATCGGCCCGGTTCGCTGCCAGTCTCCGGCGCCCGACTATGCGATCTCGGCGCTCCAGGCGCCCGCGAGTGCCGGCATCGGTGAAGTGATTCCCGTCTTCCGCACGGTGCGCAACATCGGCAACCGCGCCGCAGCGAGCGTGCCGTACCGCTACTTCGCGTCGGCCAACACCATCGTGACGACGAACGACGTGCCGCTCGAGATCCAGCTGGCTGACGGAGGCGTGGCGCTCGAGAGTTCCCTGCAGCTCGTCAGTGGCTCGGCTGACTCACGCACCGAGCTCGTCAAGCTGCCCACCACCATGCCCCCTGGCAGCTACTACGTCGGCTGCCTCGTCGATCCCGCCAACACGATCACCGAGCTCAGCAAGACCAACAACGCGTTCTCGTCGAACGTCGTTCAGGTGGTGCAGTCGTCGCTTCGTGTGGGTGACGTGCAGTTGCCCGACGCGACGGTTGGCCGCTCCTACTTCTACCGGCTGACCGCCACGGGCGAGAACGGCCCTTCGATGTGGAGCGTCGATGCTGCACAGGGCGCGCTGCCTCCTGGCATCACCCTGACGCCAGATGGCGAGCTGCAGGGCACGCCTTCGGGCATGGGCGGAACGGGTGTTCGCGGCTTCACCGTCAACGTGTCGAACAACGGTCGGGTGGCGACGGGCCGCCTGGTGATGCGGGTGCTGCCCGCGACCTCTCAGGTCGAGATCACCACGGTCTCGATCCCCGCGATCGTCAACAGCCCGGCGGCCACGCTCAACTTCCCCCTCGGTGCCGCCGGAGGTTCGCGACCGTACGCGTGGCGCGTGGCCGCAGGCACGTTGCCAGTCGGCATCACGTTCAACGCTGACGGCGTACTGGGTGGCGCTCCCCGGGCCGGAACGCCCGATGGCGTGAGCCGCGTGACCTTCGAGGTGCGCGACGCAACCGGCGGCATCAACCGTCGAGAGCTCCAGCTGCGCCTCGTGGCTGCCGGCTCGATCGTCATCAAGACAGCCCGCCTGCCCGATGGCGTCACCGGTCAGGACTACGCGCCCACCGAGATCGCCGTGCAGAACGCCGACGGCAGCGCGATCGCACGCCCGCTCGTGTTCACCGTCAGCGGGAACCTGCCTCCTGGCTTCGTGTCGCAGGAGTTCGGCACCGTCTTCACGATTTCTGGCCGCCCGACCCGCGCGGGCACCTTCACCTTCACCATCTCAGTCGAGGACGCCCGTGGCCGGAGCGACACCATCGACTACACCGTGACCGTGTACACGAACCGCTTCCGCATCGTTGCCTCGAACCTGCCCCAGCTTCTCCGCCCCGACGAGGCGGTGAACGCCTCCTTCGCCACCCAGCCTGCCGGAACCGTCACCTGGTCGATCGCTTCGGGCCGCCTGCCGCCGGGCATCACCCTCGGCGCTGACGGCACCCTCACTGGAACGGTCGAGAACCTCGACGCCGCCATCGGCACCTTCACCTTCGTGGTCGAGGCGAAGGACGCCGCTGGCGCCAACGGCCTGGCGCCGTACGCCCTGGTCGTCGAGCGGGCTCCGACTCGCGTCTCGTGCAGCACGACCGACGCCGGCCCGCTGGGCATGTTCCTCATCGCGCTGGGTGTGCTGCTTCGCAGGTCGCGTCGACGCGCGGCTCCTGTGCTGGCAGCCGCCGCGATCGCGCTGCCCGTCGTGGGGCTGGCGCAGTCGTACCAGGCCTCGACGCCCTCACCACTGCCGTACCAGGCGCTGCCTTCGGCCCGCACCGTCGTGGCGCCGAGCACGCTCGCCGGCGCCAGGGTCACGCTCCCGTTCGCCTTCAAGTTCTACAACCAGCTGTACACGGAGGTGTCGATGTCCCGGTACGGCTACCTCGCGCTGGGCGGGGCAGACGACGCCGACTCGTTCAACGCGACGATTCCGCACAGCTCCTCGGGCTCGCCTTCGACGATGATCGGTGCCTGGTGGGACAGCCTGGCGGTGCCGACCGGCACGTCGGCGAACTTCGCGTGGCAGGTGACGGGCAGCGCGCCGAACCGCGTCGTCATCTTCGAGTGGCGCGACATGGGCACGCTCACGTCGACTCCTGCGGCCCAGCGCTTCTCCTTCCAGACCCACCTGTTCGAAACCACCAACATGGTGCGCTTCAGCTACGGCCCCACCACGCCGCCCAGCAGCTCGGCGTCGGTCGGAGTCATGGGGAGTGCCGGCACCGGCGTTGGTGGGTTGCCCTGTACCGCGACCAGCAACTGCTCGAGCACCGACTGGCCCACCAGCCAGGCCATTGACTTCTTCCTGCCTGCCGACCTGCGCATCACGCGCCTCGCCGTCGACCAGACTGGCTACTCGGGTGTTCGGTACGGCGCGACGGCCTTCGTGCGCAACGAGGGTGGCCGTGTCGCGAACAACGTGACGGTTCGCTTCTACCTCTCGACGGACGCGATCCTTCAGACCGCGACCGACACGCTGATCGGCGACGCGATGGCGGCGACGGTTCCGGTCGGCGATGAGTTTGCCGTCGCGTTCCCAGGAGACCTGCCCGCCACGGTGACGGCTGGCAGCTTCTTCGTGCTCGCGGCGATCGATCCCTCGAACTCCGTTCCCGAGATCGACGAGAACAACAACCTGAGCCCGCCCGCCACGATGGTCGTTGGTGCACCCCGCGGCGATCTGACCGTGTCGGCTGTCACCGCTCCTGCGATGGCTGCACCGGCTGGAATGATCTCGGTCGCCCGCACGCTCACGAACGTGGGCAACGCGGCCGTGGCTGGCTTCAAGTACACGGTGCTGCTCTCGGACAACAACGTGATCAGCATCTCTGACCGCGCGCTGACTCCGGTTGGGAACTCGACCGGGCTCACGCCGGGCCAGATCGACACTGCGAACGAGATGGTGGCGTTGCCCGCGAACCTGACGGCCGGGACCTACTGGATTGGCGTCTGCGCCAACTTCGATGGAGCGAACGCCACCGCAGCCTTCGGCATCGACGAGATCTCGGTCGTGAACAACTGCGCCGTCGCTGCCGCGGGAACGGTCGTCTCGACGGGGGCGCTCACCGTGTTGACCAGCAGCCTTCCGGCCGCCACCCAGTACGCGCCGTACGGCCTGCGGCTGCGCGCCTCGGGCGGGTCGGGCGCGGTGACGTGGGCGGTCAGCGCGGGTGCGCTGCCTGCCGGCATGGTGTTGTCGGCCGACGGTACGCTCTCGGGCGCTCCGGCTCGCACCGGCGCCTTTGCCTTCGAGGTGACTGCCACCTCGGGGGCGGCGACCGCGACCCAGATGCTCAGCATGATGGTGGGGGCGGGCTCCCTGCCGCTGGTCATCGTCGATCAGGATCTGCCGGGCGCTGAGTTCGGCCGTGCCTACAGCGCGTCGCTCATCGCCGTCGGTGGGAAGCCGCCGTACCAGTGGGCGCTCCGCCCGAACGCCGTGCTGCCCGATGGCCTCGCCCTCTCTGGCGACGGCTTCCTCGAGGGTCGTGCGACCGAGTCGGGTGAGAAGGTCTTCGAAGTCGAGGTGACCGACGGCGCAAACGCGAAGGTCGCGCGCGAGCTCAAGGTTCGGGTCGTGAACCCCACCACGCTGAGCATCGGCACGACGGCCCTCGTCCGTGGCGTGCTGCGGCAGAGCTACCTGCAGCGGCTCGTCGTGGTGGGTGGCCGCGCTCCGTACCAGTGGTCGGTGACCCGCTTCCAGCAGCTGCCGCAGAACCCGACGGAGTCGCCGGGAGCTTCGCAAATGGGTCTGCCCGAGAACTTCGGGCTCACGATTCAAGACGGCGTCAACGAAGACTTCCTCTCGGGCACTCCCAAGCAGGCGGGCCTCTTCTCGCTCACGCTCAAGGTGGTCGACGGCGCGGGCACGGAAGACTCGGTCTCAGTGACCCTGCTGGTTGGCTACGTCGAGGCGCTGGCCATCACCACCACGATTCTGCCCGATGCCTTCGTGAACCAGAGCTACGCCGTGAAGCTCTCGCACAACGGCGGGCGCGACGCGGTGGTCACCTACACGCTGCCCTGCATTCGCCAGGCGACGCTTGCCGATCAGTTCGACTGCGTGGCGACCGACGCGACCCAGACGCTGCCAACGGGGCTGAGCATGGGGTCTGACGGCTCGATTCTCGGCATTCCGAACGCTGAGCCGGGCACCTACACCTTCCTCGTGAAGGTGGCCGATGAGGGCGGGCGGCAAGACGTTCGTGGCCTCTCGATTCGGCTGCAGCCCGACTTCGCCGCCAGCCAGAGCAGTGGCGGGTGCTCGTCGGCCGCGGGCCTCAGCTCGGCCGCGCTGGGCGTGCTGGCTGGTCTCTTCTTGATGCGTCGCCGCCGCGCCTGAGTGCGTGTCGCCGGCTGAACCCTGAACCGTTTTCTGTGACGAGGTCATTGTGAGGATCTGGAAGAATCTGGTGTGGGCGGCTCTCGCGGCGCTGGCGACGGGCACTGTGACGGCCTCGTGCGGCGGCGCGACGAAGAACCTGTGCGTCGATCGCAACGTGCAGTGCGAGTCACCGCTGGCGTGCGACCCGGGCGATGGCGCCTGCAAGTGCGGAGGCCGCGGCGGCGTCATCTGCCCCGAGGGCTTCGTGTGCGACCCGGTGGCCAACACCTGCCAATCGACGAAGTGTGCGCGCGTCGACTGCTCCGACAAGTTCGGAACCAGCTGCGACGTGCTCGACGGCCAGTGCAAGTGCGGTGGAACGGGCGGGCTGGTGTGTGGAGCCAGCGAGCAGTGCAACCCGCTCACGAAGGCATGCGCGCCGTCGATCGACTGCCGCGCCCGTGGCTGCAACCGCAACGAGAGCTGCGATCAGAGCACCGGTCGCTGCCTCTGCGGTTCGGGCGCCTGCAACGCCACCGAGAGCTGCTCGATCACCAGCTCCGACGGCTCGCGCATGTGCGTGGCGAACGTCTGCAAGGGCGTCGCGTGCACGGGTTCGAACGTCTGCGACACCGCAGACGGGTTCTGCAAGTGCAACGGCGTGGTCTGTCAGAGCGGTGAGGCCTGCGCCTGCCCCGCTGGCAGCGATGGCGGCGCCTGCGCAAACAGCGCCCGCTCGTGTCGTGCCGGCACCGCGTGTCTCGGCGTCACCTGCAACAACGGAACGACCTGCGATCCCGTCGACGGCGTCTGCAAGTGCGGCGGCCCCGGAGGCCCTGTCTGTGCCGCCAACCAGATCTGCTCGCTGGGCCCGCCGCCGAAGTGTCAGGGCGGCGCGCAGTGCACGCAGCCTGATGGTGGCCCGCGCACCTGCCCGTCCGGCACCAGCTGTGACCCCGAAGACGGCCTCTGCAAGTGTGGTGGTCGTGGCGGTGTGGTGTGCGCCCCGGCAGGCGGAGCCGATGGTGGCTCGATGGATCCTGCCGAGGTGTGCGTTCAGAACCCCAACCAGCAGTCCTGCCGTCGCCCCTGCGACATTCGCAGCCCCGACTGCGCTGCTGGCACGTTCTGCTACTTCGACTCGTCTGCGACGACGCCAGTGGCCTACTGCGCGGCGCCGACGGGCAACCAGACCGAGCTCAACGCCTGCAACTCCGCGACGGTCTGCTTCTCGACCTCTCCTGCGGCGCGCTCGCTGCACTGCAACGGCCTGGCGCTGGGCACCACCGGCCTCTGCCGCGCGTACTGCGACGTGATGGCGGGCAACGCAGGCTGTCTGCAGGTTCCCACCGCGCAGCGCTGTCTGCAGATCACGGGCGCTCCCGTGGGCTACGGCTACTGCCAGCCCTGAGGGCTCTCGACAGGCAGATCCCTTCGCGCCACCGGTCTTCACGACGGTGGCGCGGTTCGTTTCGGCTCATGACGACATTGCAACCCGCGCGGCCGTGAGATTGATTCTCAAGTCAATCATCGACGCCGGCCGTGAGCGCCGGCTTTCTGGAGACGCGCCATGCCCAACTTCTTCACTCCCGAGCACGAAGCCTTCCGCAAGTCCGTTCAGCAGTGGGTCGAGAAGGAGCTGGCTCCGCACGCGCTGGAGTGGGATCGCGCCGGCATCTTCCCCAGAGAGATCTTCAAGCAGGCGGGCGAGCTGGGCTTCCTCGGCATCAACCACGACCCGAAGTACGGCGGCAGCGGGCTCGACTATTGGTACGTGACGGCCTTCTGCGAGGCGCTCGCGCACAGCCGCAACGCAGGCGTGAACATGGCGCTGCTCGTTCAGGGCCAGATGGCGACGCCGATCATCAACGAGATCGGCACCGACGAGCAGAAGCGCCTGTTCCTCGAGCCGGCGATGAAGGGCGAGAAGATCGCGGCGCTTGGCGTGAGCGAGCCCGGGGTTGGCAGCGACGTCGCGAACCTGAAGACGACGGCGAAGCGCGTCGGTGACGACTACGTCATCAACGGCTCGAAGATGTGGATCACCAACGGCACCCGCGCCGACTTCATCACGCTGGCCGTGCGCACCGGCGGTGAGGGGTACGGCGGCATCTCGCTGCTGACGTTCCCGACCGACGTGAAGGGCTTCAGCGTCTCGAAGAAGCTCGACAAGATCGGCAACCTCTCGTCCGACACCGCGATTCTCTACTTCGAGGACTGCAAGATTCCCGCGCGCTACGTGCTCGGCGAAGAGAACGAGGGTTTCTACCACATCATGACGAACTTCCAGGGCGAGCGCCTGACGGCCGCGATCATCGCCACCGCTGGAATGGAGCTGATGATCAACGACGCGATTCGCTACGGCAACGAGCGCAGCGCGTTCGGGAAACCGCTCATCAAGTACCAGGTGTGGCGCCACAAGTTCGTCGAGCACCTCGCCCAGCTCGAGGCCGCGCGCCGGCTCACGTACCACGCGGTCGAGCTCTTCGACGCGAAGGAGAGCCCGGTGAAGGAGATCTCGATGGCCAAGCTCGTCACCGGCGATCTCGCGCAGAAGGTGGCGTACGACTGCCAGCAGTTCTACGGCGGCATGGGCTACATCGAAGAGACGCCCATCGCCCGAGCGTGGCGAGACATTCGCCTCATCACCATCGGCGGCGGCACGAGCGAGATCATGAAAGAGATCATCTCGAAGATGGTCGGCTTCTGACGGTCGGGCAGGGAGGGCTGACTTTGCCTCGCGATCGCCCGCCGTTATAAGACCGCCACCATGGACACGACCCTCGCGACCGACGTTGCCCCTTCGACTTCGACCCCTTCGACCGACGCTGCCGCGCCCGTGCTGGTGCTGACCGAGGCTGCCGTGGCGCAGGTGAAAGAGGTGATGGCGACACAGGGCCTCGAGGGCCACTACCTGACGGTGCGCGTGGTGCCGGCGGGCTGCAGCGGCCTCGGCTACGACCTCAACATGGTGAAGGACATGAAGGAGGGCGATCTGCTCTGGACCCAGGACGGCGTGCAGATCGTCACCGACAAGCTCTCGGCCAAGTACCTCGCCGGCAGCCGCATGGACTGGGTGAAGACCGACACGGCGGCGGGGTTCCGCTTCGAGAACCCGAACGCGAAGTCGTCGTGCGGCTGCGGCTCGTCGTTCTCGGCCTGAGCGCCACGTGAAGCGGGGGCTCTGGCTGGTGCTCGTGCTCGGCATCGCCGGGTGCGTGACGACGAAAGACGCGGTGGGTGGCGGAGACTCCAGGCTCGACGAAGCCGGGCGCCCCGATGCACCAGAGAATCAGAAGCAGACGGTCGCGTGCGGCCCTGAAGGGAAGGGCGATCTTGTCATGCTCGATGGGCGCACGGGTGGTCCGTTGACCTGCCTCGCGGTGACGATCACCTCCGAGCCCGTTGGCTGCCCCGCTTCGTCTGAGTGCCCATCGACGGTGCTCTTTCGCGGGCTGACCAACAAGCAGGGCCAGGTGCTCTCGAGGAGCACGTTCGCCTCGTCGCGGCTCATCGCGGTCGCTGATGGGTTTGCGCCGTCGACGCTCAACAACGCGACCTCGAAGCCGAACACCGTCGCCGAGCTCGAGCTGATGCCGGCCGAAGGCTACTGGCTCAAAGTGCTCGACCCCGAAGGAAACTATCTGGCCGATGTCTCGCTCACGTTCAAACAGGGCGAGGACGTGATCGCGCAGCTGCGCACGAACGTGCTGGCGAACATCGTGTTCGCGCAGCGTCAGCCGTTCTCGGGCCAGCCGGTGACGGTGCAGGCCGAGGGGTTTCAGGCGCTGGTGGTGAACGATGTGGCCGAGCTGGGTGAAGACGGCCACACGCTGGTGCTGCGCCGCTGAGCATCTTCGATCTGCGCGAGGGGGGGCACGGCTCGTGTCGTCGTGGGAGAGACGGTTCTCTTCACGTGCGAGGTCAGCGCGCCGTGAGCCTCCGATGACGGCCCTCATCGCCACGGGCGTGCTCGCGCAGAGGCCAGCACCTTCGAGGCGACCCGTTCGCTCGGTGCCGAGGTGCAGAGCGCATTGCCGAAGTACTTCGCGTTTGCGCGGCAGGAGCTCGGCTTCGACGCCCCGGTGCTCGAGCGTCGCGCACCTCGGGGTCATTCACGGCTCCGAGCCTGGCCTGAGCGATCGCCATGGGCGTCCCGTCCTCATCTGCAGCGACTGCCGCAATCACTGGGGTGGCGGTGGTGGCGGCGGTGGTGGCTTGCCAGGCACTGGTGGTCGCGGTGGTGGCGGTAGCTTCGCCGTCGTATCCGTCTCGGCTTCCGTCTCGACTGAAGGCGGTGCGCGCACTGGCTGCGGCGCTGGTGCATCTCAGGCCCTCGGGGCGCCCACCTGTCCGGAGCAGCTTCGTGGCCTGAGACCAGTGCCTCTTCTGCGTCGGCTGCTCGCACGCCTTTCAGTGCCCTCGCGACTCCTGGAGCACCAGCGCGAGCCAGCGGGCTCCCCGATCTTTGCGGGCGAGGCGTTCGGTTCGGCGATCTCGGGCGTCTGCCGCCGCAGCGCGCTCTTCGTCCGTGTCGAACTCGAGCGCCGGAACTGAGAGCTTCTTCCCGTCCTTGTCGAGGGCGACGAAGGTGAGGAGGGCGCTCGTGGTGAGCTGCCGTTCTCCCGTCACCGGGTGCTCGCTGTGTACGGTGACCCCGATCTCCATCGAGGTGGTGAAGGCGGCGATGACCCGCGCCCGCAGCGTGACGGCCATGCCCACCTTGATCGGTGCGTGAAAGTGCAGGTCGTCCATCGACGCGGTGACGACGGTCTGCCTCGCGTGCCGCTGCGCACAGACCGCCGCGCAGATGTCGATCCACCCCATGACGCTTCCGCCGAACGCGGCCCCGAGCGCGTTCGCATCTCCAGGGAGGAGGATCTGCGTCATCTCGGTGAGCGAGTCTTTCGGGCGCTTCGCAGGAACGGAGCTCATGCGGCCGGCATAGCAGCCTCACGCGGGCTATCGAAGGTCGTGGGCGCTCGAAGACCGGGCCGCCACGAGAACGCATTCACAGGGCATGCTGACGTCA